>NZ_JBYFBS010000004.1:0-518395 GCF_057652315.1 Prosthecobacter sp. Pr1 | reverse complement strand
ACACTTTTGTCCGTCGGTTGGTGTGAACTCAGAAGCCGGACAAAATTTGTCCGGCTTTTTTTATGCAAGCCACTCCGCAATCGCCGCGATCACTTCATTGCGCTGCGCTTCGGTAAGTTCGCCATAGATTGGAATGCTGAGCACCTCACCTGCCACGCGATGGGAAACCTCGCAGCCTGAGAGAGAGGCTGCTGGAAGACCGGCAAAACAGGTCTGCTGATCGAGCGTGACGGGATAGTAGATGTCACAGCCGATTTTTTTGGCCACCAGGTGGTCGCGCAGTGCATCACGCTGGTGGCCCAGCACGCGGATGGTGAACTGGTTCCAGATGTGCTCGTTGTGCTCGTAGCTGACGGGCAGCACGATCTTGGCATTCTGTGCAGTCAGCCAGGTGTCCTGGGTGCTGACACATTTGCAGTGCGCAGGATCAGCCTGCACGACGCCGGGGAGTTTCGACAGTGCCTCGATGTAGTGCGCGGCGTTGCGCCGGCGATCCGCTGTGTATTGCGCGTAGCGCTTCACCTTCACGCTCAGCAGGGCGCATTGCAGCGTGTCCATGCGGAAATTGCCGCCGACGTAGTGATGGTAGTATTTGGGCTTGCCGCCATGAACACGCAGCACACGGGCGTACTCGGCCAGTGCGTCATCATTCGTCACCAGCATGCCGCCGTCGCCAAAGCCGCCGAGATTCTTGCTCGGGAAGAAGCTATAGCAGCCGAAATCTCCCAGCGTGCCGCTGCTTTCGCCGCGGTATTTGGCGCCGATCGACTGTGCCGCGTCCTCGATCACTTTGAGGCCGTGTTCCTTGGCCAAAGCGAGGATGGGAATCATGTCCGCACACTGGCCGAAGAGATGGACAGGGATGATGGCGCGGGTCTTTTCGGTGATCTTTTTCCGTGCATCGTTCACGTCCATGTTGAAGCAGACGGGGCAGACGTCTGTGAACACCGGCACAGCGCCGAGGCGTGAGACGGCTCCGGCCGTGGCAAAGAAGGTGAACGCAGGGCAGAGAACTTCATCACCCGCCTTGATGTCCAGCGCCATGAGGGCCAGCAGCAGGGCATCGGTGCCGGAGGAGACAGACAGCGCATGCTTCACGCCCACCATCTCTGCGATTTCTTTTTCAAAGGTCTCCAACTCCGGCCCCATGATGAACCTGCCATGATGCAGCACCTGCGTGAAGGCGGCCTGGAGTTCGGATTCGAGGGGCAGGTTCTGGGCGTTGACGTCGAGAAGAGGGACGGGCATGGGAGGAAAAAGTGACGAAGGCCGAATGATGAATGACGAATGGGGGGCGTGCCAGCGATTCCTTATTCCGTCAGTTTGGGCCAGCCGCCCACCTCCTCCTGAGAGCGGATCACAGGCTGGAATTTTTTCTCACGTACACGGTTGATGATGCGCGATCTGCCTGATCACATCCGCTCCGTCGTCTGAATGCCCAGCAGGCCGAGGCCGGTCTTGAGCACGCGGCCGGTGGCTTCGCAGAGGGTGAGGCGAGTGTTGCGGGCGGTGCCTTCGGAACGCAGGACGTGGCAGGCTTCGTAGAAGCTGTGATAGGTGTCTGCGAGTTCGTAGAGGTAATTCGCGAGCAGGTTTGGGCGGTGATCGTCGAGGATGTCGTGGGCGTTTTCAGCGAACTGAGCGAGCTTCATCGCGAGGGCACGTTCGGCGGGTTCGGTGATGGCGAGATCTTCGGTGAGAGTGACTTCTCCATCGAGCTTGCGGAAGATGGCGCGCGTGCGGACGTAGGCGTTGATGAGATAAGGCGCGGTGTTGCCTTGCAGGGACAGCATCTTGTCCCAGCTGAACTTGTAATCGGTGAGGCGGTTCTGGCTTAGTTCGGCGTATTTGACGGAGCCGCCGCCGATGATGCGGGCGATCTCGTCTTTTTCAGCGTCGCTAAGGCCCTGCTCTTTTTCATCGGCAGCGGCGCGCGCGCGCTCGATGGCTTCGTCGATGACTTCGAGGAGGCCGACGGTTTCGCCGCTGCGGGTTTTGAACATCTTGCCGTCGGGTCCGAGGATGCTGCCGAAGGCGATGTGAATCATCTTGGTGGTGATGCCACGACGCTGAGCGGCGGCGAAGACTTGGCGGAAGTGCAGCTGCTGCGGTGCGCCGACGACGTACCAGATTTCGTCTGCCTGCCATTCCTTCACGCGGTAGTCGATGGTGGCGAGATCGGTGGTGGCGTAGAGATAACCGCCGTCGCCTTTGCGAATGATGCAGGGGGCGGGCTTCCACTCGTCCTTGTCGCGGATCAGGAAGGGGTCGTTCTCAGGCTTCACGCTGCCGTCGCTGAAGACCACGGTGGCACCTTCGCTGATCGTGGCGATGCCTTGATTGAGCATCTCTGCCACCAGCGGGGCCAGGGCGTCATTGTAGAAGCTTTCGCCGAGGTAATAGTCGAACTTGATGTCGAGGGCACCGTACACTTTTTCGAGCTGTTCGAGCGTGAGGCGCACGCATTCCTTCCAGATGCCGAGGTTTTCGGCATCGCCCTGCTGCAGTTTCACGAGTTCAGCCTTGCAGGTTTCGAGCACGGCTTCATCCGCTTTCGCGGCGGCGTTCACGGATTTATAAACGCTAACGAGTTCATGAATCGGGTCCGCCTTGAGCCTGGATTGATCAAGCTGCGTCTTCCAGCCGTGGATGATCATGCCGAACTGTGTGCCCCAGTCGCCGACGTGATTGTCGGTGATGACCTTGTGACCAATGAAGCGGGCCACGCGGGCCAGGGAATCGCCGATGAAGGTGCTGCGGATGTGGCCCACATGCATGGGCTTGGCGATGTTGGGCGCGGAGAAATCGACCACGATGGTCTTGGCCTTTTCCACCTGGGGGACGCCGACGTGGTCATCTTTGACAATGACGGAGAGCCTCTGGGCCAGTGCGGCAGGGCTGAGCGTGAGATTTAGAAAGCCCGGGCCGTCCACGGTGATTTTTTCGCACAGGTCCTCAACCTGAAGCGCCGCCTTGATCTGTTCCGCGAGAGCACGTGGATTCGTCTTGAGCTGCTTGGCCAGGATCATCGCCGCATTGCTCTGGTAGTCGCCAAAGCGTGTGTCGGATGCGATGACGACGCCGGGGGTGAAACCTTCGGGCAGATCAATGCCGGCGGCGGTGAAGGCTGCCTGGAGACGGGACGTGAGGAGGGCGCGAAACATGGGTGGCCTGCCTCATAGTATGAGGTGGCGGGCAGTTCAATCACGAACACCGTTCATTGCCGTCCGGCCTAAAAACGTCTATCGGGGTCTGAGACGCTCGTGAGCTTCTTGTCATAGCACTCGTCGGCCTTCATCAGTTTGACCTTTTCCGCCAGTTTCTCAAATGCCGACGAGGTGGATTTGGTCAGGACGATCGCACCATTCGGATCCGTGACCTGGACGATCCAGCCTTGATACTTGAAACCAAACACAGCACCTGTGGTGTCAAACTGAGTAGTGACACTGGGCAGCTTGTTTTCAAACACCTGGCGGATGGGGATGGACACCGGGAAATCCTCCCGCTGCAGGACTTTGGCGACTTTCATGTCCACTGTGCTTTCGCCGAGAAGGATGAAACTCACCGTGTAGCCATCGTAGGCCTGAGCGGTCGAAGTATTGGTGAATTTGACACGCGGATTGATCACCTGCATCTCGTCGTCAAAGTCACCGCCCTCGGTTTTGGCGGGACGACCGATCATGACTTCGATTTTGACACCGGTCGCGAAGGGGACTTTGGGAGCCGCCGTATTGATCGGCATTGGAGCAGCGGTGGGCGCCGGGGGCGCAGTGACAGGAGATGGGGCGGCCACCGCGGCTAGAGTCGGAGTGCCGGAAGAAGTCACATTGTTGAGAGGCTTCGGAGGGGGCAGGCTGGCGAGCAGTGCATCGCAGCGGGCGGAGCCAAGACGGTCTCCCGCCTGCTGGCGCTTGGAGGCGAGGTTTTTGACACCACTTTCGAGGGTCCCGCGCATGGCCTCCGCAGATTCCATGCGGCGTTTCTCAAGTTGCTCGATTTGCTGGCGGTAGATGCCACGAAAGCGTTTGTGCTCCCCCGAAGTCGTGGCGTCGGTGGAGGGATCGGGCACGGGCTGTCCGGCGGCGATGGCATTCGCCTCAGCACGCATGGCGAGCTGGTCTTTGGGGGAAGCCGCGGCGGCGGAGCGAAGCAAGGCGGCACCGTATTTGCTGGTGAGATCGCGGATCTGTGCGTGGAACTGCTCATCATTGACGAGCGAGTCTGACGGAGCTGACTGAGCGCGCAACGCGGCGAGTTCCGGGTCGAATTTTTCCAGGCGGGAAATCTGACGTGTGGCCAGCGTGAGGAAGCTTTTGTTTGTGCCGAGTCTGTTCAAATCCGGGAGGCGGATGACGAGCGCATCGAAGTCATCTGCCTGCTGATTTTTCATGTCGATCGGGAACCCCGTGACTAACATCCAGCCCTCATCCTGGGAGATGCGGATCGTGTTGGCGCGCATGCCGATGTCGAGGCTGGCCAGTTCAGCTCCGGTGTCGGCTTCGCGGATGAGAAGACTGCCATTGGAGTAGGCACAGACGAGGAGTCGACCGGCCCCCGCCCAAGCCGTGCTGGAGCAGCTGAGGCCGGCAGGAGGATTGATGAGGAAACGCGGGGTGAGCGCTGGAACATCAAGCAGGTAGAGGGGGCCGAGGCCGCCGACGATGGTGCTGCCGTCCGGGGAGAGGGAAAGGCGGTTGCGAATATTGGTGTAGCCCGGCAGATCGCGGATGTGGCGATGGTCTGGCGCGGAGAACAGCGCCGCAAAGGGCTTGTCCATGATGATGCTTTGAGTGGAGCCTGGGCCTTGATTCGGATTGGGCTTCATGGTGCTGCCAACCACCAGAAGCTGGGATGCCTCGTCAGGCTTCATCGCGGGCAGCTGGAAGAGGTGATAAGCCGCGCGAGGCCATTCAGAGAACTGCTGCAGCACGGCACCTTTCGACGGGTCCCAGTGATAGACGCCGCCGCTGGCGTCATTGCAGAGCAGGTAGACGCCTTTTTGGTCGGTGGCCCACGTGGCAAATGTCAGCCTGTTGGCAGGGGCTTTGATGCTGGCGATGGTTCTACCCTTTTCGAGGTCGAAGATGGCAACCTGATGTGAGCGCAATGAGTAGACCAGGACGCGCCTGCCATCAGCTGCCAGCTCGATGCCGTTAATATCGCCGACCGGGGAGGGGAAACGTCTCAGTTCAGCACCCGTGGCCACGTCCCAGATCATCAGCGTATCATCCTGGCCGCCGGAAATGGCACGTCGTTGGTCGGGTAGAATGCTGCAGGAATAGACGAGTTCTTTGTGCCCTTTGAGGCGTCTGAGGATGGTGAAGTCTCCGGCCTCGGGTTTGAAAGGTCCGGCAGGCGCATTGCTGAGGATGGCGGGCGCGGGCGCGGGCGCGGGAACTGTGGCCGCATTCGGCATGGGGGCGGGGGCTGCCGCGTCTTTCTTTGCGTTCGTCTCACTTGTTGTTGCGACTTTCGCATCTGGTTTGGACTGGGCAGAGGTGTCAGGCTTGTTCTGCTGCTGGATGAACCAGCTGCCGGCGCTCAGCAAAGCAATGCAGGCGGCAGCCCAGAGCCATCCGTACGAACTTTGTTTTGGTTGCGAGCGGGCGGATCCTTGCGGGCGTACCCGCGCCTGCAATTGCGGCGGCGGAGCGCGATGCACGGTCGCTGCCGGAGCAGCTGCTGCTGTGGCGGCAGCTTGGAGGAAGGTTTTGATTTCGGCACAATTCTGAAAACGGCGGGCGGGGTCCGCCATCATGCAGCGGTTCACGATGCTGGCGTAAGCCGCTGGCACGCCCTGGCCTGCCATAACTCCGGCTGCACCTGGTGTCAGCTTGGTGAACATTTCATGGATGACCACACCCAGTGCGTAGATGTCAGCGCGGTGATCCACGGCGGCACCACTCTGCAGGCGTTCGGGAGCCACGTAGTCAGGGGTGCCGTACTCGGCCTCGCCGGCTGCAACGGTGTCCTTGTCGTGTGCGAGGCCGAAATCGACGATCTTTGCCTGCCAGTCCTCCGTGACGAGGATGTTGGCGGGTTTGATGTCGCGATGGATGATGTGGTGACTGTGAGCATAGGCAAGCGCGTCACACAGCTGCGGTACGAGGCTGCGGATACGCTCAGGCGTCACTTCATCGTGATGGATAAGGCGATGCAGGTCCATGCCGTTCACATACTCCATTACCAGATAGAGGTGCCCCTGTGTGGTCTGGCCGAAATCGTACACTGCCGCGATGTGCACATGCGCGAGCCGGGCCATGGAGCGTGCCTCCGTGATGAAGCGGTGTGCATCCTCCTCATTCTGAGAGGCGGATTCCGGCAGAAGCTTGATGGCCACCCAGCGGTCCAGCGCGGCCTGTCTGGCGAGATACACCGCCCCCATGCCTCCGACACCGAGAATACCGTGAAACTCATACTGCGGCAGCAGCGCCGCCATTTCCTCCAGGGTGGGGAAGGGGGATTCCTCCGCAGGCTTTTCTTCAGGAGTGATCGGGGATTCAGTTTCTTCGCTCATGCAGAGATAGTCGTGGACGGCCAGATGCATCCTAAACCTCGTTCAGGAAAAAGCTCAAGCTGAGAGTGTGTGACAGGTTGGTCTGCTTAGGGAGCCGATACCGAGCCAATTCAGCTGAAATTCATCAAATTCTCACATCGCGGATTTCTTCCGCGCTGGTGAGCGTCAGTGTGCTGCCATCCGGCAGTGCAAGCAAGAGATGACCCTCCTCATTCAAATCAAGGACACGGCCATGCAATTCACGGCCTTCGGCGCGGCAGCGGATCTGCCTCCCGGACAGCCAGCTGCGCTCACGTACTTCGGCGATGGCTGCGGGAAAACCATCTTCGATGCGCGCAAACTCTGTGTTTAAAGAGCTCAGCAGGCGGTGGGCAAGAGTGTTGCGGTCGAGTTCGCTCACCACGGGGCTGGCGAGATCCCGCAGCAATGAAGTGGCATGGATCTCCGGCGGAAAGTCGCGCGCGTTCACGTTCAGGCCGATGCCCAGAACGATGCGCATCCCATCACGGGTGGAGACAGTCTCCGCCAACAGGCCGCTGACCTTGCGGTCGCTCAGATAAACATCGTTGGGCCACTTGATGCGCGGTTGCAGCGGCAGTTCGGCCTCGATGGCTTTGCAGATGGCAAGCGCGGCCAGGGTGGTGATGCGGGGCCACGATTCCATGGGGGCCGCAGGCTTCATCAGCAGCGAGAACATCAAATCCCTGCCGCGTGGGGCGATCCAGCGGTTGTCGCGCCGACCCCGGCCTGCGGTTTGTGATTCGGTGAAGACCACAGCGCCGACCGGGAGAGTGGCGGCATTTTGTTTGAGCCAGTCGCTGGTGGATCCCACTTCATCCAGCACCGTAATGTGCCACGGCAGGGCGGGATCGTTCAAGGCGCTGGCATCAAGCGGGATCATGCGCGGATGCTGTGCGGATCGCTGGCTTCTCCATGCTGATGCAGCTCATCATGGTCACCCTGACATTCGAGATGCGTGGTGATCAGCACCGGATTGGCCACGCTGTCCTGCACGGCGGTCTCGATCTGGGTGGCGATGCGGTGGGCGTCGCGCAGCATGATGTCATCGGCAAAGAGCAGATGAACTTCGACGTAGTGCATTTCGCCGGCATCACGATGGCGCAAGGCATGAAACTGGAGGCCGTGTTTTTCAGTTTCGCGGCGCAGCGCGGCGTCGAGGATGGCGTTCAGTTTTGGATCGGCGCTGTCCATGAGGCCGCCAACGCTCTGGCGCATGAGGCCGTAGCCGGTCCAGATGATGTTGGCGGCCATGAGAAGGCCGCAGATCGAATCCCAGCTGTGCCAGCCGGTCAAGGCGACGAGGCCGAGACCCACGATGGCACCCAGGCTGGTCCATACATCGGTGAAGACGTGTTTGCCATTGGCTTCAAGAATCAGGGATCCTTGTTTTTTCCCTGTGCGGATAAGGTATGTGCCGAGTACTGCATTGATGCCGATCGTCAGCGCGGTCAGCGCCAGACCCTGGTCCAAATTGGCAGGTGGCAGGTGCAGCAGCAGTCGGCGCACCGATTCATAGATGATGAACAAGGCGGCTAGGATGATCAGCCCGCCTTCGATCCCGGCGGAAAAGAACGCGATCTTGCTGTGGCCATAGGGGTGGTCGGCATCGGCTGGTTTGTGCAGCACACCGAGGCTGAAGGTCGCGAACATCACCGCCGCGACGTGCACGACAGACTCCGCTGCATCACCCAGGATTGCCGCAGAGCCGGTGAGCACATACGCCCCCATTTTGAGCACAAGCATGAGGAACCCCACGGCGAGAGAGAACCGCATGGCGCGCGTGGCGTCGGAGGTGTTGCTCATGAGGGATCAGTCACGCAGCAGCAGTTCGACGATGGCGGGCACATCGGCAAACGATTCGACGCAGCGCCAGGGATTCAGGGCGCTCAGTTCAGCATGGGAATACTGACCCGTCGCGACGGCAAGACACTTGGCGCCAAAGGCTTCGGCACAGCGGATGTCCTTGGGGGTGTCACCGATGACGATCACATCGTCGATGTGGTAGGTCGTGCCGGTGGCATCCTGCATGCGTTTTAGCGCCACAGGGCCGAGCTGGTTGCGGTCATGATGATCACTGCCGAAGCCGCCTTCGATGAAATGCTCGTAGATGCCGTGGCGCGAGAGCTTGATCACCGCGCCGCGACGCACGTTGCCGGTGAGCAGACCCAGGTGCGCTTCGTTTTCGCTGCGCAAGGCTTCCAGCAGTTGCGTCACACCGGGCAGGGTGTAGCCGGTGAAGTCCGGCGCTTGGAGGCGGCGCTGGAGATGGGAGAGATAGCGGTCAAGAAACGCGATGACTTCCTCCGGCGTATGCTGGCGGCTCAGGTGGCCGAACACATCCATGGCAATCGCGGGGTCGGTGGACCCGGCGAGCTGAAGCGGCGGGAAATGTTCGCGCTGAATGCCAAAGTGTTCTTCAGCAGCGTCGAGAATCGCCGCGCCGCCCGCGCCATTGCTGTCGATCAGCGTGCCGTCGATGTCGAAAAGAAGCAGGCGTGCCATCTCAGTGTGGCTTGGAGGCTGAGGCAGGAGGATGTGCTGCAGCGCCGGTGTTGGACGGTGCGTATTTGGCCACCATGACAGCGCCTACGACAGCCAGCACGCAGCCGATGATGAATTGCGGTGGAATGGCCTTTTCCGGCCGATGGAGCAGCATGGCGGTGAGGGTGTTGATCACCGGTGCGCCACCGAAGACAATGGGCATGACAGCCGCCGCCGCAGCGACACCGAAACCACCGCCACCTTTGATGATGGGAGTGGCGGCTGCACCAAGAGCGAGGACCAGCGTGAGCGCACCCAGAGCACCTGCCATGCCCGCGATGAGGCTGAGGGGAATGCCGCTGCCGGTTTCACCGGTGAAGCTCCAGTTGGTGCCCCGGGCCTTCAGCACCAGCGCGGTCACGATGCCGATGAGAGCGTAGGCGATGCAGACAAACAGGAATGCCTTAAGGCTGGCATTGGGGGTTTCAGCACCCATGGGCATCTTGGAGCGTGCCGCGTGAAGAATGACGCCATAGACGCCCCAGGAGAGCACGGTGAGAAGAGCGTAAAGGAGCCAGGGCTGCATGATTTTGGATCGGGGTTGGGAGTTCACAAGAGTTGGGGAGTGAGCAATGAATTGCCTTTGGAGAACGCCTCTCACAACGGCTTTGTTCACTTTTTATGGTCAGGGGACTTTGAGCGGGCAATGCGACAGCGCACGGTCTACAATTCTCTCCGTCTGGAATAGTGGTAACGGAAAAAAGACGTGGCCAGAGCCAGGCTCGCAGTGCCGAGTATAAGCCGCCAGCCTATGTGAACTTGAGCTGGTGGAGTTGGGTCTGAAGTGACCGCCGTATTTCCCTTTGTGAAAACTTCAGAAATCTCATGGTTGATCTGGAGAAGTTCGCAGACGCCCGTGCTGAACAGATAGAGTCCACCCGCACCCCAGGCGACCATCAACAGCAGAAGAACGACCGGATGGATCTGAAACCCCAAGAAGCTCATGAAGAGTTTACTTCCTGTCCGGCCGTTTCAGCAATTCCGGCGGCGCGGCTTCGATCTTGTCGCGGAAACGCTGCGGGATCACCACGGCCTTCATCTGGCCGGTCTCGCGGTCTTTGCGCACGCAGGCGGCGGTGATGCGGCCTTCAGCAGCCAGGGTGCCGTCCAGTTTCCAAAAGCGGATGAAATGGCGGATGACCTTGCTGCGGACTTCTTCCACGAGGAGTTCACATTGAAACTCCTCCTCGACACGCAGCGGAGCCATATAGTCGCAGGAGGCGTGAACGCGCGGCCAGCCGACGCGTTCTTCGCCTTCCACGGGCTTGTCCACGATGGAGAAGCCGAGGCTGCGGAAGAAGGCATGCTCCACGCGCTCCATGTAGCGGAAGAAATTGGAGAAATGGACGATGCCGGCCATGTCGGTGTCAGAGAACTGGACGCGCTCGATGCAGGTGAAACGGTGGGCCATGAGGCTGGATGCTTAGTCGCTGGATGCCGGATTCTCAAACACTCATCGCCGTCAAATCTCCGGCGGCGGAAGTGCCGGGAGCATGAGCCTGCGATTCATTCCGCTGAACGGTTGGATAAAGGAACCACTCAACGCGAGATTGTGACGCCTAAGCTGCAGCGGATAGAGCCGGGCATAAGTAGTGCGCAGGCGCTGCTGCAGGGGTTCATTGGCCGCAGTGGGTGGCAGATTGTGCACTTCCTGCCGCAGAAAGTTCAGGCTTTGCAGCACATTCACATAACGAACATCCTCTGGCCCCGAAGGAGCAAGGTCGTTGAACCCATAATGCGCCACGATGACCGTGTGGGCACCACGTGGTCCCAGAAACGACGCAGCCATGCGCTCGGGGCCGAAATCATCATAATTCAACGTGAGCGATTGACCGGCAAAGGCCCTGCTCAGTCCTCCCGCAGTGCAGTCAGGAAGCCACAGAAGAGACAGCAGCAATAACAGCACTGGGGTGAATTTCATGATCGTGGCGGGTTAGTGGGAAATGACGGCAAACTCACACCCCTGCGCCTCGCGTATTTTGTGGGCGGACTCGATCACCGCATGCGCTGCAGCTTCGGCATCCGCCTTGGTGTTGAAGCGGTTGAAGGAAAAACGCAGCGTGCACGCGGCATCGCGGGCGCTGACACCCATGGCCTCAAGCACATGCGAGGCATGCAGCGCGCCGGTGTGGCAGGCGGACCCGGTGGAGCAGGCGATGCCTGCCTGATCCAGCAGGATGAGCATCCCGGCGGCATCCATTTCAGGCAGGCAGAAGGAGCTGGTGGTGTGCAGGCGGTGCGTCGGGCAGCCATGAATCCGCATGTCTGGCAGCGCTGCGTGGATGAGGTGCTCGAAACGGTCGCGCATGCATTTGAGGCGGGCCTTGTTGCCGTCTGCAAGATGCTGGCCGGCGAGTTCTGCGGCTTTGCCAAGGGCGATGATGCCGGGCACATTCTCCGTGCCGCCGCGCCGTTCGCTTTCCTGACCACCGCCCACAAGCAGCGGTGCAAAGCGGACGCGCTGGCTGATGTAGAGCGCACCAATGCCCTTCGGCGCATGCATTTTGTGGCCGCTGAGGCTGAGAAAATCGACCGGCGTCGTCCGCACATCGAGGTGGATTTTTCCCGCCGCCTGCACGGCATCCGTGTGCACCAGAGCACCAGCGGCGTGCGCCAGCGCGACGATTTCGTGCATGGGGGCGAGCACGCCGGTCTCGTTGTTGGCCCACATGATGGAGACGAGCGCGGTGACTCCAGGCTGAATCAGTCTGTGAAAGGCATCCAGATCAACACGGCCGTCAGGGTGCACGGGAGCTGTGGTGACTTTACCCCCCTGGGCCTGCCAGCGCCGGGCGGACTCCATGACTGCGGCGTGCTCCGTGCCGGTGATGATGAGTTCCGGCTTCTCCGGCCAAAGGGCGCGCACGGAGGCATGCACCGCATTGATGGATTCGGTGCCGCCACTGGTGAAGGTGATCTCTGCCGGGCTGGCATTGAGCAGGGCTGCCACCTGGGCCCGCGCCTGCTCGATGGCGCGGCGCACCCTGCGCCCGGCGGCGTAGCTGGCAGAGGGATTGGCGTAGTGCTCGCGCAGGAACGGCAGCATCGCCTCCAGCACTGCTGGATCGACCGGCGTTGTGGCGTTGGCGTCGAGGTAGATCACGGGGAGAAGGTCGGACTGCGATTCCTGCTGTCAATACGCCTTCCGGCACTCGACAAGACGCCCACTCCCGCTAACCTCCCTGCCCTTATGCTCGACATCCGCCTCATTCGTGACAACCCAGATCAGGTCAAACAGCGCCTCGCCAACCGCAGCGGCGACTTCGCATCATTGGTGGATGAGGTGCAGTCCATTGACACTCAGCGCCGCGCCGCTGAGACGGAACGGCAGAAGCTGCAGAGTGACCGCAACCGCATCAGCAAGGAAATCGGCATCGCGAAAAAGAACGGTCAGGACACCAGCGCCATCGAGGCGGAGGTGCGTGGCATCGGCAGCCGCATCGAAGAAATCGGCCGTGAGGCCGATGTGGCGGACGCACGCCAGCGCGATCTGCTCCTGAGCATTCCGAACCTGCCGCATGAAGCCTGCCCCGTGGGCAGCACTGCGGAGGAGAATCCTGAAGTGAAGGTCTGGGGTGAGAAGCCCACGTATGATTTCCAGCCGAAGGACCACACCGTGCTCGGTGCGGCTCTCGGCATGCTCGATTTCGAAGCCGGGGCCAAGATCTCCGGCAGCGCCTTCGTGGTGTATCGCGGAGCTGGAGCCAAGCTTGAACGCGCCTTGATCAGTTTCCTGCTCGATCTGCACACCTCGCAGCATGGTTACGAGGAAATCAGCCCGCCGCTGCTGGTGAAGTCGGAGTGTCTCGTCGGCACCGGCCAGCTTCCTAAATTCGGTGATCAGGTCTATCACAGCGCCGCAGATGATCTCTATCTCATCCCGACAGCCGAAGTGCCGGTGACGAATCTGCATCGTGATGAAATCCTGCCTTTGGAAAAGCTGCCGGTCAATTACGCAGCCTACACGCCCTGCTTCCGTCGTGAGGCAGGCAGCGCGGGGCTTGGCACTCGCGGGCTGATCCGCATGCATCAGTTCGACAAGGTTGAACTGGTGAAGATCGTCACTCCGGAGACGAGCATGGCCGAACTGGAAAGCCTCACCGCAAATGCGGAGAAGGTGCTGCAACTGCTCGGCCTGCACTATCGTGTGATCGAGCTCTGCACGGGCGATATTGGATTTGGCTCGGCCAAGACCTATGACATTGAAGTCTGGGCACCGGGGCAGGGGACTTACCTTGAAGTGTCCAGCTGCTCGAATTTTGGTGACTACCAGGCCCGTCGCATGAACCTGCGCTACAAGGATGAGAACGGCAAAAACCGCATCCCCCACACATTGAACGGCTCCGGCACGGCGCTGGCGCGTTTGTTTGTGGCGCTCGTCGAAACGTATCAGCAGGCCGATGGAACGATCCTGATTCCTGAGGCTCTGCGCGGTCACTTCGGTGCTGAGAAAATCGGCTGATCTTCATGAAACAAGCCTGCGCCCTGCTGCTCCTGCTGGTGTCCGCCCGCATCGCCTGTGCGCAGGCTCCCGGCGTGCCGGTCTATGCTGAAGGGCGAGGAGCGCGTCCGAATGCGGTGCTGTTGGAGCAGGCGAAGAAATTGCAGGGAGCTTCCGAGCTGCTGTCGATGACGAAGGCGCTGGAGCAGGCGCAGCGCACGCAGTGCGACATCACCCTGCCGGTCGCAGATTCCAAGCCGCTCAGTCCACGCGAACGCTGGCAGCGTGCGCGCATGTCACACCTGCGGGTGGGGCAGTTGTACCTGTGTTCCAAGTGTGACAAATGGCATCTCGATCTGTCGGGCGGCTATGCCATCACGGCCGATGGCGTGGTGGCCACCTGTGCGCATGTAATCGCGCCGCCGCCTAACATGAAAGAGGGCTGGCTGGTGGTGGCGACGGAGGAGGATGTGATCCTGCCCGTCACGGAAGTGCTCGCCTGCAACATTGGTACCGACTGCGCCATCATTCGAGTGAAGTCCGCCCAGCCGCTCACCCCGCTGCCGCTCACTCTGGACGTGAGTCCGGGGGATTCCGTGTGGTGTTTCAGCGACCCCAACGGCAAACGCGGCTACTTCAGCGAGGGCATCGTGAGCCGATTTGTGAAGCGTTCGTTCATGACCAAAAAGGAGGCGGACAAGCTGCCCGAAGGGACTGAGGCACCCAAGCCTGTGTGGCTCGAAACAACTACCGACTGGGCGCCTGGATCAAGCGGTTCTGCGTTGATGGATCAGTTTGGCAATGCGGTGGGTCATGTGTCGGAAATCCAGACTGTGATCGAAGATGCACTGCCGCCACGGAAAAAGAAAAGTGAAGCCACCGTCATCCATCAGCTGGGCACCCAGATGGTGTTTCATCAGGCCATCGGCGCGGTGGAAGTGATGGCGTTGGTAAAAAAACCTTGAGCCTGAGGCGCAACTTTCAGTGAGGCCGTGCATTCATCAGGCCTATGAGATGCATCACCCTCTCCTTCTTTGCTGCGCTGAGTCTTGTCATTTCTGCACAGGGGCAGATCGCGGGAGTGCAGGCGCATCGTGATCTCGTTTACGTCGAAGGCGGGCACGAGCGGCACAAGCTCGATCTCTACCTGCCGGAAAAAGCCGAAGGCCCTCTGCCGCTCATCATCTGGGTGCATGGCGGCGGCTGGCAGAACGGCAGCAAAGATGGCTGCCCGCCCCTGCGTGCTGGTTATGTGGCGCAGGGTTATGCGGTGGCCAGCATCAATTATCGCCTGAGTGGTCACGCGGTGTTCCCGGCGCAGATTGAAGATTGCAAGGCTGCGATCCGCTGGCTGCGGGCGCATGCCAAGGAGTACTCGCTCGATCCGCAGCGCTTTGGCGTGTGGGGCAGTTCGGCAGGCGGGCATCTGGTGGCGCTGATCGGCACCAGTGGTGAGGTGAAGGAGTTCGACGTGGGCGCCAACCTGGATCAATCCAGCCGCGTGCAGGCGGTGTGTGACTACTACGGTCCGACGGACTTCACCGTGTTCGTCACCACACCTGGATATGAGAGTCATGCCACAGATGCTTCACCCGAAGCGAAACTGATCGGCGGTGCGGTGATGCAAAACAAAGACAAGGCAGCCCGGGTGAATCCGATCACCTATGTCACCCGGGATGATCCGCCCTTTCTGATTGTGCATGGCGACAAAGACCCAACGGTGCCGATCAATCAGAGCCAGCTTCTGTTTGATGCACTGAAGAAAACCGAGGTCAGCGCGCATTTTCACACGATCCACGGCGCAGGTCACGGCGGGCCGGGTTTTGCCGGCAAAAACATCGACGACATGGTCAGCCAGTTCTTTGCCGAACGACTGAAAAGCAATACGGCAAAGGCCGAAGCCCTGACCACCGAAAGCACTGCGGATGCGGCGATGATGGAGCGTGATCCACGCAAAGGCATGCCTCCAACCGGCGGGCGGCGCGGCATTCCTTGGGAGGTCATTACTGGCCGCGATGACAAAGACAAGGACGGCAAGGTCAGCAAAGCGGAGTTCATCGGTCCGCCACAGCTCTTCCAGTGGATCGATCAAAATAGCGACGGCCTGCTGGAAAAATCGGAGCATGAGGCCTTTTTGAACCGCCCCGGCCCACGCTCCTGAGGGGGCGAAATTTCGCTTCCCAAGCGATTTTTGAACCTTTAACATCGCCTGAACTCCAACAGGCCATGTATAAGCACCGAATTACCTTCGCCTTGGCTGCTCTACTGAGCACGGTCATCTCCGCCAAAATCCATGCCGAGGGTGATTGGAGTGTGAAAAGCGCCGAGCGGCCCAAGGTGGCGATCTTTGCCGAGGATGTGACGGTGGATGGCACGCGCCGCCCCGATCTAGGCCGGGCGCTGGCGGACAGTCTCAGCACCCATTTGCTGCGTCGTGGGCAGATGCGGGTTTTCAACCTGACCACCGAGGAGACCAAGAACGGTACTCAGACTCTGGTGATGCCCAAGGATGCGCCCGTCAAGACACCGGCGCTCGACAAGGACATCGACTACCTGCTGAGCTTCAATTTGTTTTCCAACGCCAACGAGCATCGCCTGACAGTCAAGAAGACCCGTGTCACGACCTCAGAGCTGATGGATTCCCACCAGTTCTTCACCTATGGCCGGGTAAGTGATGTGTTCGCGCTCGTGGGCAAAATTGCGGACCGCATCGATCCGCTGCCGGTGATCCACAATTTCCCGGTCACGCAATCTCCTGCGGCGATCCGTGCTGCGCAGCCTGATCCCACCCCATATCAGCGGTTCTGGACCGGTGACTATTCCAATCCGGGCAGCCCGGCCTATGATCCATGGCGTGCCAACAATGTGGCGCAGTATGATCTCAAGAATGTGCCCAAGGCTCTGACCTACCGTGAGCTGGGTTCCATCCAGCACATCAACACCACCTGGAGATTCACCGTCGTCAAACCGGTCAAAGGCGTGCAGTTAAACAGCCGCGATCCGCTGCATGTGCTCTACGACGAAGGCGACGTGTATGCCAATCTGCGCGTCGGCACGGTGGAGCAGGCCGGCGTCATCGCTGATTACGGCGGCATGACGCCGGAGCACCACAAGCTGTTCAATGGCGACAAGGTCTTCGGCTGGTACTCACCTCCTCCGGAGAAGGTGGCGAACACGAAGTAGGGCCGTGATGCTGTTGGCATGAGTCATGAGGCGTGGAGATCAATGGCATGCCGCGAGTGCGACAGCTGACATCAAAGCATCTGCCAGGCGCAAAGGGTGGTCCGGCTTCTCAAGCCGGTCGCTGTCATTGGCTTCCTTTACATGAAGTTGTTGCCTCCCGTACATCTGGACACCAAGCAGGTGTTTATTCTGCTTGGTGCCAGCGCACAGATATTAAGCTGAGCGCGCTTAAGCAGCGGCTCGCTCACATCCTCCGAAGAGGCGTGTTAGAAACTGATGTTCACGCCCAGAGTCACATTGTGTGAGGTGTAGTTCGTGCGCCCGAACTGGCCACCGTAGAAGAGGTAGGCACCCACGGTGGGAGTGATCTGCAGGTGCACACCGGTGCTGAGCCGCAGGCTGTCGCGGCCAATGGCTGGACCATTCACGCTGAACATCGGGCCGGGACCCGCGACAAAGCTGGAATCGATGGATTGCATGCTGTCGAGAAACTCGTGCTGCCAGGAAGCGCGCGCCTGCGGGGTAAGTCTCATGCGGCCCACCTGCGTCGAGTAGCTGACCCTGACACCGAGGTTGGAGCGCAGTGATTCCTGGTGCTGTTTGGGATAGCTCAGGGGAGTCAGGGAGCCACTTTCGGTAAAGTTGTCAAAGTTCACCCGCGTGTAGCCGAGTGAGGAGAACAACCCTACGGTCGCATCGCCGATATGATGGTCGTAGCCGCCGTTGATCATGGAGTTGAACGCCACGCCATTCGTGCTGCCGGTCGCACGGCCCAGCAGGGAGGAGCGGTCGGTGTCATAAGAGCTGTAGGTCAGGCCGGTCTGCCCGTCGAGATAAAAGCCGCCGCCAAACAGGGTGGCGTACACCGCACCACGGAAGCTGTCGGCTTGAATGCTGCCTCCATTGACGAGGCTGGCATTCGACCGGGTGTAGCCGCCCATGCCACCAAAGGCAAAGTGGTCGTTCAGCAGGTAGTCGGCGCCCATCATGGTGCCGATGGTGTTGAAGTTGTAACCGCTCGCATTGCTGGTCGTGCTCACATTGGCGTTTCCACCCAGGCCTTCGACAAAGAAATTCCAGCGTCGCTCGTAGGGCTCGGTGACAGTGGATGCAGTTGTTTTGCCATCCGCCGAAGATGCGATGGTGTTTCGCGTCAGGTCACTGCTGTCGCGACGGGCACCGTCACGCACCTGCTGCAGATGCTGCTGGATGCTCGCCGCCTGAATTTCAGCCGCGTGAAAACCCATCTGAAAAATCGCGGTCATTTCATCCGGCGCGATCTGGTCATAGAGGCCCGGCAGCCGGGAAACAGGCTGTCCATTGAGGTAGGTGACTGCGGCATTCCCAGGATTCAGAAATTGGAAACCATCAAGACCTCCGGCCGCCGCGGCCTGGTTGGGTGTCAGGCCCGGCACCGAAGTGTAAGCATCTTGGACCCAGGTGATGTAAGCATTGTTGGCATCGTAGGTCACAGTCGGGTACAGCAGAGTGTCACCTTGATGGTATAAGAAGTTCTGGTTGAACTGAGCGTTGTAGAACCTCGAAAAGGGCGCGTTGGAGGCGAACTGGCCAGTCAATCCGCCCGTGGTCTGGATGATCGTTTGCCTGTCGCCGGTCGGGTTGCCAGCCGATGCGCCATTGGGCACATACAGGCCGCTGTCATCATACACGAACACCGTGCCGCCGGACAGCGCAGCAGTGCCCGTCACATTGTACTGCGTGTAGGTGCCGGGAGTGGTGCCCTGCAAATGCATGCTGATCTGGCCGCCGCTTTGCACATAACCGCCGACATTGATTTGCAGAAGCTGGCCGCCCAGCGTGTCCACATTGCCTTGCTGAATGTCCAGCGTGCCGGTGCCAAAGGCGGTCGAAGTGCTGGCAAAGGGACTGCCCACCAGAACATTGCCTGGCGTGTTGATCGTCGTCCCGCCGCTGAAGGTGTTCGTCCCGAGCAGAACCGTGTTGCCCGGACTGGTGATCAGCATGCTGCCCGTTCCGCTGATCACGCTCGTCGCCGCCTGGACGTTGTTCCCTGGCGCGATCCATTTGACCTGGCCGTTGTTGACGACGGCATTGCTCCACACTCCGCCGTTCACCAGATCAATGAGCAAGTTTGCTCCAGCGTTCACGGTGACCAGCGAGCCCGCCGCAATGGACCCGGTGAGGCCATTGCCCACCTGCAGGGTGCCTGCATTGATGATCGTGGGGCCCGTGTAAATATTCTCACCAGTCAGAGTGAGCTGTTTCAGTCCGTCCTTGGTCAGGCCGATGGTGCCATCGACCACACCGCTGATCACCATTCCTGCGACGTTGTTCACGCTGATCGTCTGGGAAGTGCCCGCCAGGACCAGACTGCTCCCGATCGTGACCAACCCCGCGCCATTGTTGACCCGGATGCCCGACAGCAGTCCTGTGCCCGAAATCGTCAGCGTGTTCGCACCAGAAATGCTCACCGCCACGCTGTCATTGATGACCAGACTGTCGATGTTCTGGTCCACGCCAAGCAAGGTGTCCTGACGGAGCGGTACCACACCTGTCACGGAAAAAATCACATTTGCACCCATTGCCGGGATAAACTGGTCCACCGCGCCGGTGGTGTCTGGAGACCAGTTCATTTCCGACCACAGATTGCTGTTGCCGCCCTTCCAGTAGGTGCCGTTGATGCCAAGGGGCGCGCCCGCCAGCCCACCATTGTTGATGCTGTTGGTGTCCAGGGTCACGCCGCCGGTGATCGCCAGCGCCCTGCCACTTGAAAGGCTGGCACCTGTGGTGAGCGTGATGCTTTCCAAGGCCAGGATGTTGCCTGCGAAGGCCGATCCGATCCCCAGCGTGGCCGAGCTGCCCACCTGCCAGTAGATGTTCGCGAGCTGCAGGCTCCCCACGACCGTGATAGAAGAGAAATCCGCTGTTGTCAGTGTGCTTCCGATCTGGAAATAAAAAGCCGCGTTCGAATCACCTAGAGGATCCAGAGTCAGCTGACCCGTGAGCTGGGCCGAGCTGGTGAAATTATACACACCCGGCGTCAGGATTAATCCACCCAGGTCCTGACCCGTCAGGGAGGTATCCACCGCCAGCCCTGAGATGACAGAATAGGCCGTAAACGTGTCCGCATGCGCATTGACCGCCGGCGCGTCCGACCCCACATAAATCGTCCCTGTCACGCCCCCTGGTGGGAAGCCTGTGATCGCCGATCCCGGACTCACACCCAGGTCACCAATCAGGAGGGTGGGCCCTGTGTTGGTGACAGTGGAGCCCCCCAGAACGGAAAAGTTCGATGCCGCCCCCAGGCTCTGCGCATGCGCTGGTGCTTCCAGCAACAGCATGCCCCCGGCCATGAGGCCAAGACTGCACCAGGCCGCCCGCCATATTGAGGGGCGCGCTCCTGCTAGGATTGCGATGCGTTTTTCGAGTGTGGTCATCTTTGTTGGTTGGGTTTGAGTGGATTGCGTTTTGACGCATCAAGCCTCGTGCCAGCCGCCCTTGGCCAACAATGGGGTGAAACCCTACTGATATGTCCATGCTCCAGCCCTGGCCCCTCGATTCATTTACGCGGCCATGCAGGCAATGTGTGAGGATGCCACGCGCATGCGGCTGAGAACACGAAGCAGGGTTGATATGGCTTTGACGTGGGCTATTGGCACTGCCGCCAATTCCCGTCACCCATGCTTCAGCTCTCCCAGGTTCTCCTTCCCGTCGATCATCAAGAAGATGATCTGCGTCGTGCAGTGGTGAAACAGCTGGGAGCACGCGATGAGGATGTGATCAGCGTCAAAGTGAAGCAGCGGGCGATTGATGCCCGGCGCGGGCATGTGGAGTTCAGCTTCACACTCCTCGTCGAAGTGAAAGACGAGGCGCGCGTGCTCAAGCGCATCGGCAAAAATCCGCGCATCGGCCCGGCTCCCGAGGAGATCTATCAGGAGGTGGCGCAAAACGTAGCGCGTTCGGCCTCTGCGCGGCCGGTGATCGTCGGCACAGGGCCTTGCGGCTTGTTCTGCGGCCTGCTGCTGGCGCGTGCGGGACTCAAGCCGCTGCTGCTGGAGCGTGGCAAGGCGGCCGGGGATCGCGCACGTGATGTGACCGGCTTCTGGCGGCGCGGCTGGGATTTCAATCCTGAATCCAACGTGCAGTTTGGTGAAGGCGGAGCAGGCACCTTTTCGGACGGCAAGCTCTACACACAGATTCGGGACCGCGAGCACCGCATCCCCTGGCTGCTGCGTGAAATGGTGGCCGCAGGAGCCCCTGAGGACATCTTGATCAAAAGCAGGCCCCACATCGGCACGGACCGGCTCATCAAGGTCGTGCGGCATGTGCGTGAGGAAATCATCGCGCTGGGCGGCGAAGTGCGTTTTGGCGCCCGTGTGGTGGATGTGGTGATCGAAGAAGGCGTGATGCGCGCGTTGACGCTCGCGGATGGTGAAACGATCGAAGGCTCGCGCTTCATCTTCGCCATCGGCCACAGCTCACGGGACACCTTTTACATGCTGCATCGGCATGGCGTGCCATTTGAGGCCAAGCCGTTCTCCATCGGCGTGCGCATTGAGCATCCGCAGAAATTGATCGACCGCAGTCTCTACGGCAAATGGGCTGGGGATAAGCGGCTCGGTTCAGCGCCCTACAAGTTCGTGGCTCACTGCGGTACGGGTCGTGCGGCCTACAGTTTCTGCATGTGTCCCGGCGGACTCGTCGTGGCGGCCACATCGGAGCCGGGAATGGTGGTGACCAACGGCATGAGCAGCTACGCCCGCGAAGAATCGAATGCCAACAGCGGCTTCATGGTCGACGTTCGGCCCGAGGACATGCCGGCGGGCGATGTGCTGAGCGGCATCGAATTTCAGCGCAATCTGGAGCGCCGGGCCTTCGTGCTCGGTGGGGGCAATTATCACGCCCCAGCGCAGCTGCTCGGCGATTTCCTCGCAGGACGCGCCTCAACCGGCCCCGGCAAGGTGCTGCCATCCTATGAGCCGGGCGTGGTGTGGTCCAATTTGTGCGAGGTGCTGCCCGAATACACGATTGAGACGATTCAGGAAGCCATCCCGCGCATCGACAAAAACCTGCCCGGCTTTGCGCTGGATGACGCTGTGCTCACAGGCGTGGAAACTCGCAGTTCCTCACCCGCGCGCATCCCGCGAGATGCACAGTCGCTGCAATGCACCGGCGTAAAGCATTTTTATCCAGCAGGTGAAGGCGCAGGCTATGCCGGTGGCATCATCTCCGCTGCTGCTGACGGCATGCGTGTGGCGGAGGCCATTTTACGCGAGGGATGAACTGATGTGCGCCAGCACGCCACGGCAGCCATCTTCAAGCAGATTAAGCACGAGTTCAAAACCCTGCTCACCGCCGTAGTAGGGATCCGGCACTTCGCTTTCCTGATGGTCGGTGCAGAATTCGCAGAAGAGGCGGATTTTGGAACTGAACTGGGATGTGCGGTCAAAAGACTGCACGTCGCGCAGGTTTTGCCGGTCCATGACGAGAACGAGGTCGTACTCGCTCAAATCGTTTTCCGTGACCTGCCGGGCGCGGCTGCTGAGATCATATCCCCGATTTTGCGCTGCGGTGCGCATTCTTTGATCGGGCAGTTTGCCCGCATGCCAGCCGGCCGTGCCCGCCGAACGGATCGAGACACGATCAGCATAACCTTTAGATTCGACCAGTGCACGCATGACGCCCTCTGCCGCAGGTGAGCGGCAGATGTTGCCCAGGCAGACAAAAAGGAGGCGATAAGGGGCGGCCATTGAAGGAGCTAGGCCAGTGAGAGGTGTTTCACAAACAAAAACCACCTCCTGTCCTCAGGGGATGCCGGGCATCCCTCAGCGGAAGATTTCTTTTTCTGTTAATGAGTCTTTGGTTGAGCCGTAGTTTGAGCACGCTATCTGCTACCAAAACCTAAACCCCACGCCCACCCCATGTCTGTTGTATCCAAAGGTCTTGAAGGAATCGTTGCTGCCGAAACCCGTCTTGGGGAGGTGAATGGAGCGGAGGGCATCCTGTTTTACTGCGGTTATGACATCAACGAACTGGTCAAGGTCAGCTACGAAGAGGTCGTCTACCTGCTTTATTACAACAAGCTCCCGAACCGCACCGAACTCAACAAGCTGACCACGGCGCTGCGTGCCGAGCGTGAGCTCCCGCAGGGTGTCATCGACTTCCTCAAGGCGGCTCCAAAAACCGCCAAGCCCATCGACATCATGCGCACGGCCGTTTCGATGCTCGGCTGCTATGACTTGAGCCGTTATGACCTCGAAGTCAGCGAAAACATGGCCAACGCCATCCGCCTCACTTCGCAGATCGGCGTCATTGCCGCCTACTACCACCGTGCACGTCAGGGGCTGGAACTGCCGCCTGTGCGCAAGGACCTCAGCGAAGCCGCCCACTTCCTCTACCTGATGAACGGCGAAGTGCCGAGCAAGGAAGCCGAAAAGACCCTCGACATTGCCTACATTCTGCATGCCGAGCACGGTTTCAATGCCTCCACCTTCACCGCCCGCGTCGTGGCTTCGACGCTGAGCGACATGTTCTCCGCCATCAGCGCCGCCATCGGTGCTCTCAAAGGACCGCTGCACGGCGGTGCCAATGAAGGCGTGATCCACATGCTCGAAGAGATCGGCTCCCCTGACAAGGTGGACGCCTGGGTCGCCGACGCACTGGCCCAGAAGAAGAAGATCATGGGCATTGGCCACCGCGTTTACAAGGTCCTCGACCCCCGCGCTCCGCATCTGCGTGAGATGGCCATCCAGCTCACCAGCCAGCTCGGTGAGTCGAAGTGGATCCAGATGTCCGAGCGCATCGCCCAGATCATGCGCGAGCAGAAGGGCCTCAATGCGAACGTCGACTTCTACAGCGCCACGGTGTATTACAGCCTCGGCATTCCGACCGATCTCTTCACCCCGATCTTCGCCATCGCCCGTATGAGCGGCTGGACCGCCCACGTGCTGGAACAATGGAGCGAAAACCGCCTCTTCCGCCCCCTCAGCCAGTATGTCGGCAAGCCGTATGGCCAGAAGGTCGTGCCGATTGACGAGCGCTGATTCTACCCGGACGAAAGGTGGGGCAGGAATTAATTTGAATGCTGCAAAGGTGGCAAAACTTTGTGTTTGCCACTAACGTAGATGCTTCATGCGTCTCCTTTCAACCGTCGGAGCCGTCGCTGTGATGCTCGGCACGCAGGTGATGGCGCAGCCTGCCACACGTCTCGTGTGGCAGCCGGTGCAGGAGTATTTCATTCATCGTGACGAAGGGCAGCAGGTGCTGGCAGGCACCAAGCGGCTGAATTCATTCACGGCTTACACCCACATCGGCACGGACTTCGGTTTCCATGGTCCGGCGGAGCACGAGATCGAATGGCTCACCGATGAAGTCGTGGTGCACCTCGGCCAGCAGCCTGATGCATGGGCGGGCATGTGGCACAGCCTCGCCGGGCAGGCGCGCAATGCGAACCGCGTGATGGATTTCACGCATGCCTATCCCGAGCCGGTCACTGCCAGATACCAGCCGCGTGTCACTGCGGTCATGCTCAGGGCGTCCGGGCGCGGCCGGATCAAGCTCGAGATCAAATCTCCCACCGACGAACAGCGCTGGACGCAGGTGATCGAACTCAACGAGCCGCAATACCGCATGTTTGTCCATCCGGTGGCTCCTGAATCAGTGCGCGATGGGAAAACCATCATATGGACTGCTGAACCTGGTTCGGAAGTCAAAGTGTCCGGCTTGTTCCTCGGCATCGAGCAGCCCCAGATTCCCTGGGATTCTTATGCTTTCCTCGCCTCCTACGCGAAGATCGCCCGCAGTTATTCCATCGGGACCGGTTTCGTGCGTGACCGCGCTCACATTGAGGAGGGGGCTTTTGAGTCCGTCTCCGCCACGGGCATGTATGTCCTGGCCTCCGCGGCGGCGGCGCAGGAGTCGCTGGGTATTGTCACGGCAGATTACGCGCGCTGGGTGCTCACGCGTACGCATGAAGCGGTGAAGAAGCTTAAAACCGGCTGCGGCCTGCTGCCCCATTTTGTACACCGGCATGGGCGGGAGAACGCTTACAGCATCCATCCGGGTACTGAATACAGCACGGTGGACACGGCGATCTACACTCAGTCCATGCTGCAGGCGGCGATCATGCTGGACGTCCCTGCTGTGGCCGAGGACCTGATCCTGCAAATCCAAGAGATCGATTACGATCTGCTGCACCTGCCAGACGGCCATCTCTCGCACGGCCTTGCTGACGACGGCATCACCCTCCTGCCGCATGGCTGGCAGGACTGGGGTGGTGAAACCACCCTGGTGATGCTCATGGAAGGCATCGCCAACCCCGATCACCGCCCGCCGCCCATGCGCACTCCGGGCAAGGCCTGGCAGGGCACGGGTTTCATCACCGAGCTGCAAAGTTTGCTCCATCCGGATTTCGACAGTGACGTGCCCGATGCGCATGACGGTGTTCGCTGGCTTAGCGTACGCCGCGCCATGCTGGGCGCGCAGCGCGCCTACATTCCGAAACGCTGGCCCCAGTCCCATGCCGCACGCAATGGCATCTACGGTCTCTCTGCCGGCGAAAATGAGGCGGGGAACGGCTACTACGTAGGCGGCGTCGATCTGCCGGATCAAAAGCTCATCCATCCGCACTACATCCTGATGTCTGCCACCCTGAATCCGCAGTCCCAGGAGACCTTTGACCTGCTCGAACGCATGGAGAAGGCCAGCTACTTTCCGCCTTGGGGCATGGTCGAAAATCTCAATGTCGATGGCCGCAGCTACCTGCCGATGGAAGGTTCGCTGAATGCCGGCTTCGAGGCCCTCAGTGCCTACCATTTGTTTGCCAAAAACCGCAAAATCCCGGACGCGATCTATGCGGCCAGCCTGAAAAGCCCGCAAATCCGCCGCGCCATGCAGCTTTTCTACCCCGTTCCAGCCAAGGTGGCAGGCGGGGAGCGGGAAGCCGCCGCGCAGTAGCAGGGACATGAAGCTAACCCTTGCTCCCATGCCCATCCCCGGTTAACTGGACCGTCACATGTTTGTCGATCAAATCAAAGTTCATGCGCGCGCCGGAAAAGGCGGCGATGGCAGCGCTCATTTTCACCGCGGAAAATTCCGTCCCAAAGGCGGCCCTGACGGCGGCGACGGCGGGAACGGGGGCAGCCTCATCCTGCTGGTGGATCCCAGCACGGACAGCCTGCGCAATTACGTTTTCAACAGCAAGCTCATTGCCGAAGACGGTGCCAAGGGCGGTGCCACCCAGTGCTCCGGCCGCAGTGGCAAGGATGTGGTGTACAAAGTGCCGCCGGGCACCCTCGTCAGCCGCGTCACTCAGGAATACGACAACGAAACCCATGAACTCGTCACGCGCTACGAACCCGTGGCCGACCTGACCGAGACCAATTCCACCTACGTGCTCTGCAAAGGCGGCAAAGGCGGGAAGGGGAACGTGCACTTCAAGACCTCCACGCACCAGGCTCCGCGTGAATTCACCCCCGGCACTCCCGGTGAGGAGGGTGACTTCCACTTCGAACTCCGCAGCATCGCGGATGCCGGATTCGTCGGCGCCCCAAACGCGGGCAAATCCACGCTCCTTTCCAAACTGAGCGCCGCCAAGCCGAAGATTGCCAACTATCCCTTCACCACGCTGAAACCCATGGTCGGCGTGATCGAGTTTGGTCCAAACCGTCGCGGCAGTCTCGCGGACATTCCTGGTCTGATCGAAGGCGCGCACGAAAACATCGGCCTCGGCCATGATTTCCTGCGCCACATCATGCGCTGCCGGGTCCTTCTTTTCGTCGTCGACACCGCCGGCACCGAAGGCCGCGATCCCGTCTCCGATCTGGAAATCGTGCGCAAAGAAGTCTCTCTCTACTCTCCAGAACTGGCCAAACGCCCCTGGTGCATCATCGCCAACAAGATCGATCTTCCCGAGAGCGCCGAAAACCTCGTCCACTTCAAAGAGCGCTTCAAACGCATCAAAATCCACCCCGTCTCCGCCGAAACCGGCGAAGGCCTCGACAAGCTGCGCAAGTGGCTCGACGAAAAGATCGGGCAGGACGTGGACTGGTGAGGCCGGGATTGGATGGCTGGTTGAAATCCGTCTGGCATGACCCACAGTGAGGCCATGAGCACAGAAGCCATCCTTCAGGCATTCACCCTCTTGGAGCCAGCGCAGCAGATTCAGCTGGTCGAAGACATGTGGGATCGCATCGCGCAATCTGAGGAGCCGCCTCCTCTCACCGCAGAGCAGCGCGAGGAATTGACACGGCGCAGGGCGGCCTACGTGAGCGGTGCGAGTCAGGGCCGTTCATGGAGTGACGTGAAAAACACTCTGCTCGGAAGCGATGGCCGTTGAGTCGATCATTTTACCCGAGGCTGATCAAGAGATCGCGGATGCCTACCACTGGCTGGAGCGGCGAGGCTCTGGACTTGGAAAAGAGTTTCTGCGTTGCTTGGAGGCGGCATTGGCAACGATCTGCCAGATGCCAGAAGGATTTGCCAAAATCATGGATGAATTCAGGCACTTCAAAGTCCGCCGGTTTCCTTATACGATCTATTATGAATTCACGGGTGGCGTGGTAGTCGTTTATGCGGTTTTCCACGGAGCGCAGGATCCAGAGAGACTTCGACGTTCTCTCTGGCTCAGAAAGCCCGAATAAATCCAATGCCCCTGAACCGTTCCAATCTCTGCTGGCTGGCCTTGGCCCTGATCACAGCGGGTTATCTCCTCTTCTGGGCGCTGTTGCTTGGAGCCACGGCGACGTACAGCACGCCGGATTCGTGGCTGCAGGTGCTGCGCTCGCCTGAGATCCGGCATGCGACTTTTTTGAGTTTGGTGACCTGTTCGCTCGCGGCAGGCTTTGCGCTGCTGCTGGCGGTGCCCGTGGGATATTTAATGACGCGCCTCGAATTTCGCGGCAAATCCTGGCTGGATGCGGCGCTCGATATTCCCATCATCCTGCCTCCGCTGGTGGTCGGTCTGTGCCTGCTGATCTTTTTCCAAACCAAGATCGGAAAGGTGATCGAGATGGCGATTCCCTTCACTTATCAAGTTAGCGGCGTGGTGCTGGCACAATTCGTGGTGGCCGCTGCCTTCGCGATCCGCACCATGCGCGGTACCTTCCAGCACCTCTCAGCGCGTCCTGAAGACGTGGCGCTTACCCTGGGCTGCACCCGATTTCAAGCATTGTGGCATGTGGCGCTTCCGGCGGCACGGCGCGGCATGGTGGCGGCGTTCTGCATCGCCTGGGCACGCAGTCTGGGGGAATTTGGGCCCATCCTTGTCTTTGCCGGCGCTACGCGCATGAAGACGGAGGTGCTGCCGACGACGGTCTGGCTGGAGCTCAGCGTTGGGAATCTCGAAGCCGCCGTGGCGGTCAGCTTGTTCATGGTGCTGCTGGCTGTGCTGGTGCTGGTGGCGGTGCGTGCCACGGGGGAAAAAGTATGATCCAGCTCGAACAAATCACTTGGAAGGTCTCTGGCCGCACGATCTTGGAGGGCGTGACAGTGTCGATCCCGGCCAACACCTACGCGGTGCTTATGGGATCGACCGGCTGCGGCAAAACCACGCTCCTGGAAATCCTCTGCGGCCTGCGCCAGCCGACCTCCGGCCGCGTGCTGCTGGATGGCGTGGACGTGACCGATCTGGAACCACGTGAACGCGGCATCGGCTACGTGCCGCAGGATCTGGCGCTGTTTCCGGGCCTTCGCGTGCGCGAGCAGATCGGCTTCGCCCCGAAACTGCGCGGCATGGCTCCTGAGGAACTCAACCAACGCGTGAACCGCCTCGCGGAGCAGTTTGGCATTGCTCATCTGATGGATCGCCAGCCCGACATGCTCTCCGGCGGCGAAAAGCAGCGCGTGGCCCTCGCTCGTGCGCTGGCGGCCCAGCCCAAGCTGCTGCTCCTCGACGAGCCGCTGTCCGCGCTCGATGAAAGCATGCGCGCGGAGGCTGTGACCTTGCTGCAGCGCGTGCAGCAGGAGCATGCGCTCACCGTTTTGCACGTCACCCATTCCAGCAGTGAAGCGGCGGCGCTGGGCACCCTGCATCTGCGAATGGTGGCAGGCCGGCTGGAGGTGGAATCGAAGGGATGATTTTCACTGTGCGGTTGGAATCCCGCCGAAGCTGCGTTTAGTGTCCCAAAAACACCCCCTGCATGGATTGGACTGACTGGCAGCGCGTCCTGAAATGGCGCGCACTCGAAGAAGGCGATGCCGATGGCGTTCTCGTCAATGCGGAGCGTCGCCGTGAGGCCACGGCCCACACGCGCGCCGGACTGGCCTCCGAGGAGATCACCGGAGATGTGCTGGAGGAGCGTTCCGAGTCGTTTCTGGACAAACGGGCCGAGTGGCTGGAGCGCGAGGCCGTGGGCTGGCGCGGAGACCTGATCCATGTTCTTGATCTGCTGCGTGTGCCTCAGGGACGCTGGTCCTGGGCGCTGGCGGGATGGGGCTTGGCGCTGGTGACTGGCTATTGGTTTACCGATCTGGGGCAGGCGGGCGAATTCAATCTGCTGGCACTGCCGCTGGTGGGTCTGCTGGCCTGGAATGCGGTGGTGATTGTCCTCGGTTTGTTGTGCGAACTGATGCCGACCTCCGCAGTGGCTGGCCGGGGTGGCTGGGTGGCGGAATTTCTCGCTCATGGCATCTCGCGCATGGGCAAAGCGACCAAGGAGGTCGAAAGCGGTGTCGCTGAAACCGTGCGGTCGCGGTATGAAGAGCTCGCCTGGCCGCTGGCCTGGCGGCGCTTGCAGATGCGGCTGCGGATATGGTTGCATGTGGCGGCGGCGTTGCTGGCCATAGGTGGCGCGGTAGCCCTGTATGCCCGTGGCTGGTCGCACGAATATCGTGCCGTGTGGGAAAGTACCCTGCTGGGAGAGAGCGACGAGGCCGCGGCCTTTTTTGAGACCTTGTTCAAACCCGCCTCAAAGGTGCTGAGAATTCCCGTGCCGCTGGATCAGATCGCCGGCATGCATCGCACTTTGGGCAAGGTGGCGAAACCGGCTGCTGCACTGCCCTGGATTCATTTGTACGCAGGCACGCTGCTGGTGCTGATTGTTCTTCCTCGTCTCCTGCTGGCAGGCCTGGGGGCGGCGCGCTGCTGCCGGGTGGTGGCGCAACCGGCCCGTGCCTTGAATTGGGGCGGCTACCTGCGCGCCTTGTTGCGTGCGGTGGAAGGCGGCAGCGAGCGCATTCAGGTGCTCGTGCATGCCATCGAGCCCACCGCCCATCACCGCGAGGTCTGGGACCGCGGCGTCAGGGAGCGTTTCGGCGGCATGGCCCGTGCGGAGTATGTGCGCATCCCGGCCGGCGAAGAGGACGAATTTGCCGCTGCCTGGCAGCCCGTGTGCGCCAATTTGGTGATGCTTTTCAACATGGCCACCACGCCCGAGGCCGAGGTGCAGCGTCGCCTGGTCTCCGATGTGCGCCAGCGCCTGCTCACCAAACATGCCGAGCCGGAGCTCGTTGTGCTGCTGGACGGCACGAGTCTTGCGGGACGCTGGTCACCGGAAAAAATCGCCGGACGTGAGCAATTATGGTCGCAGATGGTCGAAGGCCTGGCCTCTGAAGTGATTGTGGCTGTACGCAAAGAATCCGCACGCGCAAAGCCTCCGGTATCGTAATGTTCATGAAGTTTTCGTCTCTCGTGCCCGCTCTTTTTTCCAGAACCAAAACTGCCAGCTCCTCTGACCGACAGTCGGCGGAACTGAATGTACGTGATGCCTCAGACATCGTCACGCTGAGCCTCATTTCGCACACGAACGCGGGCAAGACGACCCTGGCCCGCACGCTGCTGCGCCGGGATGTGGGGGAGGTGAAGGATGCGCCGCATGTCACCCTTTTCAATGAATCGCACACGCTGCTCGAAGCAGGCGGCTTCATGTTGCGTCTGTGGGACACCCCGGGCTTTGGTGACAGTGCGCGGCTGTTGAAGCGCCTTCAGCGCGAGCGCAGTCCGGTGCTGTGGTTTCTCTCTCAGACCTGGGACCGCATCACCGACCGGCCTTTGTGGTGCAGCCAGCAGGCGCTGAAAAACGTGCGCGATGAAGCGGACGTGGTGCTTTACCTCGTCAATGCCGCCGAGCCGCCCGAGGCTGCCGCCTACATCGGGCCTGAGATGGAAATCCTCAGCTGGGTGGAAAAACCCGTGGTAGTGCTGCTGAATCAGACCGGACTTCCGGGCAGTTCATCCATGGAAGCTGCGGAGCTGGAATCCTGGCGGACGCATTTGAAGCAGTTTGAGATTGTGCGCGAAGTGCTGACGCTGGATGCCTTTGCCCGCTGCTGGGTGCAGGAGGATATCCTCATGGACTCCCTGGCCCCCCTGATGCAGGGCTCCAAAATTCCGACCTTCCTGCAGATCAAACGTGCCTGGGCGCAACGCAATGTGGAGGTGTTTCAAGCCTCGGTACGCCTGATCTCAGAGCAGCTCACGGCCGCGCTATTTGACGGCGTGGATGTGCGCTCTGAAACGCTGCTGGAACGCGTGGGATGGCAGCGCGATGACCTGAACCGCGAGTATAACGAAGCGCGCCAAAAACTGGCCACACAGCTGGCGGACCGCACCGAGCAGACGACGAACAATTTGATCGAAGCCCATGGTCTCAAAGGTCAGGCTGGCCATGAGCTCAACGAGATCGCGCGCGAGCATTTTCATCTGCCTCAGGCCGTCTCTGAAAACATCTGGGGTGTGCTGGGAAGTTTCGCCGGCGGTGCCATGGGCGGACTCATTGCCGATCTCAAACTGGGCGGCATGACCTTCGGTGGTGGTGCGCTGCTGGGCGGGCTGGCATCCGGCATTGGTGCCTATGCTTTGATTCGCAGCTACAATCTCGTGCGTGGCAGTGACCAGCGCCTTCGCTGGTCACGCGAGCATTTTCGTGAGCAGGTCAAACTGGCCTTTCTCACCTACCTGGCCATCTGCCATTTTGGCCGTGGTCGCGGTGAATGGAAGGAAAGCGCGCAGCCGCATCACTGGCAGGAAGTTGTGGATGAAGTGACCGAACTGCATGCTGATGCGTTGGATCATCTGTGGAAATCCGGCGTGCAAAAAGACACTCAGCCCGCAGCGCTTTCACGCCAGTCCCGTCAGCTCACCGGAGACTGCATGGTGGCATTGCTGGAGCGGCTGTATCCGGGTGTTGATCCTTCTTCGTGGCGGGCGTGAGATTCATGCTCATGCAATCGGCGTTCCAGACGTGACTGGAAGCTCTGCCAGCAGCGCAGGGCGCGGGAGCGGAAGTCAGCGGGAGTGACGTTCAAACTGCGCAAGCAGTCGCGGTGATCCCATGAGACGACGCAAGCTGTCGCGAAGTGGATGGTCCGGAACTGCCAGCGCCAGAGACGCTGCATGGCAGGAGTGAGTGCCTTGAGGCGTTCAAACAGGAAATCACGCTGGAAGGAGAGATGGCCCATCTCATCGCGCAGGAGCTTTTTGGCGACCGTTTGCACGACGGGATCGCTGCAGCGCAGGGAAAGCAGGCCGAAATAGACTTCGGCGATGAGTTCCGCCGTGAGCAGCACTTGGATGTTGAACTCGAGGTTCACCAGATCGCGCATCCAGCGGAAGATGGAATTGGTCCATTGCTTTTGCAGCAAGGTGCCGCGCAGATGTTTCACGGTGCGTGCCAGCAGCGCGGCGTGGCTTTGCTCCTCGGCAACGAAGAGGTCAACGGCGCGCTGATAGCCCTTCAGATTTTCCAGTGAAGCGATGCTGCGCGTGTAACGGCGCAAACGTGTGCCTCCCCCACTTTCCCCCAGCTGGAAAATGGCAATGGAGCGGGCAAGGGAGCTGCGCACATGCTCGGGCAGATCGCATGCGGTGTCCGGCAGTTGCAGCTCATGATTGAGGCGGGTGTTGGCTTCGAAGTGGCTGATCCAATGTTGGGTGTTCATGAGGATGGTTGGTGGGTGGGTTAGGCGGCGTGGAGCATGGAGCGGAGGAATTCGTGGACAGGGTTGCTGCGCATTTCGGCGGCGATCTGGCGGAGGCGTTGCATCACGGCATCCACCGTTTCATCCAGCGTGGAGGTGCCTGCGGTGACCCCCACATTGCGGGCTTTGCCAAACCAGGCGGGATCCAATTCACCAGCTTGCTCAATCTGGATCGCTGGCAGGCCGTGTGCAGTGGCTTTTTGCACGAGCTGCCGTGTGTTGTTGCTGTTGCGCCCACCAATGACGACGATGTGATCGCAGTCGCGCAGCAGATCATCCATGGCTGTCTGACGCTGCTTGGTGGGATGGCAGATCGTGTCGATGAATCGCACTTCAGAGCTGCAATGCTGCCGCTTGATCGCATCCACCAGACGCAGGGCAAGTTCGACCGGCTGCGTGGTTTGTGAAACGATGCCGAGCCGTGGGTGAGCTGGCACAAGATGAAGGTCAGCTTCTTCAAGCACGACAATGGCGGAAGGGAAATCGCCGATGAGCCCACGCACCTCGACGTGCTGACTTTGGCCGATAACAATGGGCTGGTAGCCTTCGTTCACCAGCATGGCGAGAGCTTGATGCGCCTTCTTCACAAGAGGGCAGGTGGTGTCGATGACGGTGTGTCCGGCGCTTTGCCAAGCCTGTCGATGTCGGTCTGAAGCACCATGGGCGGTGATGGCGACCTGCTGCGTGCTGGCGCTGTTTAAATCGTCAAGCTCACCGCGCTGTGCGCCAAGGGTGGCGAGATGGCGATCAACCAATGGATTGTGAACGAGCTGACCGAGGATGGTGAGCGGCGCGCGCTGGGCGGCTGCGTGGGTGGTGCGCAGGGCGTCGCGGACGCCGAAGCACATGCCGTGATGTTGAGCGAGGATGATGTTCATGGTGGTGTTAGCTTTGTGGGGCAAAGTGAATGGGCAAAAAACGGCAAGTCAGGTCTGCTGAGCGGCTTTGACGATCTCGCCGAGCACTTCGACGTAGTCTTTAAAGGCCGCGCGTCCGGCGGGGGTGAGTTCGTAGCTGGTGCGCGGGCGGGTGCCGGATTCGTCGCGGGTTTCCTTGATGTACCCAGCCGTGCCGAGGGTGCGGAGGTGGGAGATGAGGTTGCCGTCGCTCATGCTGAGCTCTGCTTTGAGATCCTGAAAGGCCCATTCGCCGCGTGTGGAGAGCAGCGTCATGATGGAGAGGCGGCCCTTTTCGTGAATGAGCTTGTCGATTTGATCGAAGTCGATCATTACGGCTGCACCTCCGCAGGTTGAGCGCTGAGGAACACGGCCAGAGCATAAACAACATGCAGCAGGCCGAAGGTGAGGCCCATGACGAGAGAAGCTGGGCCAAGATCACTGGAGAGCAGGCGCACATCGCTGCAAGCAGCCCAGACGAAGAAGGTCAGCAGACCCGTGATGACGAATGCCCAGCCAAGACGCACCAGCGACCGTGGCGAAAAGCTGGCGGTGCTAAGCAGGGCCAGACCGTAGCAAAGCGCCCAGATCAGCGCGGCAAGGGTGAGATTGTGCAGGAACACGATCAAACCAATGCCCACACTGCCGCCGACAAGCAACGGCGGAACGAAGGCGCGCAGCGCCATGCGCATGCCGGCGGAGACAAAGGGCTGGTTGCGACGTTTGGCTTCTTTGGCCAGCAGGAAGACATTCAAGGCGGATGCGATGGCCAGAATGATGAGCCAGGTCTCCAGGAAGCACATGTCACACATCACGGCATCGCCTTGCATTTTCACCGCGTGCCATACCGGCCATCCGGAGGCGACGAGTGCCAGCACACCGCCAGCGAGCGCCGCAGGAGCAGAGACGGCCCGGTAGATATGCGCCTTTTCCATCAGGGAACGAATGATGCGGAGATTCTCCAAGGCGGCTTCGGTCGTGCTCATGTGAATCACTTTGCGCGCCAAAGTGAATGCTGCAAGTAAAACTTTGCGCCACAAAGCGATGATTCTGCTGGCCGACACGAAACAGGCTTGGCAGTTTTATATAATTACCATAAGTTAAGGGAAGTGAATCAATCCGCGTCAGGTTTGCGCAAAACGACACACCACTTTGGGCGAAGCTGGTGCGCAGGACTGTTGTGTGCGGCCATTCTTCTGCCTGGATTGGCAGAGGGAGCCGATCCCACGGCAGAGCAGCAGTACATGCTCGAACTGACCAATCGTTTCCGCAGTGATCCCCAGGGTGAGCTGGCAAAGCTGGTCAATTTTTCCTCTCCAGGTGTGTGGGCTCCCACCAAGTCGAACGATCCCAGCATCGCCTACGCATTGAACTTCTTTGGCACCAGCGCCTCAGATTTGGCCACGCAGTTTTCCAGTCTCGCTGCGGCACCACCGCTGGCATGGAGCAGCGCTTTGAATGTCTCTGCCACCAGCTATTCGAACCTGATGGTGACTTCCGATCAGCAGTCACACACGCTGGACACGAACAGTTTGGACCAGCGCATCATCAACGGCGGTTACAGCGCCAACTGGTTGAATGCCGGCGAGAATCTTTTTGCCTCGGCGCAGTCACCCTTTCATTCGCATGCCGCATTCGTGGTCGACTGGGGAGATGGCAATGGCGCAACGGCCGGTTATGGAAATGGCATTCAGAACCCGGCCGGCCACCGCGATCTCCTGCTCAATACAACCATGAAGGAAATCGGCATCGGCTTCCAGGACATCTCGATTCCGGGGAGCAATGCCACAGCCATCGGGCCGTACGTCATCACCGAGCATCTGGCCTCGCAGTTTCGCTATGATGGCATCAACTACTTTTCAGATGCCATTCTGACAGGCTCGGTTTATCAGGACACCATCTTGGCGGATGCCTTTTACACGCCCGGGGAAGGATTGGCTGGTGAGGCGATCAATGTTTACAACGACACCACTGGCATCCTCGTGGCCAGCGGATTTAGCAACAGCGCCGGCGGTTTCAATATCACGCTCACCGGCCTGACCAATGGTGTTGTCTATCGCGTGGAAGCTCCCGACACCGGCCTCACTGCCAAGACCTTCACCCTTAACGAGCATGTTGAAGATTATGGCCTCCCCGGAAGTCCTGCTTACGTGATGGTGTCCGACAATGTTTATGAGTCGTTTATGATTGTTCCCGAACCCGGGAGCCTGCTGCTGTGCCTGGTAGCAGGCCTGCCGTTTCTATTGTTTCGCACTCGTCGTACTCTTTGTTGATTCACCATGAGATCCATCGTCCTCCTGCTTCTGTCCGTTGCATCCATTCTGGCCCAGACTCCCTCTGCACCGCTGGCCACGGAGATCCGTTCGATCATTGATGAGTACGAAAACTCAGTGCGTGCCAATACGCAGAAGCTCATCGCCGCCACCACCGAGGAGGACAAGAACAAATTCCGCGCCAGCATCCCCAGTGCCGGACCTTATGCCACGAAAATGCTGAAATTGGTGCAGGCAAACCTGGACCAGCCGGATGTGGTGAAAGGGGTGAACTGGCTCGTGACGGGCGCGGCGGGTTTTCCCGAAGGGCAGGAAGCGCTGAAGATGCTTGGCACCACCTTCGCGGATCGCGCGGGCATCGCCGAAGCCGTGAAGCAGCTCGAATACCACGGCCTGCCGGCCGAACCGGTGCTGAAGGCTGTGATCGAAAAGAACACGCATCGGGATGAAAAGGCCGCCGCGCTCTATGCCCTGGGTGCCATCCACTTTAAAAACTTCGACGCCTCTGCGGATCGTGACTCCGCCGCTGCCTCGAAGAGCAAGGCGCTCGAATGCTTTCAGCAGCTTTATGCCGACTACGAGGACGTCACCATCCAGGGCTTCAAGCTCTCAGATTCCGTCGCCAAAATGTTCTTTGAGATGACCAGCCTGCAGGTTGGGTGTGAAGCGCCGGAAATCGAGGGCAAGGACGCCGATGGCGTGAGCTTCAAGCTCAGCGACTACCGTGGCAAATACGTCATCGTCATCTTCTGGGGCGGCTGGTGCCATGCCTGCCACGGCACTCTGCCGCTGATGAACCAGGCCGCCGCGCAGCTCAAAGACAAAAACGCCGTCGTGATCGGTGTGAACACCGACATCGAGACCGAGGCCAAAAAAGCACTCGCCGATTACCAGGTCAGCTTCCGCAACGTGCTGGACAACACCAGCAGCGGCCCCAACACCACCCTCTACAACCTGCGCAACTTTCCCACCCTTTATCTCATCGACCCCAAGGGCCTGATCGCGATCAAAAATGGGTCTCTGGACGCGATGGTGGCGCAGATCAACGCTGCCAAATAGGCGGCGGGCGGTACGGGTAGATCTCCCTAATCGTGCCAAACGAGGGTTGGGTTACCTCAACTTTTCGGCTCTCTAAATGGTTTGGAAGTATTAAAAACTTGCCATTTCTATGAAAAACCATAATTATACGGTATTATAAGGCCGAATTTAGGCGCTCCGTCCTCATGCTTCCACTCATCGATCAGATCCTCAAAGACTCGGGTTGTGCCGATCTTCCTGCTGTGCGGCAGGCGGTGGAAGAGGCGTGCTTCAATCAGACGTCCTTTGTGGATGCCGTACTGGATTGCGAAGGCGTGCGTGAGCGTGATTTCCTGACGGCCCTGGCCAAGACTCTCAGCCTGCCATGGTGGGAGCCGAAGGATGAAGACCAACCCACAGAGCAGGGGATGCGCCGCATGCTGCCGGCGGAGATCGCTCTGCGTCATCGCTTGCTGCCTGTTTTCACGGAAGAAACGAAGAACGATGACGGTTCGGAAACGGAGCGCACCTTGCACATCGCCACGTTTGATCCGCTAAGCCTCGTGGCACATCAGCGCGTAGCAGCGAGTCTGTCGATGCCCGTGGTTTGGCATGTAGGTCAGCGCACCCGCATTGTCGAAGGTCTGCAAAAACTCTACGGCCTGGGTGCCGATACGTTTGAAAAAATCCTGCGTGGTCGTGCCGACTGGGGCGCAGAAGATTTGAAGGATGAAGTCACCGTGCTCGATGAACCCGAGGACGAAGAGGCTTCGGTGGTTCGTTTCGTGAATCAAATCATTCGCCGTGGCCTTGAACAACGCGCCACGGACATTCACGTGGAGCCGCAGCAGGACCGCCTGCGCATTCGTTACCGCATTGACGGCCGCCTCGAAGAACTGCCGGTGCCGGAGAATATCAAATCACTGCAGGCCTCGGTGATCGCCCGCCTCAAGATCATGGCGCGTCTCGACATCGCCGAGAAGCGTCTCCCACAAGATGGCCGCATCAATCTCGAACTCGACGGCCTCGCCATCGACGTGCGCGTGGCCACCATCCCCTCGGTTGAAGGTGAAAGCATCAGCCTGCGCCTTCTGGCCCAGCAGCAGGTCACCGTGAACCGCCTTGGCCTGACCGACAACATCCGTCCCGTCGTCGATGAACTGCTGAAGCTGCCCAACGGCATCATTCTCATAACCGGCCCCACCGGCAGTGGTAAATCCACCACGCTTTACGCTTTCCTCACCGATCTCAATCAGACGCATCGTCGCATCGTCACCATCGAAGATCCGGTGGAGTACAAGATGCCCGGCATCGTGCAGATCGCGGTGAAGCCGGAGATCGGCCTCACCTTCGGTGCAGGACTGCGCAGCATTCTGCGCGGCGATCCAAACGTAGTGATGATCGGAGAAATGCGCGACCTCGAAACCACCGAGATCGCCGTGCGCGCCGCTCTCACCGGTCACCTCGTCTTCAGCACCCTTCACACGAATGACGCCATCGGCGGCATCACCCGTCTCATCGACATGGGCGTGGAACCCTTCCTTGTCTCCAGTGCTGTGCGCGCCTTCTTTGCCCAGCGTCTCGTGCGTAAACTCTGCCCGGTGTGCAAAACACCCACCGAGGTGGAGGAGAGCTATCTCAAGTCCATCGGCTTTCCTTCCCATTTGTCTGGGAAAATCATGCGTGCCGTGGGTTGTGAGGCCTGCCGTGGCAGCGGATTCCAAGGTCGACTCTCCATCTATGAAGTCTGCCTCGTCACCCATGCGCTGCAGCACCTCATCAACAGCCGTGCGCATCCCGCCGAGTTTCACAAGCAGGCCCTCAAGGATGGTTACATCCCCATGCGCGGCTACGGTTTCCAGAAAGTGCTCAGTGGTGAAACCACCATCGAGGAAGTTCTCAGCGTCACCGCCGCAAGTGATCGCAATCACGCGCCGCAGACGACCTCCATGCCTTCCACTCGTTTAGCCGCCTAACCCATGCCCACCTTCGTTTACAGCGCTCACGGTCCTTCCGGTGTCATCACCGGGGAGCTGTCTGCGTCGGATCGCAGCGAAGCGTTTGCACTGCTGGGGAAAAAGAAAATTCAGCCCATAAAGCTCGAAGCCGCAGGTGACGCAAAAGCTTCAGCCAGCAATGCCACCAAGGCCAAGCAAAGCGCCGCAGCCGCCGAAACCATCCCAGGTGGTCCCATCAAGCTCAAGCTTCCGCAGGTGGTTCTCTTTATCGAGGAACTCTCCGACCTCGTCGGTGCTGGCATCCAGCTTGAGCCGGCGCTCGCCACCATGGAGCGCCGCCGTGAACTCTCCGGCATCAAAACACTCGCCACGGTCCTGCGCAGCAAAGTGCGCGATGGCATGGCGTTCTCGAAGGCCATTGCGGCCACCAGTCCCAGCTTCGGCAAGCTCTTCTGCGCTCTCGTTTCGGCGGGTGAGGCCAGCGGTTCGCTGAGCACCATCTTAAAGCGTCAGGCGCAGTACATGCGCTCCCTGCAGGCACTGAAGTCCAAGGTGCTCTCCGCGCTGCTCTATCCCGCGTTTCTCATCGTCGCTGCTGTTGCCGTCACCCTGCTGTTCGTCGTTTATCTCATTCCGAAACTCACAGAGATGTTGGATTCGACCGGTGGCTCGCTGCCCTTTGCAGCGCAGATCATCCTGAAGATCAGCGACACCTTCAAGGCCACCTGGTGGATGGTCATCCTCGGCGGCATCGCCACCTACATTCTCGGCAAGGCATGGGTCTCTCGCCCCGAGTCGGCCATTCCTTGGGCGCACTTCAAACTTCGCCTCCCACTCTTTGGCGGCATCTTTCGCGCACGCTTCTACGTCCAGTTTCTGGAGACGATGGCCAACTTGCTCGGCAACGGCCTCACCATGGTGCAGGCCATGCAGCTCACCCATCAGGCCATCGACAATCCTTACCTCCAGCAGGGCTTCGAAAGCGTCATGCGCAATGTGGGCGAAGGTGTCGCGCTCTCCCGTGCGCTGGACCGCAGTGCTCAGTTCCCCCCGCTGCTCATCGACATGGTAAACGTGGGCGAGCAAACAGGCGACATGCCTGCTGCCCTCGAACGCGCAGCCGAGCGCTTTGACCGCGAACTCAGCAAGAAGATCGACACGCTCGCCGCGCTCATCCAGCCCCTCATCGTCTGCCTCATGGCCGCGATGGTCGGACTCATGGCCTACCTCATGATGACCACCATCTTCCAGACCATTTCCAGCATCAACAAATAGCCGCCCCGGTTCTCATTCACACATCCTCATGAAACACACCCAAACCCAACCACGCCTCCCGACGTCCGGCTTCACCCTCGTCGAGATGATCCTCGTGCTCGCCATCGTTGCGCTCCTTGTGGGCGCGGCCATCGTCAATTTTGGCGGTGTGCTTGAAGGCGGTAAAAAAACCACCGCAAAGGGCAACATCAGCAGCATCACCTCGGCGCTGCGTGCCTATGAAGTGGACAACATGTTCCTGCCCACCACTGAGCAAGGACTCTCCTCTTTAGTTGAAAAACCCACCAGCCGCCCTGCTCCGCAAAGCTGGAGTCCGAAGCTCAAGAAGCTGCCCATCGACCCTTGGGGCAACGCCTACCACTACCGCCGCCCCGGCGTGAAGGACAAGACAGGCTTCGATGTCTACTCGGCCGGTCCGGATGGAGTTGCCGACAACGCTGACGACATCGGCAGCTGGGATCAATAACGACAAAACGAGAATGACGAATTGCCAGTCCATCACCAAGACCGTGCAAACCACGCTGAAAGCTCAGCGTGGTGTTAGTCATTCCCGCGCAGCAGGCTTCACCCTGCTGGAGATCATCGTCGCGATGTCGATCACCCTGCTGATCATTGGCATTGCCACCGTCAGCATCTCCGGCGTGCGCGCTGAAGACAAGCTGCGGCGTGCGGCGGCCATGATCGAAACCACCGCCCGGCAAAACATGCTGCAGGCGCTCAACAGCCAGCAGACAGTACGCATGGAACTTTCCGCCGGTGCGTTCGGCACGAGCGATGAGTTCAGCGGCATGCTGCAGGTGCGCCGTTATGGCGAAGCCGCCTTCCGCAAACCGAAACGCGGCGAGGCTTGGGAGTTCAGTCCTAGCGGCATCTGCGAACCCATCGAGGTTCGCATCAGCGGCCCTGCGGGACAGATCGAGATCGGCTTCGATCCGCTCACCGCCTGCGCAAAACGCAAATCCATTCAGGTCAAAGGATGAAACACACCCGCACATCCTCCTCTGCACATGGTTTCGCCTTGTTCGAAATCATTCTCGCCCTCGCGTTGTTCTCGCTCGTGGCCGTCAGCATGACGCGCGCGATTGAGCAGATCGCCAAGGCCTCCACCTCCGCGCGCCAGGAGGCACAGGTGCTGCGTGTGCTGGAGTCGGTCCTCGCGGAAGTGGCGCATCAGCCCGAGTTCAAAGCCGCCAGCATCTCCTTCAATCCCACCGCTGATCACATCGACGCCAGCGCTACGATCGAGAAGGTTGAACTCATCAACAAAGACAAGGTCAAACTCGACCACATGTTTCGCATCCGCGCCGAAGCATGGATCAATGACGGGCGCACGCGGCGCATGAAACGCAGCATGGAAACCTATGTGTATTCGCCCCACAGTCCGATCTAAGGCCGCGTTCACGCTGCTCGAAGTCATTATGGCCATGGCGCTCATCGGCTTCATCCTGAGCGCTGTCTATGGCGTGGCCAACGGCGCCATGCAGCTGGGCAAATCCATGAGCACCGCTCGCGTGGCCGAGACCCGCATCAGCAACTTCGTCACCCAGTGGCGCGACTATCTGGAAACCATGGACCCCGGCATCCAGCTCAGCGCCGGGTTGGAAAAAGTCGCGCGCGGTGCCTCGGGCAATATGTTCATCGCGGGAGGTCACATGCCATTCGCCTGGGAGCGTCATTTGAAGCTCGCCGATGCCGTTGAGTTTGGCGTCGTGCGCAATCGGGAGACCAAAGACCTGAGCCTCGTGGTGCGCCACTTCAAGCTCAACCCCAAGGCCCGCACGCCGGGAGAATACAACCTCATCGCCGAACTGCCGATCCTCGACGGGCTCAAGCAGATGCAGTGGCAGTTCTATGAGCCGGAGGAAAAGAAATGGTACACCAGCTGGGATCCGAAGAAACGCCCGCAGCCGCCGCTCTTCATGAAGCTCAAGTTTGCTTTCACCGCCGACCCGCGTGAGCACGAGTACACGTTTTGGATCGCGAACGACCTGGCTCAGGTCAGCGTGCCGCAGGCACCACCGCCACAATGAAGAATGAACCTCCAACGACCGAAGACAGAATGATGGGCAGTGCTGCCCGTCAGGAAGTCCACACTCGTCGTTCGGGCTTTGTCATTCCTTCGTCTTATGCTCTTCGTCAGGCATCCTTGCAGCGCGGCTCCGCACTCATCGTGGTGTTCTGGATGATCGCGATTCTCGGCATGGTCATGTTTGCGGGAGCCAAGTCTCTGCAGGCAGACTCGCAGTACACGCGCATGATGCGCGGGCGTATTTTTGCCAAACGTTATGCGGAAATGGGCCTTGAGGTGGCGCGTCATCCCGTCATGCGGGAGGACGATCCGCTTCTGCACTTCAATGCAGACGATGGCGGCGGCTACAACGTCAAGCTCGTCGCCGAGGAGGCGCGGCTGAACGCCAACCATCTTATCCAGACCGGTGACAAGGTCCTGCTGCGCCGCTTGTTCACCAGCTGGGGCTTCAAGGAGCAGTTTGTCTCAGCCCTGTGCGATGCGCTGAAGGACTGGGTCGATGCAGACACCAATGTCAGTCTCAACGGCGCTGAAAAGCGTGATTACGAGAAGATGGGCTTCGAGGGCATGCCGTTCAATCGCCCGTTCAAAGAAGTTGAGGAAATGCTGCTCGTGCGCGGCATGGATATCGTCAACGTTGAAAGGCCTGACTGGCGCGAGTGGTTCACCGTTTTTGGCGATGGCCGCGTAGATATAAATGACGCCCGTCCGGAGCTCATCGCATTGCTGGCCGATCTGCCGCTGGAGCGCATTCAGCCGCTGCTCACGCTGCGTGCCGGACGCGATGGCGCGCTGCACACGCAGGATGATGTGCGGCTCAGCAGCGTGCCGCAGGTGGCGCAGTTGCTGGGCGTCTATCAGCCGCAGATCCTTCAGCAGCTCACTCAATGGATTCAATTCGCCGGTCCCATTCGCCGCATCGAAAGCGTCGGTTCACTCGGACCTCTGCAACGCAAACTCATCCTCATCACGCAGGACGGCAAGGCCGTCTGGCGTGGTGAAATCCCCGCCCATGGCAAAAACACGTAAACCTCCCTGCGAGCTGCTGCTCCCCGGCGCACAAGTCTGGCAAAGCTGGATGGGTGCGGAGGGCGCCTCATGCCTGCTGCACGCCGAGCAAAACGCCGAAGGCGCCCGATTTGGCAAGGACGCCCAGCGTCGGGTTCTCGCACTTCCCGCCGTTCATTTCTGGGCGCTGCCCGCCTGGCTCAAGGGGCAGCCCGAGCATTTGCGCAGCATGGCGCTGCTGCATCTCGAACGCATGGGCATCAAAGCCGAGGACGAGGAATCCACGGTGCAGGTGCGCAACATGCAGGGAAAGGAAGGCGCGTATCTCACGCGCATCCTCGCGCTCAAGGACCTGCCATCGCCGCTTACCGACACCGCACGGCTGCCGGATGAAGTCACGCTGCATGCTCTGTGCTATCCGATGGTGCAAAACAGCCTCACGATTTTCCGTGAGCTGGGGCGTCTCGTCGTCGCCATCACCAGCGGATCGCAGTTGATCTATTGCACCCCGCTCTCCGCGAACAAACTGGATGGCAACGCACTCGCAGAGCTCAACAACATCTGCCTTCAGCTCGGTTTTCAGGGCGTGCTTGGCAGGCTGGAAAGCATCGTGCTGTGGATTGACGAGGGTGACATCACGCAGATTCAGCGCGTCACCGGTTTGGCCGCCTACCGCTGCGACATGCCGGCACCCACCATGCCTGAGCGTGGCTCCAGCCTGCTCATGCCGCAGGATGTTACTGCAGAGCGTCTAAGCCAGACGCGCCGCGCAAAGACACGCTTCATGGCGCTGGCGGCCGGAACGGTGATCGCCGCGGCCATTGCACTCGTTGCCACGCTAACATCGCTGGCCTTGCAGGAGCGCAACCTGCTGCGCGAAAAAGTCGCCGTTCTCACGCCGCGTGCCTCGCGGGTCATGGATCACAAAAAGGCATGGCAGGAGGTCGCGCCTGCCGTGGATCCCACCACCTGGCCGCAGCAAATCCTGCTGCACCTCATGGAGCCTGAATCATCCAAGGAAGTTTCCATCACGCATTGGGAATGGACACCGGAGCGCATGAGTCTGCGCGGGCGCATGCCCGACGCTACCCTGGCGTTCAAGTACACCCAGGATCTCAAGTCGATCGAAGCACTCGCTCCTTTCGCATTGAACGGGCCGCCGCCAGCCTTTGCCAGCGACGGCAGCGCCAGCTTTGAGATGAAGGGAGGGCCCGGCGAATGAAGAAGAGTGAGAAAGTGCTGCTAGGCGTCTTCGCCTTCCTGTTCCTCGCCATCATCGGCGGTGGCGGGCTCATGTATGCCTTCAACAACTACACGGCCATCCGCGAGGAAAACGACACCCTGCGGGATCGTCTCGCCGATATGAATCTTGCTATCTCACAGGGCGCGGATTGGGCGGACAAGTACGGCTGGCTTGAGGAGCATTGCCCGAACTTCACCAGCCGGCAGGAGGCTTCAGCCAAGCTGCTTGAACTCATCACTGGCGAGGCGGAAAAAAGGGGCATCAGCATCGGCGGCAAGGAATTCATCGAAGCCGTGCGCGTGCTGGGGCCTGATGGTCTGCCATTGGAGGAAAACCTCGGCTACTTTGACAAGGCCACCGTGAAGATCACCCTCGCAGGCATTCAGGAGCAGGCCTTCTTCGGCTGGCTCCATGCACTGCAGCAGCCGCAGAGTTTCCTCGGCATCACCCGCATGCAGATCAATCCCAGCGGCACCAACAAGACCATCAACGCCGAGGTCGAGTTCACGCAGTTCTACCGCGAGAAATCGGCACCCAAGGTCAGCAAAGCAAACTAGCCATGAAATCTCATTTCCATTCCATGAGCGTCGATGATGCGCGCCAGCGTCCTGGACTGCTCCAGTCCTCTGGAGCTTTTCGCAGGCTATGCGACGTTCGAAAGCGCCGCAGGACCGACGCACTCCAGAACGCTCACGCGTTTACTGTGAGCTGCATGCTGTGGCTGTTGCTTTCCGTAGTCGGGTATACCCAGGAGCCACAGAAGAAAGACGCCCCACCCGTGCCGTTTCCAAAACTGCAGCACTTTGCCCCTCTATGGGAGCGTTCCATCTTCACCACCAAGGATCTGCCTTCACCCGATGCACCGACAGGGCCTAATTTCGCCGACAACCTCAGCCTCTCCGGCATCTATGAGATCGACGGCGGTGTCGTCGCCGTGCTGGTGGATCGCACCACCTCGCAGGTCATGGAGGCGCGCATTGGTTCAGAAAACGAAATGGGCATCAAGATCCGCGCGGTCAAACCTGGCGAGAGCGTGGACAAGACCCGCATTCAATTACAAAAGGGAGATCAGGCCGGCTGGATCAGCTTCGCCGATCTCTCCGCCGCACCACCCGTCGAGGTCAGGAGTGCCATTCCCACGCAGCAGCCTGCTGCACCGAATCAAGGCATGGGCATGCAGCAGCGTCGAAACATGAACACCCCGCCTGTTCAAACTGGACTGCCACCCAATCCGATTCTTCCCCCGCCATCCACTCCGGTCCCCGGTGGTGCGCCCAGACCCGCTGCACCTAGGATCAATGATGTGCCGCTGCCGCCGCCCTGAGGAAGACAAAAGGACATAGGCGCTCCGTCATCATGGCTTGCCAAACAGCGGTCTGATGGAAAAGAGTGCCCTCATGCCCCACGTCCCAGGTCTCCGCAGTTGCTACGCTAAGGTCGGCCGCCTCATCTATTTCGGTCGCATGCTCGACAAGATCCGTCTGCATGCCGCAGCCAAACTCCCTGCCGATTACACGGCGCAGCTGGGTGACACTCAGTATTACACCCTCGACGGTCGTTGCTGCCGTTTCCTCGGCATCCCTTATTCAGCGCTCCAGGCACGCGTCCTCGAAGGCGGCACCGACGAGGAAATCCTTACTTGGGTGCATGCCCGCGGCACCGTCCGCACGGATGAGGAGTGCCACATGTGGAACCGCTTCATCGCCAAACTCGGCTGGCGTGATGAACGCTCCGCCGTGCTTCCCCAGCGCATTCAAGACAGCGGCCTCAGCGGCAAGCCCATCGAGACCCTCATCGACCACATCGAGTATGATGAAGGTCGCGACCCTGTAGGCGAGCGCGCTTGGGAGAGCATTTGAGGAATGGCCGGGTGACCGCGTCTGTTTCTATTCCCGCGTGATGGTCTCGTCCAGATTGAGCATCACTCGGGCCACCGCCTGCCAGGCTTGAGTCTCATTGGCCTTCGCTTGACGTTCGGCGGCAAGCAGGCGTGTGAGCGTCTGGCGTTCACGATCCAGCGGCGGGCGGGAGAGGCAGAGCTGGCAGGCGTGGGAGATGCGTGCATCGTCCGTTTTGGCTTCCTTGATCAGGCGTGCAGCCAAAGCCTGCGCGAACTCCACATAGGCGCTGTCATTGAGCAGGGTGAGGGCCTGCAGCGGTGTGTTGCTGCGGATGCGGCGTGTGCAGGTGCTGAAGCCGTCGGGAGCATCAAAGACACTGAGGGCAGGCGGCGGAGTGGCCCGGAAGATGAAGGTGTAAATGCCGCGCCGGTAGCGGTCGCTGCCTTTGCTGAGCGGCCAGGCACGTTTGACTTGCCCCAATGACATGACGCCCTCAGGAATCGGTGGATAAACGGGCGCTCCACCCATCTTGGGCGAGAGAAGGCCGCTGGCGGCGAGGCAGACATCACGTACGACTTCCGCATCCAGCCGCAGGCGGTTCTGCCGCCAGAGCAGGTCATTGTTGGGATCCATGCGAGCTGATGTAGGCCGAATCGTGGAAGCCTGCTGATACGTCGCGCTGGTGACGATGAGCTTGTGCAGGTGCTTCAGGCTCCAGCCGTGCTCCATGAAATCCACGGCGAGCCAGTCGAGGAGTTCGGGGTGGGTGGGCAGGCGGCCCATGGTGCCGAAATCATTTTCCGTCGAGACGAGGCCGCGCCCAAAGTACTGCTGCCAGACGCGGTTCACAATGACGCGTGCGGTGAGCGGGTTCTTCGGATCAATGAGCCATCGTGCGAGGGCGAGGCGGTCAGCCTTGGCCCCTTCGGGCAGCGGCGGCAGCACGGCGAGGACGCCGGGCTGGACTTCATCGGACGGCCGGGTGAAATCCCCTTTGATGAAAAGCGTCGTTTTGCGCGGCTGCGGCAGCTCCTTCATCACCAGGGTGGTGGTGCCGTTCTTGAAGATGTTGTCGAGTTCAAGGTGCCGGTCGTAGAGCGGATTGAAGACGCTGTCAGACGTGCCGGTCATGGCTTTAAAAAGAATGCGCTGATCGGCGGCACCACGTTTGGCGGCGGGCTTGGTCAGGGACTTCAGCGCCTCGGCATCGACCAGCTTCTTGGACTGGTCACCCAGCGTCTTTTCCCACTCCTGCAGCACGGCGATTCTTGCCTTGATGTGCGCATCGATCTGCTTGAGCACCTGCGTGTGCTCGGCCTTCAGCTTGTCGAGATCCTGCCCAGGATCAGGCACGGGCAGAGTGGGCTCGTCCTGGTTGTTGAGGAAGGCGAAGAGCTGATAGTACTCGCGCTGGCTGATCGGATCAAATTTGTGATCATGGCACTGCGCGCAGCCGATGGTCAGTCCCAGCCAGACCGTGCCGGTGGTGGCCACGCGATCAAAAATGCTCTCGATGCGGAACTGCTCTTTGTCGATGCCGCCCTCCTGATTGATCTGCGTGTTGCGATGAAATCCGGTGGCGATGAGCTGCTCGCGCGAAGGCTTCGGCAGCATGTCTCCGGCGAGTTGTTCCAGCGTGAAGTGGTCGAAGGGCTTGTCCTGGTTCAAGGCGTTGACGACGTAGTCGCGATACGGCCACATGCTGCGCGGGGCGTCGATGCTGTAGCCATTGCTGTCGCCATAGCGCGCCTGATCAAGCCACCAGCGGCCCCAGCGTTCGCCATAGTGTTTGGAGGCGAGCAGCCTTGTTACGAGTTCCTCACTGTTTGATGCCGGCTGTTTGAGAAAAGCAGCCACTTCAGCAGGCGTCGGCGGCAGGCCGGTGAGATCCAGATGGAGACGGCGGATGAGTGTGGCAGGTGCCGCAGGAGGCGAGGGCTCCAGCCCTGCCTTGCTGAGACTCGCGCGAATGAAGGCATCAATGGGATGCTTGGTGTCACTCTGCGGCAGCGGTGCTTTGACCGGCGCGATGAAGGCCCAGTGCCGGTCATCGCTCGGAGTTTCTTCAGCGGGTGAGTGTGCGCCTTCAGCAACCCATTGTCTGATGAGCGCGATCTGCGCAGAATCCAGCGGCCCGCGTTTGTAAGGCATCTGCGGGATTTCAGCATGAGTCCCGGAGACGACCTGCACAAGGAGGTCTGGCAGTGTGGAGCCATGCTTGCCGCCGGTGCGCGCACCCGTGGCGGTGTCGAGCTTGAGCTGGGATTTCTGCGTGGTCGCACCGTGGCATTTCACGCAGTGCTGTTGCAGCAGCGGTTTGATCTGCGTGATGTAGTCCACCGCCGCATGGCTGGCGGCAGTGCAGAGCAGGAATGTGATGAAGGTGCAGCGAAGCATTCGAAAAAGAAAAAGCAGGACAGACAGAAGGTACGTTGGCGGGCAGGGGGCTTCTTCCGCCTTCTGGCAAACGCATCCACAAAAAAGCCGCACTCGCGCGGGGCGGGTGCGGCCTTGATGACTGGTGGAAGTCAGAGAGTCAGACGGCTCAGGCGTTCTTCTTTTTCTTCGGGGTGAGTTCTTCCAGTGTGAGGGAGCCATCGCTGTTCTTGTCCATCTTGCCGAAGCGCTCGGTGGCCTTGGCTTCGTCCTTCTTGGCATTCGGAGAAGCCAGAAATTCCGCCTTGGAAACTTTGCCGTCTTTGTCGGTGTCGAGCCGTTTCATCATTTCTTCAGGATTCATCTTGGGCTTGCCCTTGTCGCCTTCTGGCTTCTTGGGGGCATCACCTTCAGCGGCGAAGGAGGTGACTGCGGAGAGCGACAGGATGGCGAGGAGCGAGGTAATAACTTTCATGTAGGTCGATGTTGGGTTGTTGATGTAAGGGCGTGGAATTCTGGATGTCCCAGTCCGGCGCTTGCCGTGTTAAACGAGAAGATGCCCGTTTGGTTTCGATAAATGAACACTGTTTTTTGAGAACAGCATCAGGCCCCCCTGATGCAGACATCAAAACGCCGCACTCGCGCGGAGCGGGTGCGGCGTGGTGACTTTTCAGGTCAGAGCAAAGCTCGGATCAGGCGGCCTTCTTTTTCTTGGGAGCAGCAGTAAACTCTTCCTTGGAAAGAGATCCGTCCTTGTCCTTGTCTTTGGCGGTGAACGACGCCTCGGCCTTGGCTGCGTCCTTGGCACCCTTGAGGAATTCCTCCTTGCTGACTTTGCCGTCTTTGTCGGCATCCTTCTTGGTGAACATTTCTTCTGGCGTCATCTTGGGCTTCTTGGGGGCATCAGCTCCGAAGGAGGTGACGGCGGAGATTGCAAGAATGGCCAGGAATGAGGTGATAACTTTCATGTGAGTTGATATTGGGTTGTGGATAATGAGCGCTGGATTTTGGGAGGCCCAGTCCGGCGCGTGGCGTGTTAAACGACGCGGCGATCATTCCATTTCAAAAATTCTCAGAGGAATTTTCTAAGTGCAATTTTCTGTAATGAATACAGCCTATAGCAAGCGCGCCGCCGCTTCCGCCAGGGCACTGCGTTCACCTTTGACCAGCGGAACGTGCGCCGCGAACGTCTGCCCGCGCATGCGCTGGCGCGTGTAAACCAGGCCGTTGCTGCGGCTGTCCACATATGGGTTGTCGATCTGCGCTGGGTCGCCGACGAGGACGAGCTTGGAGCCGCGAGACATGCGGGTGACGATCGTCTTGGCCTCCAGCGGCGTGAGCTGCTGCGCTTCATCCAGGATGAAGAAGCGATCTGGAATGCTGCGACCACGGATGTAGCAGAGCGCCTCCACTTCGATGACACCCTGCTGAATGAGCGGGTCATACGGCGCGGCAGGTGCTGCCATCTGCTGCTGCGGCTCGGGCATGAAGCGGTTCTTTTTGCGTGCCGGCCCCTGCTGCGTGCCCTCCATGGGCCGCATCAGGAGATCCAGCGCGTCATAGACGGGCTGCAGCCAAGGCCGCATTTTTTCCTGCAAAGATCCGGGCAGGAAACCCACAGTCTGCCCCATCGCAACGATGGGACGGCTCACCGTGACACCGTGGTAGGTGCGGTTAAACACCTGCTGCAAGGCGGCTGCGACAGCGAGCAGGGTCTTGCCAGTGCCAGCCTGACCGTAGCAGGTGACGAGACTGATCTCAGGATCAAGCAGGGCATCCAGAAAGCAGGCCTGACCCAGATTCATCGGTTTGATGGCTCGGCCCTGACCGACCTTGATCGACTCCGGCGTGTGGTGCAGGCGGACGAATTCACCATTGGTGCTCAGTTTCGCCGGCATGGTGGCTTTGTCTCCGGCGGTGAGCAGGGCGTAGTCGTTCACGACCATCCCCACGGTGCGGGTCTCTGGCACGGAAAGGCAGCCGCTGCTCGCGAAGCGCTGCAGCTCATGCTGGCTGACTTCCACACGGGCGATGTCAAAGTTTGCCACCTCACGCGGCTCCACTTTGTCATGCAGGTAGTCCTCACACTCGATGCCCACGGCGCGTGCCTTGAGCTGCATGTTCAGGTCCTTGCTGACGAGAATCACCGGCGGTGAAACCTGCTCACTCAGCCAGAGCGTGCAGGCCAGGATGCGATGATCAGCTTTGTCCAGATCGTGAAAAATACGCTCAAATCCCTGCACGCTGGCGTGCTTGCGCGCCTCAGCAGGATCATAGACTGCCACGCGGATGCTGCCGCCGCCATCAGTCGGCACCCCTGTGGTGACGGACGCGCCCTTGTTGGAGAAAATTTTCATCAGCGCCCGATGCACTTCGCGGGCGTTGGAGCCGCGTTCCGTCATCTCGTTTTTGAAGCGGTCCAGTTCGCTCAAGACATCGACAGGAATGCAGATGTGATGCTCGGCAAAGCGGTGAATGCAGGCGGGATCGTGCAGCAGGACGTTGGTGTCGAGAACGAAAGTCTTGGTGGCGGTCGGGGCGTTGGCGCGGCGGCGGCGGGAGGAGGAGGGGGAGGCAGAATTCACAGAAACAGGACCAGGGTCAGAAGCGCGGGTGGAAATGACAGAAGAGATTACCGATGCTGGGTGGTCGTCACGGTCCATGGTGTTTTAGTGGGTGTAGTGGTTGCCTGCGGAGAAAAAGGCGGGGACAGCTTTTCGTTGGCGCGGGGGAGAGCCAAACGTACCGATCCCGAAATGTGATTTTTTGAATGAATCACGGTAATTGCTGAAGAGTGTCAGAACGTGCAGTGGCTGGCAAGAACTTATTCACAAAGACGAAGTTATTCACAGTTGGGGGCACGTTTCTACCACCCCATGAACGCACAGCTCAGGCCAACGCGTGTATCAACTTTATGAATGTGCCGAAAAGGGCACTTCAAAATACTCCAAAGCCCATTCCCGCATGTAGCGCACCTGGCTTGGAACAAAGCGGTAGATGATCAGGTCGGGATTGTCGATGCTGCCGAGATAGGCACGCAGCAAAGGATTGGCAGCCCAGATTTCCTCCAAAAGAGGTCGTTCAGTGACAATCACGGCCGCGGCCGTGATTCGCACCTGATTGTCCTGATCATCTTTGTAACACAATTCAGCCTTCGGATTACACGCCAGCTCATGCGTCTTGCCGTAGCGGCGCAAATTGGCGACATAGACCGTGAAACCGTCCGTGCGCACTGGTGAAACAGGGCGCACCCGTGGCTGATCTCCATCCACCGTGGCCAGCATGGGAAACTTCGCGGCACGCATGGTGGCCTGCGCGAGTTGCGGCAGTTCGGCGGGATCTACAGGCTGGGGCTGAGGGCGGGACATGGTGGGTGACGATACGCAGTGAGATTAAGCTGTCCAATTTGCGGCTATCTTTGGAGTACCCAAACGGCAGTGCCCAGCTAGTCTGAGCACCATTCTCCCCTATGAAGAATCTTCCCACCGTCTTTCAGCGCAATGCGTTATGGGCAGCCATCACCGCCGTGTCGATCACCATCATCGGTGCGCTGGCCATCGGGCTGATCTACCTTGCGACGCAGGTGATGGCCTTTCTGCAGCCCATTCTCGTGCCTTTCGCCGTGGCGGGCGTGCTCGCCTACCTGCTGGAGCCCGGCGTGGAGTGGCTGGAGCGCCGCGGCCTCAACCGCCAGCGTTCCGTGCTGCTGGCCTTCGCGGTGTTTACGCTGGCCATGGGCGGTCTGGGCTGGTGGATCGTGGTGAAGCTGGACGATCCCGCCCACCATCTGGCAGACCGCGTGCCCGTTTATTACGCCAAGGCGCAGAAGGCGGTGATCGACTTTTCAGCGAAGATCGAAAAAGACTACGACATCAAGCTGCTGCCCCGCACAGAGTCGGCCGCGACTCCAGCTCCTACATCTACAGCAGCACCAGCAGGGCAGGGGACAGCCTCGGCAGTTAAAGAGGGCAACGATGCCCCTGACGCAGATTTTCAGGCCTTGTTACGGGGTGACTGGGTGAAGACCACTCTGCCCAAAGTCCCCGGCATCGTCTGGACCTTTCTCAGAACCAGTGTGGGCGGCTTCCTCGGTGTCTTTGGCTTTCTGCTCTCCTTCATCATCGTCCCCCTGTACCTCTACTATTTCCTGATCGAGAGCGCCAATATTCAGGAGCGGTGGTCAGACTACCTGCCACTGAGGGCCTCGGCCTTCAAAGACGAGCTGGTGAGCTGCCTGAACGAGATCAACAGCTACCTCGTCGCCTTCTTTCGTGGCCAGCTTTTTGTCAGTGTGATCAATGGCATCGCCACGGGCATCGGGCTGATGATCGTGGGGCTGGACTTTGGCCTGCTCATCGGTTTGGCGCTCTGTCTGGCGGGGATCATCCCGTATCTGGGCATCATCCTCTGCTGGATCCCGGCGGTGATCATCGCTTCCGTGCAGGGAGGGAGCGCGTGGATTTCTGCGGACCCTTGGTGGGTCATGCCGCTTGTGGTGACCGGTGTCTTCGCTCTGGTGCAGCAGGTGGATGCTTTGTTCATCACTCCGCGCATCGTCGGTGAAGCCGTCGGGCTGCACCCCATGACGGTCATTGTTTCCGTGTTTGTGTGGGGCCTGCTGCTGGGCGGTCTGCTCGGTGCCATCCTGGCGGTGCCTCTCACAGCCTCGGTCAAGGTGCTCTTCCAGCGCTACGTGTGGCGCGCGCGCATTGCTCCGCAGACGATCGGCGGCTCCAGACGTGAGGGGGCGGTGACGGCATGATCACAATCAGCAATCCCCTATGAAGAACATCCTGCTGATCTTTCTCGGTGGCGGCCTCGGTTCGGTGCTGAGGTATGGCACGGTCATCGGCATGGCGCGTCTGCTGCCAAAGGCCGTCTTTCCCTGGGGCGTGCTCGCGGCCAATATCCTTGGCAGTTTCATCCTGGGCTTCCTCTTTGCCCTGCCAGCCATGAAGGAAAAAGGCAGCGGCCCATGGCTGTTCGCCGCTACAGGCGTACTGGGTGGCTACACAACCTTCTCCACGCTCGCGAATGACTCGTGGCTGCTGATGCTGAACCAGCATTCCTGGCTCGCGCTGCTCAATGCCATTGGCAGCATTCTGCTGGGCATCACCGCCGCAGCCGTCGGCTGGTGGGCTGGCAGCAAGCTGGCCTGATCCTCTCAGGCTTCAGCCTGAGGCATCTCGAGGGCTGCTTCCGCATCCTCTTCACGTGCGGATCCTACTTTGAGGGAAATTTTGATCCCGTGCTTGGCGGCCGCTGTATTGAGCAAGGAGCGGATCGCGCTGATCGTCATGCCATTCTTGCCAATGACATGACGCACATCTTCCGGTGCCAGCTGCACACGGTAGGCGACGGCACCGTTGATATTAGTGCCGATGGCAATGGTCGCCTGCTGCGGGTGGTCGATCAAATTCGCCACCACATAAGAGAGGAACTCGCGGAGGGCTTCCGGCGCGTCCATGGCAGCTTATGCTGGGACTACGGAAGCGGCGTGCTTGATGAGGCTCTTGACGGTGTCAGAGGGCTTGGCTCCTTGGGAGATCCAGGCATTGACGCGATCAAGCTTCACGACAGCACCTTTGACGCCCTTTTGAGGATCGTAGGTACCAAGGATTTCGAGGAAACGGCCTTCTTTTGGGAAGCGTTGGTCAGCCGCAACAATACGGAAGACTGGACGGCCTTTTTGGCCTTCTTGACGGAGACGGAGAACAACTGCCATGGTACGTGTACGGGAATGGGGTCAGGTTTTGGGGAGGCGCATGGTGGAGACTTTGAGAAGAAAATCAAACGTTTTTTCCCCCTCATTCTCAGGTCGGCTCATGCCAGCACGTCTTTGAGCACATGCCCATGGACGTCCGTGAGCCGTCTTTCGATGCCGTTATTGTAGTAGCTCAGGCGCTCGTGGTCGATGCCCAGCAGGTGCAAAATCGTGGCATGCAGATCGTAAATGGTGCTCACGCGCTCGGCGGCTTTGTAGCCAAATTCGTCCGTCGCCCCGTAGCTGAAGCCCTTTTTCACCCCTGCACCGGCCAGCCAGACGGTGAAGCCCTTCGGGTTGTGGTCGCGACCATTCGCACCCTTCTGGAAGGTCGGCATGCGCCCAAACTCGGTCACAAAGGCCACCAGCGTGTCCTGCAGCAGCCCCCGGGCTTTCAGGTCCTTCAGCAGCCCGGCCACAGGCTGGTCGAGGATCGGCCCATGCACCGAGTACTGCTGCTCGATCGTTTTGTGCCCGTCCCAGTTGCCCACGCCCTCGCCCATGGCGTAGGAGCCGTTGAAAAGCTGCACAAACCGCACCCCGCGCTCGATCAGGCGCCGCGCCAGCAGGCAGTTCTTGGCAAAGCCGGCCTTCGTCTCGTTGCTGTCGTTCACACCGTACAGATCCAGCGTGGCCTTGCTCTCGTTCGACATGTTGCCGACCTCTGAAGCGGCAATCTGCATCCGCGCCGCCAGTTCGTAGGACGAAATCCGTGCCGCCAGGTCGCTGTCCGCCGGATGCTCCTGCGCCTGTTTCTGATTGAGCAAATTCACGAATGCACGCGTGTCGCGGTCTGCCGCCTCGCTCACACTCGCAGGGCGGATCAAATTGGGAATCGGCTTGCTCGCATTGAATGCCGTGCCTTGGAATGCCGCAGGCAGAAACGCCGAGTTCCAGTGCCTTGGGCCGATCTGCGGCACGCCACGCGGGTCAGGGATCGCCACAAAGGCCGGCATGTCATCGCACTCGGAGCCGAGCGCATACGTCACCCAGGAGCCCATGCCCGGGAAGCCGTCCAGAATGTACCCTGTGCTCATCTGATTCTCCGCCGGGCCGTGCGTGTTCGACTTGGCCGTCATGGAATGGATGAAGCACATGTCATCCGCGAGCCCGGCGATGTTCGGCAGCAGTTCGCTGATCATCTTGCCGCTCTGTCCGCGTGGCTTGAACTCCCAGATGGGTTTGACGAGGTTCCCCTGCGCTCCCTGGAAGGTGATCAAATCCGCCGCGCCCGGCAGCGGCATGCCGTGCCGCTTCACCAGCTCCGGCTTGTAATCAAACGTGTCCACATGGCTCATCGCTCCCGAGCAGAAAATGACGAGCACGTTCTTCGCGCGCGGTTCAAAATGCGGCGGTCGCGGCGCATAGGGATGCGCCGGATCAATGCGCGGGCGAATGGGGTCGTTCGCCAGCAGACCCTTCTGCGCCAGCAGCGAGGTCAAAGCGATGCTGCTCAATCCGCTGACGCCTTGATTGAGAAAGTTCCGACGGGAAAGAAGATGGTTTTGCATAACAGGATCAATACAGGGTCATGAACTCGCTCGTGTTGAACAGCGCGCGGCAGAACATCGCCAGCCCGTGTTGTGAAATCAGCTCTGCGGCAGCCGTCACCTCATCCGGTTTAGGCTCGCGTTGATAGGCCAGTTGAAATGCCCGCTTCACTTGCGCATCAGGCTCCTTGCCAGCCTCCTTTTCGAGCCGTGCCGCCAGCAGCTCGCTCTGCTGCATGGCAAACGTGCTGTTCAAGAAATTCAGCGCCTGCAGCGGTGTCGTGCTTGAGGTTCGGCGCGGGGCGATCTGCCCCGCATCCGGCACATCGAACGCTCCAAACGTGTCATCAAGCTGCACGCGTGGCTTGCTCTGGTACACCATGCGCCGGAACGTGTCGGGCCCAAACTCCTGCTTCGACTGATACACCTTTACGTAGTTGTCATTCGGCACAAAGAGATCAAAGCCCGGCCCGCCCATGGTCAGGTCCAGCACGCCGCTTACGGCGAGAATCGTGTCGCGCAGCGGCTCCGCTTCGAGCCGCCTCGTCGGGAATCGCCACAGCAGCCGCGCGCCTGAATCCGCCAGCATGCCCGCGTCATTGGTCGTGCTCGACTGCCGGTAAGCCGCTGAGTTCATGATGAGCCGGTGCATCTCCTTCATGCTCCATTTGCGCTGCATGAACTGCGTAGCCAGCCAGTCGAGCAGTTCAGGATGTGACGGCTTGCCACCATTAAATCCAAGATCGCTCGGCGTATCCACGATGCCCGTACCAAAATGATAGTGCCAGATTCGGTTCACCATCACTCGCGCCGTCAGCGGATTCTGTGGATCGGTCAGCCATTTCGCCAAGGCCATGCGCCGCTCCGCTTCCGGTGTGTCTTTGGGCAGATCCAGTTTCGCGCCGATCTGCGCCAGCGCCCCCGGTGCAATTTCCTCCTGCGGCGTCATCGGGTCGCCGCGTTGCAGCCGGTAGGTCGGTCCCGGCTGCTCAAACTTGCCCAGGTAAGCCATGGGGAAACTCGTCATTTCCTTCAACCTGCGCTGCAGCACGGCACGCTGCTCGCTGTGTTTCCTCACCGTGGCAGCATTGTCAGAAGAGACTCCGCTCAGTGTCGGAATGTCGCGAATACGGTCCCGATACTCCACGCCCAGCCGGTCAGCCGATGTAGCCACCGCCTGCCATGTTTTCCCATCCAGCGAAGTCTCAATCACATAATCCGTGGTGAGACGATCCTCATAGACCTTGCCCTTCTTCTCTCCGCGATCCCGGCTCCACACCACGCTGCTGATGCTTTCTTCACGTGGCAGCTCGATCTGCAACCAGCCCTTGCCTGCATTCTTCGAAATCCAGCTCTTCGCGTTGCCATACAGACCATCATTTGCGTGCGCGATCTGATGAATCGGATTCGTACCATCACTGAACACATCCGAAGCCGTCACCTTCGCGCCGTTCTTCGCCAGCGCCACGTTGCGTGGCTGCTTCCCGGCGGAAAACACTTCCAGCTCATCGATGCACGGTTGACCGCCGATCGTCGCATGAATCGTGAAGCGCACAAACTTCGCCTTCACCGCATCAAAGCTCTCTCGGTTCGCCAGATGCGTCACGGGCGCGCGCAGATGCGGCTGTGATGCAGGCTGGGTTCCGTCCGAGGCTTCAAACAGCACCGCATCAGCCACGGTCGGCCCGCCGAGTTTGCCGCTGCGCAGAATGAGGATGGAATCCGGCGTCACCGCATACGTTCCGGCATACTTGAAACCGCTCCAGCGCTTCTGTCCAGGAATCGCACCGCTGCCGTCGGCAAACTTGCTTTGATCCACGCTGGCGATTTCTTGCTGGTCGCCATTCGTGTTCGCATCGCCATCCAGATCGAGGATGTAGCGCGCATCTTTCGCATGCGTCGTCCACGCCGCCCATGAAAGCCAGATGCGTTGTTTGCCAGAGACGCGCGGATTCCATGAGAAGAAATCCTGTGCGGCGGCATCCTTCTCCGCCTTCCAGTAGCGGTAACTTTCGCCAAGATTGGGCAGCCGTGTTGCATCACCTGGATCTGCGGCTTGGCCCAGCTCTGTGCCCGGTGAGTATTCGATGGGCTTGCCATTCGTGGGCTGTTCGATCTGCACGCAGCCAATGGCATCTGGCTTCGTTGGCGGCGGCAGATCATCATCCACCAGCACACGCCGCGTCAGTTGGGCGCGCGGTTGGAAGCGAGCAAGTGCCGCATCCACCTTCGCGATCTCTGCTCGAACGCCTTCGGCCTCCTTCAGCCGTTGATCAGCATCTGCCGGACGCAGTTCACGCTCTGCATGCTGCACACCCTCAAACATGGCCCTAATGCGATAGTAGTCCGTCTGCAAAATGGGATCAAACTTATGGTCATGACAGCGCGCGCAGCCAATCGTGAGTCCGAGGAATGTGCTGCCCGTGGTGCTGACGAGATCATGCATTTCATCCGCCCGTTGATTCGCCCGCAGCACCGGGTCCTGGCCCTTCACCTGATCCCACGAACCGGCCACAAGAAATCCCGTGCCTTCATCCGTGCCCAGCTGGTCGCCTGCGATCTGCTCACGCACAAACTGGTCATACGGCTTGTCCTCATTGAACGCACGAATGACGTAGTCGCGATACGGCCACGCATTGGGCCTCACACGGTTCATCTCAAAGCCATGGCTTTCCGCAAAGCGCACCACGTCCAGCCAGTGCCTCGCCCATCTTTCGCCATAGCGCGGTGAAGCCAGCAGGCGGTCGATCAAGCTCTTAACAGCCGTTGTTTGATCCCGGCTGAATTCCTTTTCAAAAGCAGCCGCTTCTTCCGGCGTGGGCGGCAGTCCGGTCAGATCAAAGCTGGCACGGCGGATGAACGTCCGGGCATCTGCCGGCGCATTCAGCGTGAGGTTTTTCTCCTTCAGCTTTTCACCAATAAACTCGTCGATGGATGCAAGCTTCGATGACTTCAGCGGCAGCAGCGACCAGTGCGTGATATCCCCCTTGGGCTTCTCCTTGAGCACGATCTCCTGCGGCCACGCCGCACCCATGTCGATCCAACGTTTGATGAGGTCGGTTTCGGCGGTGGAAAGTGCGGGCTTCTTCTTCGGCATCTCCGCTTTCTCGCCTGCGCTCTCCGGCACGATCATCGTGTAGAGCGCTGACTCCGCAGCTTTGCCCGGAACCAAGGCCGCTCCGTCGTCACCACCTTTGAGCACATCCGCCAGCGTGCTCATGTTCAGGCCGCCTTTGGTCGTCACGTCATTGTGGCATTCCACACAGTTCTTCACCAGGATCGGTGCCACCTGCTCATGAAACAGCTTGGCTGCATCAGGCTCGACGGCAAAGACACTGCTGCTCGCAAGGACGAAGGAAAAATAAGAGAGTGATTTCATGCGGCTTTCTTGGCTTTTGGCAGGGCCAGATCGGCCTCGGCGGTGATCAAATGTTCGCGCATCGCTTTCGCAGCGGCGGCGGGGTCTCGTTTCTCAATGGCGCTGAGCACCGCAGCATGCTGCCGCACCGCATTGTCCGTCGATGTGCGGCTGTAGCCATGCTTGAGGCTCGTTTGAATCAATTCGGAGAGTGAATGCAGCAGCAGGTTCGCAATCTGATTCCCCGACGCCGCCGCCAGCTCCCGATGAAACGCCATATCAGCCTCCACCGCAGTCTCAAAATCCTGCGTCTCCGCCAGTTCCTGCAATGCTGCGCGCAGCCTGCGAATCTGCGCCGGTGTGGCGTTCTCGGCGGCGAGCCGCGCGTTCTCCGGCTCCAGCATGAAACGCACCTGAATGAGTTGCCGCAGCCGCTCCTTGTCATCGGGAATCAGCAATGCCAGCGAGCCGTTCAGCGGCTTGTGCAGCTTGTCCACCACCTTCGTGCCGACCCCATGCTTCACCTCCAGCAGCCCCTGCAACTCCAGCCGCTTCGTCGCCTCCCGCACCACGGGCCGGCTCACCCCAAGTTTCAGCGCCAGATCCCTCTCCGGCGGCAGCCACCCATTCCCCCCACCACCGCCTTCGTCCCGAATTTCTGATGCAATGCGTGCGCACACCTCTTCAACAAGGCTGCGCTGGGGTTTGATGGATGAAAAAGCCATGTGGTTAGAGGTCTTACCACTGGTCTTTACGAGGAGATGCTGAGGTTTTTATCAGTCGAGTCGAAGAAATAAAACGACTGTGGACCGCAGTGCTGCCCCGACCAGGAACGCTCCGAGAAAACACAGCTCAATCTTTCTCAACGAAGCTCCGCGCCACACCAGCCCCATCGGGGCTGTGGAATTAAGCCCAGGGTCAGCCGAGCCTCAGCGAGGCGACCCTGGGTCACCTCGCAGCAAATCGGAAAGCAAACCCAGCACTCCGCCACACCGAGCGATTACCAGCAGCGTCTGCAACAAGCCCCGCCGCGCCCATCAGATCGTCTGCGACGAATACCCACCATCCACCACCATCTCATGGCCGGTGATGAAGGAACTGCCTGCACCCGCAAGCAGCAAAGCTGCGGCGACGAGTTCCTTGGCCTCGCCAAAGCGGTTCATCGGCGTGTGGCCCATGATCTTTGCCACGCGGTCAGGCGTGAGCACTTTCTTGTTCTGCTCGGCAGGGAAGAAGCCGGGCACCAAGGTGTTCACGCGGATGCCGAGGGGAGCCCATTCGCGGGCGAGGTTCTTGCTGAGATTGTGCACAGCACCTTTGGACATGGAATAAGTGAAGACACGGCTCAGCGGCAGCAGGCCGGACATGGAACCGAGATTGATGATCGAGGCCGGGATCTTGTGATCCACGAAGTATTTGCCGAACACCTGGCAGGCCAGGAACACGCCCTTGGTGTTGATGTTCATGATCCGGTCGTATTCCTCTTCTGGAATATCGAGGAACGGCGTTGCAGAATTCACGCCCGCACCATTGATCAGAATATGGCAGCCGCCGGAACGCTCCAGCACCTGATCCAGCAGAATCTGCAGATCGGCTTTGCGGCTGGCATCTGCGGAAACGAAATAGGCCTGTCCGCCTGCGGCTTGAATGGTCTCCAGTCGTTTGTCAGCCTTGGACTGGTCCCGCCCGACGAGCACGACCTCCGCACCCGCAGATGCATAGCCTTCTGCGATGGCACCGCAGAGTTCGCCTGTGCCGCCGATCACGACAGCGGTTTTGCCTTGAAGAGAGAAGAGTTCGAAAATGGAGGACATGGTGTGGAGCGCATCTATGGCGTGTCATCCAGCCGCCGCAAGCAGGCTGTCTCGCCACTTTCGTCATCTTGACACCCTGCCCGGGGTGCTCTCCCGTACGAGCATGCCTTGGGGCCACATCCTGACCTTCCTTGCCGGCGTCCTCATCGGCGCAGCCTCGATTGTGATCTGGAAGCTGCTGCGTTTCGCCGCCGATCTGCGCGCGGCACGGCATGCGCTGGCAAGTTTCGTCTATCCCGAATGCGGTCTGGCGGACGAAAAAGCCCATGCAGCCGTCGAAGCCTGCAAAAACCGCCTGCGCTGGCAGAAGAACCTCAACCCCGAGTGGCTGCCGCCGCTGGTGGATGAGGTACCGAAGCTGGTGCGCGAAATCGCGGCCATCTACCATCCCGGCAAGCAGGAGGCGCTGCTGGCCCCGGGCCTCAGCCAGTTCTCCCGCGCCGTGCATCTGGCAGCCATGGATGTGGCGGACTTTTTGCAAACTCGATCCATTGGCCGCCTCGTGGATGTCAGTGCCAGCACCGCGCTTAAAACCTGGGAAATGACCCACAAGATCGCCAAACACGAAAAACTGCAGACAGCGAACAAATGGTACAAACGCCTGCTGCCCTACTGGCAGGTGCTGCGCTTCAAATCCCCCATCATGTGGGCCGGCATGGCCGTCTCCAACGTCGCCGCGCGCACGCTGCAACCTGCCGTGATCGACATCATCGCCAAGCGCGCCATCGACCTCTACAGCGGACGCCTCGGCAAAGGCTCCGGTGCACCATCTACACCGCCTGTGCCAATGCTGGAACAAGAGCGCCCGCCGGGGCCGATGTGATGTCAGGGTTTTGCTGCGCGTTCCACCGGCACGATGTCAATGCTCAGGAAGGCTGCTTGGAGGACGTCAGCCTTCTCAAATTCAGGTGACCCCTCTGGTTTCCACACGTTCAGCAGACGATGGGTGCCGCTGGCTAGGGTGGTGCTCACGGTGCATTCGGCCCGGTGAAACTGAATGCTGTGGTTCAAAGGGCGGATCGTTTTAGCATCCGGCTGTGCGGAAGAATCGGTGACCACCGGGCTGGTGTAGTCATAATTGATGACGGTGTTGAGTTCGACCGCGTCCGGTTCGGAGTAGCCGACAGTTCCCTCCATTTCAAAACGAAGTCCGACCATGCGCATTTCAGCGGCAGATGAAAAGTGTGGCGTTGCGACATTGGAGACATGAACGTTGCTGATGCTCGTCTGCGAGGGCTTCGCATCTTTGTCATTGCCGCCCGGAGCGTTGCTGGTGCTGGCAGAATGTTCCTGTGCGCCGCTGGACGTTTCAGTGACATACACAAGCTCGCGGCCGGATTCAAAAGTACTGCGCATGCCGGATTTGGACTCAAGAAAGGCGGAGCGCAGCAGGCGGATCTTGTTCTGCGCAATGCCCTGCTCCACCTCCTGCCATGCAGCGGTGTGGTCTGTGGTGGGGGCGGTGCTGGCCACCAGCCGGCGGATGGTGGCGGCATCCGCCTCAATGATGTGCACAGTCGTCGCGAGATTGTGCGGCGCATGGAGTTTCAAGGAAGCGATGTAGGCCTCCACCAGCTTCATGTTTTCCGGCGTGTTGCGCACCAGGAGTTCGCCAGTGCTCGGTTTGTAGTTGGCGGAGGAACCTTCAGGAAAGGGGATGCCCTTGGACTTCAGAATCTCCACGGCGGTGATGCGCATGGTCAGCCGTGCTTCGTTTGCCATCGGGGCTGCCGGGGCTCCGCCTGCCGCGAATGGATCGGCGGCAGCGGCAGGTGCTCCACCGGCTGCATCTCCCATAGTCAGCAACTCTTCGGTGATGTGGAAACTGCGCGTGATGATGCCCTTCGTGGCGCCCGGTGGTTCTGGCGGCGGCGCGGTGGGGGTCTTCTCGATCTTTTCGCCTTCCTCCCGCAGCAATTGCTCCACCCGCCTGTCCAAGGCCGGCAGCAGCGAAACGATGTGGGCTTTCAGAAAAGCGGCCTGCAGATGGCTGGCGCGCTCCGGCTCCGCGACATCTTCGGGCTTCCAGATGCCAAGCAGCTTGGTCATGCCACCGAGCAACGTGATGCCGGTGGTCACATGGGCGTTGTAAAAGTCAATGTTTGGAGTTTCCACAACCCGCTCTCCTGTGGCGCTGATTTTGTCCCAGTGCTCCTGCGGCGTACGGTAGTGATGCTCCAGAGAATAGGTCAGCTCCATGGTCTCGCCATCGGCACCGATGGTGGGCTCCAGTTCCAGGCGGGTGCCGGCGCCACGCTCCTCCACGGCGATGCTGGAGCGCCGTGTTTCATCCACCGTCATTTCAGTGACGTAGGTGCGCCCCTCTCCACGCACCACCGTCGCACGGTTGCTGCTCTTCGTTTCCATGCGCAGATCGCCCACATAGCTGGCCTTTTTCTGGGAGACCAGCGCATCCAGCGCAGTCCAAGCGGCGGAGTGGTCCGCCTGCGCCTTCACCTGCTTGACCGCCTCGTTTACGGCGGTCGCTTCCGCCTCGATGATCTGCAAATTGATGCTCACCAGCTTGGGCATGGCGCGCTCGGCTTGCGCAGCAAGCGCCGCCATGCGCTGATGCGTCAGCTCGGTGCTGCGCAAAGCCAGCGTTTTGTTCTTCGGATCGAATGTGGCAAGCGATCCCGGGGGCAGCGTCACGCCCATCATTTTCAGATGCTGGTCGATGACGAAATGAGAGCGCCGCAGGAATTTGGCGACATCTTCCGCGCTCGCATTGACAGCGGGAAGCGCGGGAGCCGTGAGCTGTCCCTGTTCGCTGGAGACAAAGCCGCCGAGCAACTCCGAGGACGGGTAACGGTAAACGCGGAGTGACCATTCTCCCTGCGCTTCCTGACCCTGTTTTGCCACTTGTTGCGCTGAAAGGGGCATGACTGCCACCAAGCTGAAAAGGAAAAGGGAGAGGGTGTGAATGGTGAACGGGCATTTCATAACTCCGCGATGCTGGCATGAGCGGCATCTGCGGAGCAATCAAAAACTCGCAGGCTGGTGGGAGTGCTTTGCTCCCTGCTTGAGCTTCAATGAGATGGAGCCACCGCTTTCTTGCTGGTCTTCCCTTTCAATCCTGCCAGATAGGCCACGACGTCACGGATTTGTGGTTTGGTGAGGATGCCGAGCATGGGGGGCATGACGGTCATGGGTGGGGTGATGGTGGCGATTTGGTCGCGGGGCACTGTCTGTGTTTTGCCATCAGGCAGACGTAAAGTGACTTGTTTTGCGTCTTCTTTCCCCAAAATGGCGGAGAGGGATTTGCCGTCTTTGGTGGTGATAGTGACAATGCCGAAGCCGGGGGCGATCTGGGCGAGGGGATTGAGGAGGGATTCGAGGATGTATTTGCGGTCTTTCTGGCTGCCGATGGTTTTCAGGTTGGGGCCGACCTGGCTGCCTTCCTTGGCCTCGACGGTGTGGCAGGCGATGCAGTTGGCGCCGAGGTTGTTGGTGACGATGTCTTTGCCGCGGGTGGCGTCGCCGCCTTCTAGGAGTTCAGATGCACTGAGTTGCAGGGAAGCGAGTTTGGGTTTCAAAGATTCGCGGGTGGCGGCGGCTTCGAGGATGTCGAGCTGGATGGCGGCGGGGGCTTTGTTGTCGATGAGGCGGTCCAGCCATTGGGTGATGACGGTGTCGTCTTCGGACGTGGAAAGGAGAGACAGTGCAAGTTGCTGCGAGGTGGTGTCACCGTTGGCAAGGACGGTGGCGGCTTCGGTGATGGCGCGGTCGGGCTGGTGGTTGAAGAGTTGCCTGAGGGCCTCGCGGCGGAGTTCGGCGGGGGAGGTTTTGGCGAGCGCGAGATCGAGGGTGGTGGCGAATTCGGGTGTGGCAGCGTGCTGCGAAGCCATGAGTTTCAGTGCTTCGGCGCGCAAGGTGGCGCGAGCGGTGGCATCTGAGATGATCTGCTGGAGGACGGGAGCGGCGACTTTTAGCTGAAGCTGGGTGAGGAGTTCGACGGCTTTGGCTTTGAGTGCGCCGTCCTGGATGGCGAGGAGGGCATCGAGGTGGGGTTGTAGCAAATTGGCGAAGGCTTTGGCATCGCGTGGCGAGTTTTGGTGAGCCATGCCGTCGATGCGGTCGAGGCGTGGGGGATTGGTGAAGGTGAGGAGGACATCGAGTGCTTCGGCTTGCAGCGGGTTGCGCTGTAATGCGGTTTTGATGATGGGTTCGGCGATGCCGAGGCGGAGGCAGGTGTTGAGGCCGCGGCTGGTGGGGTGGGTGGTGAGCTTGGGGAGGGCGGCGGTGATGCCGGTGTCGTCGTGGATGGCGCGTTCGGCTTCGGGGGCGAGGGTCGGATTTGTGAGGAAATCGGCAACGCGTGGCGAATTTTGGCGGGCGAGTGCAAGGAGGCAGCAGAGGGACTGCTTATCGTTGGTGTGGGAGGCGAGGGTGGCTTCATCGGCGCAACCGGCGAGGCCGGTGACGATGGCGTGGCGCATGTAGGGATCGGCGCTTTCTTTGGGGGCAAGTTTTAGCAATGCTGTGACAGCGGTGGATTCTTGAAGCTTGCCGAGGGAAATGGCGGCGTGAAAGCGCACGCGTTGGGAAGGATGTGCAAGGAGTGGAATAATTGGGGTGCCGGAGGTTTTGACATCGCCGAGCACTTTGGTGGACTGAGTGACGATTTCTGTATCGGATTCCGCAAGAAGCGGGGTCAGAACGGTGGCTTCGACCTTTCCGGCGCGCATGCCCTGGCCGAGTCCCCAGATGGCGTGGATGCGGGCGAGTTGGGGGGCTTTTTTGTCGTGTGCTGTTTTTTGCAGCAGGGTGTAATCACCTTTTTTGACGAGGGTGAATTGGGCGTGGAGGCGGACGCGTTGGTCGGGGTGGGAGAGGTGGGTGGCGGTGAGGTTGTCGGAGTTGAGGAGTTTGTTTGTTTCCTGGTGCTCGGTGCTGTTTTTGGCGGTGGGGTCGTCGGCGAACCAGATGGCGCCTTTTTGATCGAGGGGGTAGCCGCCGTCCCAGTCGGCGATGATGAGTTCGCCGGTGGGGGCGAGGGCGAGGCCGATGCCCATGAGGCCGGAGTGGATGACTCGCTCGTTCTGCATCTTGAAGGTGCTGCCGGAGGGGATGATCTGGAAGGCGGTCATCTGACCGGAGGGGAATTGATCGAGGATGAAGTGATTGCGCAATGAAGCGCCGAGGGCGGTGCCGGGTTCGTGGATGAATCCGGCGGGGCCGTTGGAGTAGTTGGCGAGCGGGGGTGTGATGAAGAGGGGCTGGCCGGGATGGGCGGGCTGCCAGATGCCGTCGCGGATCCAGCGGCTGGTTTCTTTTTGATATTGGTGGCTGCAGCGCCAGCCGGAGTCGCTGCGTTCGGTGATGTAGACGAAGCGTTCGCGTTCGCCGGGGAGATCGGCGTCGTTGTCGACGCCGAAGATGTTGCCGTAGTTGTCGAAGGCGATTTCCTGGACGTTGCGGAGGCCGTGGGCGAAGACTTCGAAATTGGTGCCGTCGGGTTCGCAGCGGAGGACGCAGCCTTCGTGGGGGTAGTACCAGTGTTTGCCTTCCTTGCTGGTGACGTTGACGCCTTTGTCGCCGATGCTCCAGTAGATGCGGCCGTCGGGGCCGATGCGGGGGCCGTGCATGTCGTGTCCGGCGTAGGCGATGTGCATGCCGAAGCCGTGGGCGACGATTTCGCGTTCGTCGGCGACGCCGTCGTCGTTGGTGTCGCGGAGGCGGATGAGGTCGGGGGCGACGGTGACGTAGACCCAGCCGTCGTGGTAGAGGATGCCTGCGGCGATGCCGGTGACGACGCTGTTGAAGCCTTCGGCGAAGACGGTGAGCTTGTCAGCGGTGCCGTCGTGGTCGGTGTCGCGGAGCTGGTAGATGCGCTCGCTGTGAACGGTGAGGTCCTTCCAGTCGATGGAGCCGTCTTTGTTGTGGTCGGTGAGGCCGCCGCGAGGGAGGCGTGTTTTGCCGGGGGCGAGCTCGCGTTTGAGGAAGGCTTCTTTTTCTTCGACGCTGGTGAGGGCGACGTCGTCGGGGATCCACTGGGGGTGTTCGCGGATGTCGAGGTCGGCGACTTTGCGGCGGGTGGTGGCGGAGACGTAGATGCGGCCCTGGGGATCGACGGTGACGGCGACGGGGTCGGGGACGTTGAGGGTGCCGGACCAGCGGTGGAGTTCGAGGGGGGATTTGAGTTCTGGCTTTGGGGCTGATTTCGCGGTCTTTTTCTCAGCGGCTGCGCAGGGGAGGGCGAGGAGCGCGGCGAGGGCGAGGTGACAGAGGTTTTTCATGAAAAGGGGGTGGCGATCTGTGGAGCAGAATTTGGTTGGCCGAAAGTGGGGAACGTGGGGGCAAAAGGTGAACGGAGGGGATGGCCGCAAAGAGGCGCAAAAAGGGCAAAAAATGAAGGCGGGCTTTTCGAGCGGAGGACGGGGGCGGATCCACTGATTTTACACCGCAGAGATTGGAACGCCGCAGAGATTGATTCTGAAAAGAGTGACTGGAAAGGGAGGAACGTGGGGGGATTTATGATTTACGATTTATGATTTCAGAGTGGTTGGAGAGGAGGGGGCGGGACGTACGTTTGCCGCAAAGGGGCGGAGGTGGATGGCCGGAATTGAGGTAGAATAATGAGGGGTAAAATCATTTCAGAGGTCTGGAGTGGAGGAGAAGAGGGGGAAAGGGCAGAAAGATTTTGTGGAGGAGGGAGGGGTTCAAACGCGAATGGGCGCGAAGAGCCGCGAATTTTTTGGCATGGGGCGTTTGGATGCGTGAAAAATCGAGGTTCATTTTTGATATTCGCGTTCAAAAAACCTGGCTGGTGCGTTTGTTCTTGATGCTGCTGCGCGGGGCCTCCTAAATTGGAAGCTCTTTCGCAGTCGCGAATGTCATTGAATTAAATCCAACCCATCTCTTATCCATGAGTCAGATCGTTCCTCTTATCAGTTCCGGCATTGCCGGGCCCCTTGGTGTTCTTCATCTTCCGCGCCTCTGGCAGAAGGCTTCTTTGGCTGCTGCGGGCAAACTGCATGCTGACTATCCGGGCATTGGCTGCGGGTATGACCAGATGACGCTGGATGCGCTGGGCATCAACATCGAGACGTTCAGGACGTTCATCGCGACGAAGCCGAGCTATCCGCAGCTGGAGAGCTGGGTGAAGGCACAGCCGGGCGTGAACCTGACGAAGGGCAACATTTTCAAGCACAACCAGGCGATCTCGGGCTACATCCACAGCGATGAGACGCGCAAGACGATTCTGGATGCGGATGGCATCGCGGATGACGGCAGCGTGAATCCGGGTGCGGTGGATCTGAACAACCTGGACGACTGGCACATCTTCTGGGCGCAGGAGATCAAGTGACTGAGTGTTCCTGGTTCGTTGTTCTTGGTTCCTGGTTGAACTAACTGAGAGCGACGGATCGGTGACGTGAGTTTTGAGAACCCCGTTTGTCGTGAGGCAGGCGGGGTTTTTTGTGGGGCCGGAGGGATGGCCGCAAAGGGGCGCAAAAAGGGGGCAAAAATGACTGATTCCGGAGGGGGATGGAGTGCGGGCGTGCTGGGTGTATAGATCGGATTATTAACCGCTGATTTGACGCTCATAAGACGCTGATAAAGGAATCGGAACAGAGGTAGTGTGACGGTGATGGGATGTGGATGCGGAGCTTTGTTTTTTGGCAGGGGAATGGATTGGCAGAGGAATGGGCTGAGCTTGGGGGCTTGGGAGATGGGTTGCTTTGTTTTTGGCTGAAAATTGACCACGGAATACACTGAATACACGGAACCGAACCCAGTGAGGCAGATCGTGGAAGGCTGCCGGTAGGGCTGGCGAAGCGCGGTCAACGCGGAGGTGGTTTGGGGAGCCGGAGGGATGGCCGCAACAAGGAGTCGGAAAAAAGACGGAGGTGTGATGGTGATGGGAGGTGGGGGTGAGGTTGTGATTTTTGGCAGGGGAATGGATTGGCAGAGGAATGGGGAATGGGATTTGAACTGCTGACTGATGTTGATGAGGAATATCTGAGTGGGGTTTGTCTCAGAAAATGAGGAGGGGGTTGAGGTTGTGTTTTCGACCCGGCCAATGGCTGATGGGATGCGAAGTGTGACTGATGCTGGCTCATGACGAGCGGCTGCTGGTGATTCGAACCTCTCATTCCCATGAATACTTCTCTTCCTATGCTCCAGGCTCTGCAGGTTTTCGCGGCGCGTGCTTCTGCTGATTCCGAAACTGAGGCAGAGCCTGAGGCGAAGACGCAGTCATCGTATCGGAATTTTCTCATCGTGGCGCCGGGTTCTGTGGGAGCGGCCACTGTGCCGAATGAGAAGGTGTTGGAGCTGGCGCGGCATCTGAACCAAGAGGGCTATGCGTATGTGGCGCGCTCCAATCAGAAGGAAATGGAGGATGATCCGTCGGGGGTGCGGTATCTGCCGTTGAGCCATCGCCTGCCGGCGTTTGGGGTGATGACGGCGGTGATTGTGATCGGTGATCCGTTGTGGGCGGCACTGGCGGCTTCCACGTATCCTGAGGCGGATATTTTTTTGATGTAGGTCTTGCTGGAGTCGCGGACGGAAGGATTGGGCAAGGCGATGGCGTTGGGGACGTTCGTTTTTGTCGCAGAGGGGCAGAGATTGAATTGAATGGTGCGGCCTTCTTTGTGCGGAAATGAATTGACGGAAGAGCAGAGTTTTTAACCGGCGATTTGAGGCTGATCTATCCACCCTTCGCTGAAACTACACAGGGCGAAAGAGACGCGGATCAAGCCATTCAGAAATTCTGGAGGGAGATAGGTGTTTATCCGGCAGCGAGGGCGCACATGTGGGGCCTTGGTTTTGGCAAAGGAATGGGCTGAATTAGGACCTTGGCAATGCGATGTTTTGTAAAGGATTTGCAGGCTGGGCCCATTTTCCAGTGTAATGGATACAGATTCCCACTTCAACAAAGAGCCTTAATGGCTTCCAAAATACCTACAAGATTGAGGTATGAAGAGGTTTTTTTTAATGCCCACTTCTTGATGAAGATTCGATAGATAGCATCTAATGTAAGACCTCCCGAGTGGTCACATAATACCCGAGTTAAGAGTTCAAACTTATCTTTAGCAGCTAGGTTTTGAACCTTGCTTTTGAAGTGACTAAACTCTGATTGTTCGAGTGCAGCACTGCACAAACCAGAGGCTGTTTCGTCATCCCAAATTGCTTCTTCTGGTGTTGCTGTCGGAAAATAGTACACATTTGTCCGGTAGTAGTTCAAAAACTCCCGTTTTGTGTCGCGTTGCTGGGTTAATTTGGTTCTTTTATTTGCATTACCGCCATCGGATGGAAGGCAAAGGGTCTTCATTTTCAAACCCGTAATTGCTTCAATGTTCTCGTCGAAGACCTTGTTCACGTATTCCAAATTCTCATAGTCCGACAGTCCAATTTCACCTGTGTTCAGCACCTCAGTATTTGGCTTTTTATCACCATCGAGCAAGAGCACGACACGGGAGTTGGGATGACTTGAAAACACGACGGCATCTTTCTTCATCTCATCGCATCCGCCCGGTATGAATGTGACATCAAAAAGATTTGTTGACGACGATAGAGACTCAGAGAACACCTTTTCCAGAATCAGTTTGGTCAGGCGATCCTCGACTCTTATTGTTGTCTTGTCTGAGACAGGGTGACCAATAAATGCAAAGGCTTCTCTTGGACTAATATTTTGAACGATTCGAAAACTTCCACCTGGTTCGGGTGAAAAAACTTTGATCGCGGAAGCAGGGAGATCATTGATTAAAGTTGGAGAGTGAGTGCAAAAAACTATTTGGAGCTTTTTCGCTAAACAAAGTTCGGTTAGATATGAAATGAGTTCAGCTTGGGCCCCTGGGTGCAGAGATGTTTCCGGCTCATCAAGTAAAAGAAGGGAATTTGCTTTAGCCTGGCTTATTTCGTGAAGCAAGAGCATGACGGCCGATTCACCACTGCCTGCAAATGCATCTGTATATTTAGCGGCTCCCGTTTCCAAGAAAACCGCATGTCCAGGCTGCCCAAAAAGTGAGTGATTCACAATCTTTGCGGCTTTGTAGGATCTTCCGAGAATTCGTCGCGCAACCTCAAGAAGGTCGGGCCGTATTGGGAATTCTTTACAGTTTTCGACTCCGGAGAATCGATAATCGAACTGTTTGTCAAGTGCGTTCCGAAGGATACGCGACCTCCACCGCAGGTAGTCTTGAACTCCCGATGCGGGAGGGCGTTCGCTGTGAAACGCCTTTTCAAACGCATTCGGAACTGCCCTGAAATTTAGATATATCACTTCCTTCTCAACTGGCGCATGCCGTGTTCCCATTTGCATGCCATAAGCTGCAATTGGCTCGCTTGTATCCCAGAGATCAGGCTGTCCAGCTTTGTTGATTCTGCGTTTTACGACTTCGTTTCCACTGCCATCATATGAATAAATAAAACTGTGACGATCCTCGGAATTTAAGTCAACTATTGGATCAAGTTCCGTGTTAAACCAATATGTGGAAACGGATTTACCTTTGGGTGCGCCAAAAAGGGCCTGCAATGCTGAACTCTTGCCGCAACCATTTTGTCCCACAAATGCTGTGATCGGAAATTCAAAATCAACGCGTGCATTAGATGCTAAGTTTCTGAAACGCGGGAAGCGAATATAGTCGATGTAGGTCTTGAATAGGCCGTCATCTTTATCTTTTTTAATAGCTTCGAGGAGCGGGAGCATTTCATTGTGCCTGATGCCAGGTTTATGTGATGTTAATGTGCTGCAACAGTTGTTCGAGATTTAACTCTAGAACGCGAGTGAACTACTAGTGGTTCGGGGCTGATTCCGACTTGCTTTAAAAGCGTCATTGCTGCAATGCCAAGTTGTTCGCCTAGCTTGACAGGAACCGCATTGCCAATTTGCCTTAACGCTTCGCCCCAAGCTCCGGAGATGGTATATTCGTCAGGAAATGTTTGGATGCGTTTGGCTTCGAAGACAGTGAAGTAACGGATGCTGCCATCCGCATAACGGATCATGTTTTCACCTCCTGGAACACCATGCCCTCCTGCCTTAATCGTTTTAGCGGGTAAGTCGTAACAGCTTCCTGTGTGTCCTGGGTAACTACGTGCGCCATCTCGGAATATATGATCTGCAATGCCGTGATTCGTGCTCGGATGAGGCAAGTCACTCAATACATCACGCACTGTCTTCCAAGGCCTGCCCTCAGGCGCGAAGAGGATGTAGTCACGCTTGATCGCCTCGATCCGCTCGCTGAGTCCGGGTGCGAGTAATGGACGCTTCTTCTTTGCGATTTCATGCCGATCCCAGTACTCTCCTGTCACATACTGATCGTAGAGCAGTCGTTCTTCGGTGTGGGTCGCTTTGGGGAAACGCCAAGATTCTTGAATATCCTCTCTTACTCCAGCGATCACAACGCGTTCGCGGCATTGAGGTACGCCGTAGTCTGCAGCATTCAACAGGCGATAAGCGACTCGGTATTTTGGTCCGCCTTTTTCTTTCCCTCTATCAGAGTTAAGCTCGCGTAGATGTGACCGCCAATCGACCTCGTGCGATGCTGGCCGATAAGGGTTTTCGAGGCGGCGGAGGATGTAAGAAAAATAGTCTGCGAAAGATTCACGGAGCAGCCCCTTTACGTTTTCAAAAATGAAGAGTTTCGGCTTGAGGACTTCGATGGACTTGATTGCGTAAGGAAACATGTCTCGTTGATCCAAATCAGCTTGATGTTTGCCACCCAGTGAGAACGGTTGACAGGGAGGACCGCCAGCCACGACGTCCACATCGCTTAGTTTACTAAAATCATAGGCCTGAATATCACCACAATAGACCTTCTCAGGCGCAAAATTTAATCGAAGCGATGCACAGGCGTCTTTATTCCACTCAACAAAGGCGGCATGATCGAAACCTGCTAAATCAAGGCCTTTAGCGAGTCCACCAGCGCCGGAAAATATCTCCACGCACTTCATACGGCTGATCCTCCCAAAGTGTCGAGGTGTACATTTATTCGTGCAGTGATTTCAACTGGTTGTGCAGCAATTCCCTTGCACTTTTCTGCCCATGGTCGGCCAGGGTGAATCACATCCCAATCGCTGAGCGCCTGCTCATAACGACCTCTGCCAGGATCGTGATTGCCAAAACCATCAACAACCATATTCCAGAGTGGGCGAGTGATCTTGATTAGCGCAGCTTCAACGGTGCTAATCATGTCTGAGCCGTCACCCTCGAATATAACGAAGCGGCACATAAAATCGGCGGGCCTAAGATTCGACGAATGACCAATACTGCTGCTGTGCTGACGTAATCTGTGATGCAACTCCATTGATTGATCTGTCTCAATATGAGATGTCCTCGCCTGCCGCCAACCTTTCGGCACAGCTTTACCCACGTAAATGGGGTAGCCATAGGATAAACGATTCAGTTCAGCATATTTGGCGTAAAGCTTGGATTTGCCCGTGTAATAAATGGCGTAAACGCCCGTGCCTGCGAAGCGTTCTTCTGGTGGTAAGGGCAAAACGGGAGTGCCGTTGAAGAACCGCACGCCGTCTTTGACTAGCTCTGCAAAAGCGTCGTTGCGGTAAACGTGTTCCTGGCGGTTAAACGGGCGGCGGGGCATGATAAAGCGTAGGCGGGATGAAGGGTGAAGGCGTTTCTAACCCTACACATTGGTTCCGCTACAACAACGCTATTCAACAATGTGCCGCATGGCATTTGGAACAGTGTTCCGGCTGAGAGCGTGTAGTGCGGGGAGAATGCTTCACAACCTGGACGGTTGTGCTACTAGATGCCGGCGGCCATGACTTTCATCCAGCGCATGCGGAAGGAGCTGTTCTCTTCCATGAGCTGGGCGGCGATGGTGGTGGAGAGCTGGGTGAGGCCGGTGAGGCGGGCGAAGGCGGCGGTGTTTTCCTGACGACGGTAGTAGTCGGTGGAGTCGGTGACCTGGGTGCCGAGGGATTGGGCGATTTCGACGAGGGTCTCGGGGGTGAGGCTTTCGAAGGGGAGGGTGAGGGTGCCGCGATCGAGGGTGACGCTGATCTGGGTGCCGGCGGTGTTGCAGGTGATGCGGCCGGTGAGCTGGCCGCCCTCCCGACGGGTGATGGTGCCGGTCCAGCCTTTGGTGGTGAGATCGGCGGTGAGCTGGCGGATGAAGTCGCGTGACTGGGTGTAGAGGTAGAGGCGGCCGTCGAGGGCGGTGCGGACGTCTGCGGTTTGGAGGCGGGTGCCGCTGAGGAGGTCGATGGCGCGGGTGTAGTCGTAGCCCTGGACGAGGGAGGGGACGAGGGCGTTGACTTCGGCGAGGAGCTCGAGGTCGGCCTGGCGGTGTTTTTTGTCGGCCTCCATCTGGCGCTGCTGTTCTTCGAGGGTCATGCTGGAGATCTCACGCTGGTAGCTGGTCTCCAGGTCTGTGATGAAGCGGAGGAAGGCGCCGCTGGTCTTGAGGTTTTTGCGGACCTGCTGGACTTCGGCGAGGGCGGTGCGGAGCTCCGGGATGGTGCCGGAGCGCTTGGGCTGGAGTGCGCCGCGGACGAGGGCGAAGTCGGGCTTGTAGCGGTCTACGAGGGGGCTGTAGAGGGTGAGCCATTCGAGGGTGGCGGCGGAGGCGTCTGCGGGGGGCTTTTTGGTATCGGCGAGGTGCTGCTGGAAGTGCTCGAGCTCCTGGGCGCCGAGGAGGGCGTCTCCGAAGTGCCATTCGGCGAGGCCGTGGACGAGGTAGCCGAGGATTTCTTCGTTGGTGGTTTTGTAGTCGAGGGCGTGGAGCGGGGTGCCGAGGCCGAAGTCGTGGGACATGCGGTCCTGTATTTTGGCGAAGAAGGGGGCGAGGCCGTTGAGATCCGGGGTGGTGGCGAGCTTGGCGAACTGTTCTGCGGCGTCTTTTTTGCGATCGAGCATGATGCTGCAGAGGGCGGCATTAAACCGGGCCCAGTTGGCGGTGGGCTGGAGGACGTCTTTGGATTTGGCGAGGGTGATGAACTTGTCTTCGGCGGTGGCGTACTGGCGGCCTTCGAGCATGGCCTGGCGGGCTTCGGTGAAACGCTCGGAGACGGTTTTTTTGTTGGCTTTGTCTGCGGTGAGGGTGACGCCGGAGCCATCGAGCTCGCGCTCATTGGCGGTGGCGAGCTGGATGGCGCGGACGTTGCGGCGCTCCCCGCCTTCGCGGAGGAGCCAGCCCATGCCGTAGGCGATGATGATGGCGGCGGCGATGAGGCCGATGAGGCGGGTGCGGCGATTGACGAGGCGGCGGCGGACGCTGCCGCGATCGAGGAGGCCTTCGGCGAGGCGCATTTCATCGACGACTTCGGAGTAGTTGGCGAAGCGGTCTTCGGGATGGAAGGAGAGCATGCCATTGATGACGTGCTCTGTGCGGGGGGAGAAGCGGAGGCCGGATTCGCCGAGGGTGACGCGCTTGGACTTGATGCGGCGGAGGTCTTCGATGGCGGCGGTGTCCGCCTTGTGGGGCGGATTGCCGGTCATGGCATGGTAGAGGGTGGCGCCGAGGGAGAAGATGTCGCTGCGGTAGTCTTCTTTGTTTTCGATGACTTTTTCGGGGGCGACGTAGTAGGGGGTGGCCCACATTTCGCCGGATTGATCGCCGCCGCGATCGACGAAGAGGGCGAGGCCGAAGTCCACGACTTTGGCGGTGCCGGTCTCGGTGAAGAGGATGTTGGCGGGTTTGACGTCGCGGTGGATGAGGGTGAGCTGCTGGGCGGCGCGGAGGCCTTCGGCGACTTCGCGGCCGATGCGGAGGGCTTCGTCTTCTTTGAGGTGGCCTTCGCGGCGGATGCGCTGCTCGAGGGAGCCGCCGCCGACGAGCTCCATGGCGATGTAGAAGTAGCCCTGGTCATAGCCGACGGAGTAGAGCTTGATGACGTTGGGGTGCGTCACATTGGCGGTGATGTGGGCTTCGCGGCGGAACTGCTCCAGGCGGATGGAGTCGCGGGAGTACTGGCGGTTGAGGATTTTGAGGGCGACGCGGCGGCCGAGGGTTTCGTCTTCGGCTTCGAAGACGCGGCTCATGCCGCCTTCGCCGATCTGGCGGACGATCATGAACTGATCGAAGCGGCGGCGGACGCGGACCATCTGGCCGCAGAAGGGGCACTTGAGCTTGGTGAAGGGCTCCAGGGAGGTGACATCAATCTGCTTCTGACACACCGGGCAGGTGCTCAAAAAAGACTGTTCTGGAGGGGCGAGGATCAAGGTGAGGGGGTGCTATGCTGTAAGGGGACGCATGCCATATGCCAGAAATTACAGTTTGCCTTATTAATTTGAATCTTGAGTTTGTACGGTGGATTGGCTCATCAGTGAAACAGTGGATATAGGTGATCGTTTCGACAAACACCTCGCGAGGCGTTTGCCGGATATGTCGCGCTCGCGATTGCAGGACTTGATCAAGGAGGGACACGCAACGCTGAATGGGAAGGCGGTCAAGGCGGGTGCTACGCTCAAATGCGGGGATGCGGTGAGTCTCACGGTGCCGGATGTAGCGGAAGTGGAGATCAAGGCCCAGAACATTCCTTTGACGATTTTGTATGAGGACAGCGACATCGTAGTGCTGGACAAGGCATCGGGGCTTGTCGTTCATCCGGCGGAGGGAAATCCGGACGGGACGCTGGTGAACGCGCTGCTGCACCACATCGAGGATCTGAGCGGGATCGGTGGGGAGATGCGGCCGGGGATTGTGCACCGGCTCGATAAAGATACGAGCGGCTGCATGGTGGTGGCGAAGAATGACATCGCGCACCGGCGGCTGACGGAGGCGTTTTCAGAGAGGCGGATCTCGAAGATCTACCTGGCGGTGGTGAACGGAGTGCCGAAGGAGGAGAGCGGGCGGATCGAGACATCGATCGGGAGGCATCCGGTGGACCGAAAGCGGATGAGCAATCTGCTGGATGGAGCGGGGAAAAATGCGGTGACGGAGTGGAAGCGGCTGTCGGTGGATGAGGGGTGTGCGCTGATCCAGTGCCGACTGCTGACGGGGAGGACGCATCAGATCCGGGTGCATATGCGGGAGTCGCTACAGTGTGCGATCCTGGGGGATCCGATCTATGCGAATCCGGCGAAGCAGCGGGTGCGTGTGCCGCGGCTGATGCTGCATGCGTGGAGGCTTTCGTTTAACCATCCGATCCATGATCAGCCGATGGCGTTTGAGGCGAAGGTGCCGGAGGAGTATGGGGCGTGGATGAGGCTGGTGGAGGGGTAGGCTGGATGCTGGATGCTGGATGCTGGATGCTGGATGCTGGATGCTGGATGCTGGGGCGCGATCAGTGCCTTTTGTTTGACCACGGAATACACTGAATACACGGAAGGCTGAGCCGCCTGCGATTGTGTGTTCTCGGTGGTTGTTGATTTTCCAATCTTGGGTATTAGCTCCCTCTATTATGCTCAAAGTCTATGCCTACACCGGATGTTCCACCTGCAAGAATGCGATCAAGTGGCTGAAGGGTAGGGGCGTGGCGTTTGAGGAGATTGCGATTCGGGAGACGCCGCCGTCGGTGGGGGAGCTGAAGGGGATGGTGGCGGCGCAGGGAGGGGAGCTGCGGCGGCTTTTTAATGTGTCGGGGATGGACTACCGGAGTCTGGGGCTGAAGGACACGCTGCCGGGGATGAGCACGGAGGATGCGCTGGGGCTGCTGGCGGGGAATGGGAATCTGGTGAAGCGGCCGTTTGCGGTGGATGCGGGGAAGAAGGTGTTCCTTGTGGGGTTTAAGGAGGGGGAGTGGGAGAAGGTGCTGGGGTGATCCTGACAAGGCGGGGAGTTTTGGAGGGAGCGCTGGAGGTTTGCGTGGGCCGATGGACGCCCGAAAGCGGCGCTGAAGCGCCGCACTCCGGGGACGCTGGCGCGCGCTACTTCACAGCGGCGGATTGTTCTTTGAAGAACTTGGCGATGAGGGGCGGGGCTTCTGGGGGGAACTTGTGGGTGCCGCCTTGCTGGATGAAGGCGATGAAGGGGGCGCCGACTTTGGAGGGGTAGAGGGTGCAGTCTTTGGCCCAGGGGGTGCCTTCGGGTGCGCATTGATTGATCTCTTTGACCTTGGTCATGGCGAGCTCCTGCCAGGCGTATTTGACGAGCGGATCTGCGGTGCCGGCGAGGTGCATGCAGGGCTTGGGTTTGAAGGGGGTGTCTTTGAGGCGTGTGGAGAGTGCTGCGGATGGGGCGACGGCGCAGAGGACATCCGGGCGCGTCTGCCAGAGGAGGTAGGTGAAGCCGCCGCCGTTGGAGTGGCCGGTGGAGAAGATGCGCTTGGTGTCGACTTTGTAGTGCTCTTTGAGGTAGGCGATCGTGGCATCGAAGAGTTTCAAATCTCGGTCTTCCTGCGCGCCTGCGGCGTGCTGCCAGCCGGGCTTTTTGCCTTCGGGGTCGGTGAGCTGGCCGGGGGTGTTGAGGCCCTGGAGATAGACGGAGATGGCTTCGGGCATGTGTTGGTACATGGCGAAGCTGCGGGCTGCATTTTGCGCGGTGCCGCCGTGGCCGTGCCAGACGAAGATGACGGGGGCGGGAGTTTCCTTGGCGGTGGAAGGAGTGTAGGCGAAGCCGCTGCGTGCGATGCCATCGACGGTGAGGTCGAGCGTTTGGACGTTGTCTGGAAGTTGTGCTGGGCTGGTGGCGACGAGGGCCAGCAGGAAGAGCAGGAAACAGAGATGGCGAAGCATGGGCGGAGAGGTGTGAGCTTGGACTTCAAACCTCAGGGGGTGACCAAAGTTGCTGCGGCGGCTTCTTGGAAGGCCTGGCGCATGGGGGAGGCGTCGCCGTTTTTTAATCCGGCGCGTTGGATGAGGAGGATGTAGATGGATTTGGTCATGGGATCGATCCAGCCTTGTGTGCCGTGAGCGCCGCCGTGGCCGAAGGTGCCGGGACTGAGCATGGCGGTGACACCGGTGGGCTGGCGCACAATGTGAAAGCCCAGACCCATGCCCATGCCTTCGGTGAAGCTTGCCTTGAGATCGCCGGTTTGATTTGTGGTCATCTGCTGGAGCGATTTTTCGGAGATGTAGCGCTTGCCGCCGGCTTCGCCGCCGTTGAGCACCATGGTGTAGAATTTGAGGAGATCTGCGGCGGTGGAGAAGAGTCCGCCTGCAGCCAAAGGAGAGCGTTTTTTGCTGGAGTAGGGCGCGGTGAGATAGCGGATGGTGGTGGGCTCCAGGCCTTTGCCGTCTGCCGAGGGCTGGTAGCTGGTGGCCTGACGTGCGAGCTGCTTCGGGTTCGGCCAGAAGGTGGTGTCGTGCATGCCGAGGGGGTGGAAGAGACGGCTTTCCATGAATTTCGCGTAGTCCTGGCCGCTGACGACTTCGATGATGCGGCCGAGGGTGTTGATGCCGGGATTGCAGTAGGACCATTTGGAGCCGGGTTCGAACTGCAATGGAGAGAGTGCGTAGGTGATCACGGCTTCCTTCAAGGTGAGAACGTCGAGAGCGTTGCCGTCGAGCGGCGAATTGCTGACGAGGCCGCTGGTGTGGGTGAGGAGGTCTTTGATGGTGATGGGGCGTGCTGGTTTGACGAGCACGGTTTGGTCCTTGGTTTTTTCCTTGAGGAGCATCTGGCCTTTGAACTCGGGCAGGTGCTTCATGACGGGATCGTCAATGCTGAGCTTGCCCTCGTCCTGAAGCATCATGACTGCCAGTGCGGTCATGGGTTTGGTCATGGAGGCGATCCAGAAGAGGCTGTCCTTGGTCATGGGGGACTTTGAAGCGATGTCGCGCAGGCCGACGGCCTCTTCGTTGAGGATCTTGCCGTTGTGGGAAAACAGCGTCACGGCGCCGGAGAGGGTGCCCTCTTTGACGAAGGACTCCATGCTTTCACGAATGGATTTCGCGGCTGGTTTCACCTCGGCACGGAGGGTGAGAGACAGCGAAAGCAGCAGGCAGGTGGTGAGGCGGAATATTTTCATGGCGAGGTGCAGTGTACGTCGGAATCGGTGTGGTATGTCAATGCCTTGCCTGCTGCACGGGGTATGCTACGATCGCGGGCATGAGTTCAGCCAGCGTTGCCATTCCTGTGATCACTCTACCCGGACAGGGGCGGGGCATGTCTGTTTTTGGAGATGAAGTCGAGTTTGTGATCACCGGGGAGCAGACGGGTGGTCGTTTTACCCAGTGGATTGAGACCACGCATCCCGGGGGCGGGCCGCCACCGCATTACCACACGCGGGAGGACGAGAATTTTTATGTGATCGAGGGCAGCGTGGAGTTTTTCCAAGACGGGCAGTGGACGGCGGTGCCGCCGGGAACAGCGGTGTTCATGCCGAAGGGCGTGGTGCATGCGTTTCGCAATGCGGGCAGCACGCCGCTGAAAATGCTCATCACCACGGTGCCGTCCGGCTTTGAGACTTTCTTTGACCGCTGTGCGGAGGAATTTGCCAAACCGGGGGCTCCGGATATGGAGCGTCTCGTTGCGATTGCCGGCGAGCATGGCATTCATTTTGTACACCCGTAATCTCTCCCTTTTTCGTTTTACCTGCATGTTTAAAACCGGCCAGCAAGTTGTCTGCATTGATGATCAATTCGATCCCTGGGTCTTTGATCTGTACAAGTCATTGCCCAAGAAGGATGAGATTTACACGGTGCGTGCGCTGCGTGCGGGGCGCTCGAATCCGCAGTTTGTGGTGAATGACGATGCGGAGATCAAGCTGGCGGGGGCGGAGTTTGACCTGCTGCTGCTGTTGAAGGAGCTGAATAATCCGGATGATCCGCACTCGAGCGTGAAGCAGGAATTGGGATTCCGATCGGAGAGGTTTGCGCCGTTGCTGGAGCAGACGGAGGAGGAAGAGGAAGCGGAGCTGATTGGCGTGGGCCACGGCGAGAAGACTTGGGAGCCGGAGCCGGCTTGGTCGAAGTAGGGGGCTGGATGCTGGATGACGAGGTGTGAGTGGCTTGGGGGGTGCTGAGAAGGAAGAAGAGGGCGGGGACGCTCGAAAGCGGCGCTGAAGCGCCGCACTCCGAGGACGCTGTCGCGCACTCGGACGATCAATCTTGGGTTCCTGCGTGGTGGATGAAAACTTGGCATCGTGGGCGCTGTTTGATACAACACACACTCCATGAGCGCTCCTTCCGACCTTCCGCCGTCATCCGCCCCACTCACTGAACGTCAGATTGTCGAACTGCTCTCCACCGCCCGCCAGAGGCTGTTTGCGGAGGTGGGGAAGGTGATTGTGGGGCAGTTGCATGTGATTGATGAGATGCTGATCGCTCTGCTGAGCGGGGGGCATTGTTTGATCACGGGGGCGCCGGGGCTGGCGAAGACGCTTCTCATCAAGACGGTGGCGGATGTGTGCCATCTGAGCTTCCAGCGGATTCAGTTCACGCCGGATTTGATGCCGTCTGACATCACGGGGACGGAGATTTTGGAGGACAGTCCGGAGGGGCGGAAGCTGGTGTTCAGCCGGGGGCCGGTGTTTGCGAACATGATTTTGGCGGATGAAATCAACCGCACGCCGCCGAAGACGCAGGCCGCGCTGCTGGAGGCGATGCAGGAGCATCAGGTGACGGTGAATGGGAAGACGATGCATCTGCCGGAGCCGTTCTTTGTGCTGGCCACGCAGAATCCGATTGAGCAGGAGGGGACGTATCCGCTGCCTGAGGCGCAGCTTGACCGTTTCATGCTGAACATCGTGATCGATTATCTGAGCGAGGATGATGAAGTGGCGGTGGTGACGAAGACGACGTCGGGGAAAGGCGAGCCGGTGCAGCGGCTGTTTACCGGAGAGGAGCTGCTGGCGTTCCAAAAGGTGGTGAGGAAGGTGCCGATCGCGGAAGATGTGGCGCGGTATGCGGTGCGGCTTTCGGCGGCTTCGAGGCCTGGAAGAGAGGGCGTGCCTGATTTTGTGAATCAGTGGGTGAGCTGGGGAGCGGGGACACGTGCGAGTCAGAACCTTGTGCTGGGGGCGAAGACGCGGGTGCTGCTGCATAACCGGACGCATGTGACGGTGGAGGATATTCGGGCGATGGCGTTACCGGTTTTTAGGCATCGTATTTTGGTGAATTACAAGGCGGAAGCGGAGGGGGTGACGGTGGAGAAGGTGATTGGGAGGTTGATTGAGCATGTGAAGGCCTAGGTGTGAGGAAAGACGAGTGACTAAGCCCGAAAGACGATACATTTCGCAATCCCATGACTACTATGAAGAGCACTCAGTTCAGAAGGGCGGTCGTCGGGGGACTGGGTTGGCTTGGAGTGATGTGTCGTTGCGGAGCGAACGCGTGGCGGGGCTCTTTGCAGACGCTGCTGGTGGACGCTTTGTGCGGCGGGGTGCTGGGTTTGCTTCCCGGACTTGTGCGAATATACCCAGGGTCGCCTCGCTTAGGCTCGGCTGACCCTGGGCTGAATTCCGCAACCCCGTTGGGGTTGGTGTGGGGCGGAGCGAAGTGGCGGAAGGTGGTGTCACATGGACAAGGCGGTTTCGCACGAAGTGAACGATTCGTTTCGTGTGCTGCAAGCTGGCGGGAATGCGGAGGGCACCACGAAGAGCGCGGCAGGGACATGGGTGCTGGCATCGCTACGCGATGCGAATGCGTCAGGGGGCGAGATGTGCGGCGACGAGGGGTGTCGCTTCGCTCAACCCCTCGCTACAGGCTGAGATGGCTACGCCATCCAGAAATGGCAGGGGGCTTCGGCAATTGGCATCGCTCGAAGGGTTGCCAGTGGGCTGCCATTGGGACTCATCAGTGCCAAGGAGGACCGCCAAGCGGAAATTAAACGATCAATCGAATGGGACAGGAATATCGCATCAGCAGTCGGGCTTCAGCTTTAGAAGAGCTGAAGGCACTCTGCCTGCGCCTGGGTGGAACGCACCAAAGCGGGGATTTGGCTACATTTGAATTTAGCAACCGCGACGATAAGCCGCCTTCCGCGATGCCAGATGCGTCGGTCCATTTGCAAGACGACCACATTTGGTTTTGCGACTATGGCGGTCCTAAGGAGTTTGTTGCTCCAGTCTTTTTGAAACTGCTGAATGTGGCATTGCGCCATAGTGATGGACCTGATGGCATCAGAATTGAACAGCCATAAACCCAAACTACATGACTGCTGCCACCACCTTTCTAGATCCTGCCGCGCTGATGCGCATCAAGTCGCTTGAGCTGCGGGCGAAGGTGGTGGTGGAGGGGCTTTGGAAGGGGATGCACCGGAGTCCGTATCATGGGTTCTCGGTGGAGTTCTCGGAGTATCGGGCGTACGTACAGGGGGATGATCCGCGATACATTGACTGGAAGGTGCTGGCACGGAGTGACCGGACTTATATCAAGAAGTTTGAGGATGAGACGAACCTGAGGTGTCAGCTGGTGATTGATCACAGCAAGTCGATGGGGTTTGGATCGCTGGGATATTCGAAGGCGGATTATGCGGCGACGCTGGCTGCGACGCTGGCGTCGTTTTTGATGAAGCAGGGGGATGCGGCGGGGCTGACGACTTTTGCGGAAGGGATTGAGGAGCATCTGCCGCCGCGAAACAGGCCGGGGCATCTGCGGCGGATCATCACGGAGCTGGAGCGGCCGGCGAAGGCGGCGGGGACGTCGCTGGCGCTGTCGGTGGGGCAGTTGGCGGATCTGCTGCGGAAGCGTGGGATGATTTGTTTGATCACGGATCTGCTGGCGCCAGTGGAGCATCTGGAGAAGCAGCTGGCGCTGCTGAGCGCGATGGGGCATGACCTGGTGCTGTTTCACCTGATGGACCGGGCGGAGATTGATTTCACCTTTGAAAAGTCGGCGCACTTTCGGGATGCGGAGACTGGGGCGGAGCGGTTCATTGATCCGCAGCTGGTGCGGGAGAATTACCTGAAGCGGCTGCAGGCGCATCGTGATACGATCCAGATGGCGGCGGACCGCCATAATGTGGAATACCATTTTTGTCCGACGGATCAGCCGTTGGAAGAGGTACTGTTCAATTTCCTGAGTGCGCGGCAGAGGAAGAAGGCTTCGAAGTCTGCGGCGGCTAGGGTGGCGGGATAGCTTGCTTTTCAATTATCAAACCCATGACTTTCCAATCCATGCCAACACTTCTTTTTCTGAATCGGCGCATTTCGTTGTGGTCGAAGTCATGTGATCGAGGACGAGTTCGAGTAGGAGGACGAGGACGATTCCTGAGGAGTGAGCTTTCTGATGTTCGAACCTTTTATTTTGCATGAGCTGGCTCTTTCCACTCTACCTCGCTGGTGCCGCTGCGATCATTGCGCCGATTTTGCTGCACCTGAGACGCAGGCCGCCGCAGGACCGGGTGGAGTTCAGCACGTTGATGTTTCTGGATGCGAGTACGCCGGTGCCGGTGAGCAAGAGGCGGCTGGAGAACTGGCTGCTGCTGTTGCTGCGGTGTCTGGCGCTGATCCTTCTGGCGCTGATGTTTGCGCGGCCGTTTTTGCAGAGTGAAAGTGCTGCTTCGTCATCGGCGGATCAGGCGACGCTGATCTTGCTGGATCGCAGTGCTTCGATGCGGCGGGATGATTTGTGGAAGCGTGGTCTGGCTGAAGCGGAGAGGCTTTTTAAGGCGGCGAAGATTACGGACCGGATCGCGCTGGCGGTGTTTGACCGGGAGCTCACGCAGGTGTGGAGTTTTGAGGAAGATCGCAACACGCCGGCGAATCGCAGTGCGGCGCTGCAAAGCCGTCTGGCTGCGCTGGCACCGACGTGGAGCGGCACGCAGCTTGATCGGGCGCTGATCGCTGCGGTGCCGTCGTTTGATGCGAGCACGGCGAAGCTGAAGAAGCGCATTCATCTCATCACGGATTTGCAGGAGGGGACGCACCTTGATGCTCTGCGCACGATTGCGTGGCCTGCTGAACTTACGCTCCATGTGCATCGGCTGGATCCGGTGACGAATGACAATTTTGCCGTGGCTCTGGCTGCGCGTGATGAGGAAGGGAATGCGGATGCGCTCATTCGCGTTCGTTTGAGCAACACGCGTGACTCGGCTTTGCGCGACTTCACGCTCGCGTGGGAAAAAGGCCCGCTGACGGACAGCATCGCGGCGCAGATCCCGGCAGGGGCCTCGCGCATTCTCACGGCTCCGCCGAATTCCACCAGCGCGACGACGCTGACTCTCACGGGCGACAGATACGATTTCGACAACCGGCTTTTCATCGCGCCGCCGCAGCCGCGTGCGGTGCGGATTCATTTTTTGGGCGATGAGGCCACGCGGGATGAGGCTGCTGCGCCGCTGTATTATCTGGCACGTGCGCTGCAACCCACGGCCACGCTGGCGCCGGTACTCACCGCAGGGAAGGCGATGCCGGCGAAGAAGCCTGACGTGCTTGTGATCTCGGGCACCACGCCGTCTGCAGGGACGCATGCCGCCTTGCGCGACTTTGTGAGTGCGGGCGGGTTTCTGGTGGAGGTCGTCTCTTCTTCTGCCGATGCAGCCCTGCTTCAAACGCTCACTGGGATTCCTGGAATCACCGTCAAGGATGGGGATGGCAATGACGACTATCGCATGCTGGCCGATGTCAAAACGGAGCATCCGCTGCTCAAGCCTTTTGGTGATCCGAAGCTGCGCGACTTTACGAAACTGCGGTTTTGGAAGCACCGGGAGATCGGGATTCAAGATGCGGGCAACAAGCTGGAAACTCTGGCCAGCTTTGACAACGGTCGGCCTGCGATCCTCAGCACCCGCATTGGGAAAGGGACGCTCATTGTCCTGGCTTCCGGCTGGCAGCCGAGCGACAGCCAGCTGGCGCTCAGCACGAAGTTTGTGCCGCTGCTGTATGGCTGGCTGGCGGCGGCTGGTTTCAGCCATGATCCTGCGGCGACGCTGCTGGTGGGTGAAGACCTGCCACTGGATGCCGCTTCCGCGTACACCATCACGGAGCCGGAAGGCAAGACGCACCGCCTCGAGGCTGGTGAGAGTTTTACCACGGCGGGGATCGGTCTCTACAAGGTGCAAAGCGCCAGCCATACCCAGATTCTGGCTGTCAATCTCCCGCCGGATGAGGGGCGTGTTTTGCCGCTGGCTCCGCAGAAGCTGGCGGAATATGGCATCAAGCTTTCCAGCGGCGCTGACAGTGGGGCAGCCGGTGAAACCACGGACGAGCGGCTTACGGCGACTGACACGGAGCAGCGGCAGCAGTCGTGGTGGTATATTCTCCTTATCCTCCTGGCTGTTCTCCTGCTCGAAACTTGGTTTGCAGGGCGCGCCCGACAGACGGCCCTGCAAACCGCGTAATTCATCCTGCTTATGATCGCACGCACCATTCTTGAAGCCCGCATTGCTGAAGTTCGTGAGGCACTGCGTCTCGCGCGGCTCATGCGTCATCTCGCAGTTGTGTTCGCGCTGGGGGTTGTGGTGAGGGGTGGCTTGCTGCTGGCCACGCTGAATGGATTGCCTGTTTCGAAGAGGCTTGATCGCTGGTCGATGGTTGGGCTCATCGTGCTGGGGCTGATTGCCTGGATCCAAGGGCGGCGTAACATTTGGAGTGATCGTGACATCGCCCGTGTCATTGAGCAAAAGCATCCTTCGTTGAACGCATTGCTGCTGACGGCCATCGAGCACGAACCGGAGGCTGAAAAGCCTGCCGGTTTCCTGCATGAACGGCTCATTGATCGTGCACTGGCGCATGCGGCTACGCAGAACTGGCCGGTCACGGTGGCCAACAAGCCTTACACTCGTGCGGCGGTGGGCGCGGTGATTGCCATCATCGCTTTTCTGGCCACGGACATGGCGCTGCGGCTGCAATCACGCCGCAGCAGCAAGGCGGAGATTGTCAAAGCGCAGACGGAGGAGGAGGCCAAACCGACGGAGTTTCAAGCGACGCTGACCCCGGGGGATGCGGAGCTGGAACGCGGCTCGCGTCTGATCATTGAAGCGCGTTTCAATGGGCCGGTGCCTGCGGATGCCACGCTGGTGGTGAGCGAGGAGGATGGGAAAGAGCGGGAGCGTCTGCCGATGCGTCTGACGGTGGATGAGCAGGTGTTTGGCGGCATGATCAACAAGGTGGAGCGTGATATGAAATACCACGTGGAGTTTGCGGATCAGAAATCGCAGGTACACACGCTGACCGTGTTTGATTTTCCTGCGCTGGTCGGCAGCGATGTGACGGTGGCGCCGCCGGAGTACACGAAACTGCCTGCGAAGGAGACGAAGAACACACGGAAGGTCACTGCGCTGGAGGGATCGAAGATTGTGTGGAAGATCAAGGTTAACAAGCCGCTGATCGCTGCCGGTGAAGCGGGCGCACCAAAGCGGAAAGAGGTGTCACCGTTTGCTCCGCATCTGACGGCGGCGGAGCTTTTTGGAGAGGACAAGAGTGTGATCGCACTGACGCCCTCGGCGGAGGATGCCATGGTGCTCGAGGGTTCCTTGATGGCGGAGAAGACGCAGAAGTATCGGCTGCATCTGGTGGATGAAGCGGAGCGCGGGAACAAGAATCCGCCGTGGTTTACGGTGACGGTGCAGGCGAATCAGCTGGCGAAGATCGAGGTGGTGTTTCCGAAGAGAGATCTGCAGGTGTCGAGCATTCAGGAACTGCCGGTGGAGGCGCAGGTGTCGGATGATCTTGGGGTCACGAAGTCTGGGGCGGTCTTCAGCATCAACGGCAACAGCAAGGAGATCATCTTCAAGCATCCGGTGACCGCGCCACTGAAGAAGCAGGAGGTGCGGACGGAGCTGGCGCTGGAGAAGGAGCACGCCGAGCCGAGGCAGCTGGTGAGTTATTATCTATGGGCGGAGGACACGGGGCCGAAGGGGGAGGTGCGGCGGAGCATGAGCGACATGTTCTTTGCCGACGTGCGTCATTACGAAGACATCTTTCGTGAGATGGAGGCTCCGCCCAGTGAACCAGGGAAGCCGAAGGCGCAGAGCGACAAGCTGGTGGATCTGGTAAAACAGATCGTCAACGCGACCTGGAAGATCATTCGCGACACGAATGCGGGGCGTGTGATTGAGGCTGCCACGCCGGATATTGATGTGGTGGATCAGTCCGTGGGCATCGCGATGGAGAAGGTCAAAGAAGCGATGGAGGAAGTGGAGGACGCGGAAGTGAAGCAGTCGCTGACGGAGGCGTGGAAGAGTCTCAAGGATGCGCAGGGGCCGCTGCAGCAGGCATCGGCGGAGAAGAAGCGCTCGCCGCTGAATCAAGCGCTGACTTTTGAACAGACGGCGCTGGAATGGCTGCACCGTGCGCAGAGCCGTGAGCACCAGGTGATGCGGCAGGACAAGCCCTCGCAGGGCCAGCAGCAGGCGAACAAGAACCAGATCATGGATCTGGAGCTGAAGCAGAAGGAGCAGCGCTACGAAGAGGAGAAGGCCGCCACTGAGGAGCAGACGGCGGAGCAGCAGGAGAATCTGCAGGTGCTGAACCGGCTGAAGGAACTGGCGCGGCGGCAGGAGGCGCTGGCGGAGAAGATCAAAGAGCTGCAGAACCAGATCGCCAATGCGAAGACGGAGGAGGAGAAGCAGGAACTGGACAACCAGCTTAAGCGTTTGCAGGCCGAGCAGGAGCAGCTGCTGAGTGACCTGGATGATCTCAAGGAGCGCATGGAGAAGCCGGAGAACGCGCAGAACATGGCGGAGGCGAAGGAGCAGCTGGAGCAGACGCGTGAGAAGGTGAGCGAGGCGGCGGAGCAGCTGAAGGATGAAAAGCTGGCGGATGCGGCGAACTCAGCGACGCGTGCGCAGCGTGAGCTGGAAAAGATGCAGGAGGATTTCCGGCAGAAGACTTCGAAGAAATTTGCCGAGGAGGTGAAGCAGATCCGCCAGCAGGCGCGTGATGCGGCGGAGAACGAGAAGAAGATCAGCGAGGCGCTGGAGAATCAGAAGGAGGCGGGGTCTGACATCGAGAGGAACATGCAGAATGCGGCGCAGAGCCGGCAGGTGGCGGAGCAGCAGGAGAAGGTGGAAAAACTGCTCAACAGCATGCGGCAGCTCAGCGAGCAGGCGGAGGAGAGCGAACCGCTGCTGCACCGCAATCTTTACGACGCTGTGCGCAAGGCGCAGACGAGCGGGCTGGAAGAGAATTTGAAGGAGACGCGGGATCAGCTGCGGTATGGATCACAAGCGGAAGCCAAGGATGCGGAGCGCAAAGCGGCCAATGCGGTGGAGGAGCTGAGGAAGGGCGTGGAGAAGGCGGCTGAGAGCGTGCTGGGCAGTGAGAGCGAGGCTTTGCGTGTGGCGAAGAATGAGCTGGATAAGCTGATCAAGGAAGCGCAGGAGCAGGAGACGGCTGAGAAAGGACAGAAGGGACAGAAGGGACAAGAAGGACAAAAGACGGCGGATGCCGGGGGGCCGAAGGCTGCTGAGAAGGGGACTAAGGCGGGAGAGGGGCAGCCGGGGAAAGACGGGCAGCCCAAGGATGGCCAAACTGCTGAGAAAGGTGAGAAGACGGGTGCTGGCAAGCAGCCTGGAAAAGAAGGCCAAGGGCAGGAACCGGGCAAGGATGGCCAAGGTCAGGGGAAGGAACCGAAGATGGCCGGGGAAGGTCAGCAGCCGGGGAAAGAAGGCGAAGGCAAGAATGGCCAAGGCGCGCCGCAGGATCCGAAGATGGCTGGCGCAGGTGAGAAACCCGGCGAAGGGGAGTCGAAGTCTGGACAAGGCAAGGAGGGCAAAGCGGGCCAAGGTGAGGCCCAAGGCGCGCAGACTGCTGAGAACGGGCAGAAGCCGGGCCAGGGCATGCAACCCGGGGAGAAGGGGCAGGGAGGGCAGAAGCCTGGTCCTGAAGGCCAAGGTGAAGGCGATGGAAAGCAGCAGGCTTCAGCGCAACAGCCCAAGGGAAATCAACCTGGGCAGCAGCCGGGCAAGGATGGGCAGGGCAAAGGAATGGGGCAAGGGCAGGGCGAACCGCAGACGGCGGAAAATGGGCAGCAGCCTGGAGAAGACCAGCAGCCGGGTCAGGGACAACAACCTGGCGAAGGGAAGAATCAAGGTCGTGGGCAGGGCAGGGGGCAGGCACAGGCGCAGACGGCGGATTCCAACATGGGGCTTGGCATCACGGGAGATCGTGATTCGGACAATGACCGCCGGCGTCCGCAGATCAACGGGGGGGCGGTGCCTGAGGCGCTGTTCTTTGACGACAGCAAGGAGCAGCCTGACAGCGGGGTCTTTACCGGGAGCGGCTACGAGCAATGGAGCGACCGGCTGCGCAATGTGGAGGAGCTTCTCAACAACCCGGAACTGCGCAATGAGGCGGCGAAAGTGCAGGATCACGCGCGAGCGCTGCGCATTGAACTCAAACGGAGCAATGAGGCGCCGCAGGTCGCCAACCTGAACACGCGCATCACGCAGCCGCTGATGGAGCTGCGGGATCGTGTGGTGGAGGAGCTTTCGAAGAAGGATGCGGGCAAGAACTTGGCGCCGGTGGATCGTGATCCGGTGCCGGCAGAGTTCCGTGATCTGGTGAAGCGTTACTATCAGGAATTGGGTGCGGGAAAGTAAGGATGTCCTAGGTTCTTTTATGCAATGCTGACTCGACGCTAAAGATTTATTTAGCATACTGCATGGATGGCCCTGATGGTTTTGACATTGAGTAATCTAGACGGCGAGCACCGGATTTCGTGTCCGCTGCACACGTCGCTGACGCTTGGCTGCGGACCGGACTGCGATGTGACGTTTGAAGGGGTGGGCATCCTGCCGCGGCACTGCGTGCTGTATCGGACTGGGGAGCGGACTTTTCAAATCATCGGGGTGTATGCGGCGGCGCAGTTCTCGGTGAATGGTGTGACTTCGAGCGAGCTGGAGGTGAATGTGCCGTTCAAGTTTGGGATTGGCGGGGAGGTGTTTGATGTGGATCTTGCTGAGGGGAAAGAGGAGGTGCCGTTGCAGGAGAGAGCCGAGGCGGAACCGGGTGTGGGAGCCGAAGGGGCACCTGCTGGGCCGCGCACAAGCCGGCGGGAGTATTTGCTGAAGCCGATCACCTTGAAACCACGCGCTGGACAGCGGGTGGGGGAGGTGATTTTAGAGTCTGGTCCGTCACCGGAGAATGAGGTGCCCATGCCGGCTCAGGCTGCCACACCGCCAGCTCTGACGGTGGAGGCGATGGTGGAAACGCCGCTGCCGGCGGATGAGGAAGAGGAGGAATCTCCCAAGCGAGTGCTGGGGGGATTGCTTCTCTGCGGGGCGATGATCACGGGCATGGTTTACTGGCCGCATCATCTGGATCAGCTCTCTGCGGCGAAACCCGAGGTGGTGCTGCCGCCGATGGTTGCTCCTGCTCTTTCGCCTGAGACGACGGTGCGGGCGTGCGAGGACCTCATTCGTGCCGGGGCTCTGCAGCTGGCTGTGCCGATGCTGATGCCGCTGGCGGAGAAGGGGGATGTGGTGGCGATGCATCGGCTGGCGCTGGCACTGCGGGCTTCGGGGCAATTTGGAGAGGAGGAGGTGGTGTTGCTGCAAAAGGCGGTCGAAGGCGGACGGCGTGAGGCGCTGCGTGATTTTGTGAGTGTGGTGGATGATGAGGAGAATCCGGCGCGGTACACGGAGGATGCTTTCAAGCAGCTGCAACTGGCGGCGAAACTCGGGGAGACTTCGGCCTGGATGCCGCTGGGGGAACGCTATGAGTATGGCAATGGCACAAAGCCTGACATCAAGCTGGCGCTGGCTGCTTTTGAAAAAGCACGGGTGGCGGGAGACAAGCGTGCTGCGGTGAAGCTTTCAGCCAAGCAGGGGGCGCTGGACCGTGTGGCGGCGTATGTGCGCTCTTGGAACGAGGTGTCGGTGGCCAGGCTGCTGGAGCATGTGGCGGCGGGGCAGGGGAAGTTTTTCACGCTGGATCATCCGCCGATGGAGGTGCTGCTGCGCCAGGAGGAGGAAATGCGGGACCGCTGGCCGCTGCGGCGCATCAGCGTGGTGGCGGGAGCGCAGGCGGAGCTGGAGACCTTTGATTTGATCAAGGTGACCCAGCCGTTTCAATTTGAAGTGCAGCGTGGTGAACGGATTGCGCGGGGGAAGGGTGTGCTTGTGTGCTCGGTGCAGCGTGATGTGGCGGACCACTGGAGGATCACGGATGCGAGCGACCGCATTGAGGTGACTGAGCTGCTGCCGACGAAGGAGCAGTTTGTGAGCGCTGCGTCGTTGCGCGAGCTGAAGCCTGCCTTCACGCATGAGGAGCAGGTGGATGAAGCGCGGCTGGAGATTCTGGAGCAGATGCGGGGGCTGGAGGCGACGGAGGACTTCAAGCCGGCGCTCACGGTGCTGATGAACGCGATGTATGAATTTCCGCAGGACACTTTCTGGCAGCCGTTTGCGGACAAGCTGTGTGACCGCATGGCGCGGCAGTTGTTCATGAGTGGCAAGTGGCTGGACGTGGCGTGGGCGGAGCAGGTGCACCCTTTTGCCGAGCATGGCAGTGTGTCTGCGATGCTGCTGGAAGGGCATCTGTATGCGGCGGGCTATGGGTGTGTGCGGAATGCGGCCAAGAGTCTGGCGCTTTACCAGAAGGCCTTCGAGGCGGGGAAGCGGCGTGATGCGCGGTTCTACTATGCGGAGGCGCTGTTTCAGGGACAAGGCGTGCCGCAGGACATCGAGAAGGCGGGGGCGCTGGTGCTGGCGTTTATGAGCCGGTCCAAGCATCCGCTGGAGGCGTACTTGGCGGCACATCTGCTGTGGCGCAAAGCGGAGCATGATCCGGCGCTGTGGCAGGATGTGTATGACACGCTCTCACGAGCGGTGGAGAAATTTCCGCCTGCGAAGAATCTGGCGGGCATGGTGCTGCTGAATCACGGGCAGACGACGAAGGAGCGCAGGACGGGTTTTGCGGCGATCAAGGCTGCGGCTGAGGAGGGCGTGGTGGAGGCGATGAAGAGCCTTTCCCAGTGTTATTTGGAAGGTGTGGGCTGTGAGAAGGATCTGCACCTGGCGACGTTTTGGAAGCAGAAGGCGATGGTGACGGAGCCGCCGCGTAGGAGGCATTATACGGAGTTTGAGGAGTGAGGGGAGAGGCCGGAGGGGTGGCCGCAAAGAGGCGCAAAAAGAAGCAAAAAAGTGATGGAGGGGCGCTGCCGGATGACTGCTGGGCGCTTTTGATGGCATATAGCGTATTCCAAAACGGATTTCCTAAAAGGGCGCTCGGCGACATGACGTTTCGAAGTGGCTGAGACGTTCGATTTTGCCGCAAAGGGGCAGAGATGCAGAGGGAGCAGAGAAAGAAATCCATCTCTGCCGTCTTTGCTCCTTTGTCTCTCTACGACAAACCGAACCTCATGCGCACTCAAACGGAAAGGAGTTTTGCGAACTGCTATAGACTTTGACGATGCCTTGACCAGACGGGCTGCCGCGAAGCGAACCCTGGACTACGAACTCGGCGGGGCTGACTGGAGTCGAGTTGCGGCGCAACTGGGCTACTCGCCTGTGCGAAGGATGTCGCAGGTGATGAAGATGGCCTGGAGGATGTCTTGTTTTTCGAACTCGGGTTTGCCGGTGGGCTTGTAGAGGGAGAGGAGGCGGGCGGAGCCGGAGGGGATGGTGATGCTGGTGGTGGTCTTGGAGGTGAAGTAATCGGTGAGGGGGAATTCGAGGCGGCGGCCCTGGGTGTCAGTGAGGTACTCGCGGTGTTCGAAGGGTGGGGCGGTGTGGAATTCGGGGGAGATGTTGAGTTCGACGGTGACCCCGTCTGCGCCGACAGTGGATTCGAGATCGAATGTGAGGCCGACTTCACGCGTCTGCTGAGTGAAGAAGGGCTCGCCTTTTTCGTTCACACTCACGTCGGTGATGGCTGTGTGTTTGGTGGCCTGGGTGGTGGTGGCGCGGGTGCCGGACTTGGTCTCGATGCGGGCTGTGTTGAGATGCTGCACAGTGCCGGCTTTGACGGCGGCGAGGAGTTCATTGAGTTCGGCTCGATGATCGCTCTTGCTGGCGGCCTGGGCGGTGAGACGGCGCAGGAGCGGGCCGGGGCCTTGGAGGATGTGGGCGGTGAAGGCGGTTATGACCTGTGGGCAATAAAGAATAGAGTCAACATAGGCTGCTATCAGGTCGAGGTTCTCATTCGTGTTGGTGACGACCAGCTGGCTAGTTGCAGGTCCGTAATAGGCGGCCGTTCCTTCAGGAAAGGTCACACCGGCTGCTTCCAGAATTTTCCTTGCTGTCCTGCGTTCTGTTTTGCCGTCTGAGGTGGACATATCCCCTCCTGCGGAGAGAAAATCGGGAGGCACACGAAAGCTGCGGGTGTGGATGGCTTTGGGGTCTGCGGATGGTTTGGGAGCAGGTGCAGGTTCTGCTTTTGTGAGGCGGGACTTCGCGACTTGGGGCACCACATCGCATTTCAGAAAAGTGACCCAGAGCATGTCTGCTTTGGTGAGGCCAGCGGGACGATTGAGAGAGATGAGCTTGGTGCTGCTTTTGGCGAGGCTGATGCCGGTGGTTGTTTTGAGGATGTTGAAATCGGTGGCGGGGGCGTCGAAGGGCTGCTGCGAGGCGGGATCGCGGAAGTGGTCGCGGCGCAGGATGGGCGGCGTGGGATGGAGTTCGTGGCTGAAGACGAGTTCCACCGTGCGGTTGTCGGCACCGATGGTGGGTTCAAATTCGAGGATGGAGCCGACCTGCCGTGTCTCGAGGCTGAGTTTGGGGTGGCCCTGGGCATTCGTGCTGAAGCTTTCGAGATAACGATGCTCGCGGGCGGCATGATGGGTGGCGCGGGTACCGGATTTGGTTTCGACGAAGGTGGAGTTGATGAAGGTGGCCTCGCCACGGGCAACGGCTGCTTCGACGGCGGCGAACATCGCGGTATCGTCGGCGGAGGTGAGCGTCTGGCGTGTGAGATCACGCAGGAAGGATGAGGGAGCTTCCAAGGTGTGGAGGGTCAGGGCAATGGTTTTGGGAGTGACGGAAAGCTTTTGGTCAATAATCGCCATGATGAATGCGATGTTGTCCGGCGTGTTCACGCAGCGCAGGATGCCGTCGCGATGTTCGAGGATGGAGCCAGAGGGAAAGGTGACGCCGGCTAAAGCCATCCATGCCTGGAGTGTGAGGGGCTTCGTGCCATGCAGAACTTCATCAAACAAACTTTCTGGTGCTGGCAGGGCGGCGAACGTCATGCCGGGTGGGACGGAGGTGGGTGGAGTGACTTTCGGCTGTGGCATGGGCAGTGCTTCTACGCGGCGCAGAGAAGCGGTGAGAAACACGGCGCAGAGCGTGTCTGAGGTCTCCTGCGGCGTACCGACGGGTTTGGTGATGCCGATGAGCTTGGTGGTGCCAGCGCGGAGGCTGAGGCCAGTGGTGATTTGCGTGCCTGGAATGTCGGAGACGGGAAACTCTGCTGCGTGGCTGGTGAGAGGATCGTTGACGCTGACCTGGCGCTGGGTCGGAGGTGTCGCATTAAGTGTCAGGCTGAGCGTGGTCTCGATGGTGGCTCCGTCTGCGCCGACCGTGGGCTCGATTTCCAAATGCAGGCCGATCTGCTTCATTTCTTTTGTCACTGAGGCGCGGCTTTTGGCATCAAGCGTGAAGTTCGCAGGATAGCTGTGTTCACACACGGCTTCGAGGACGGCGCGGGTGCCGGATTTGGTTTCGAGAAACGCATCGCCGACGACGCGGACCGTGGAGCCGGGTTTATTCGAGTGATCAAGCAGCGTGGCGAGTGCTGGCGCGGCATTGACGTTTTGTGATGCCAGCGCATTGGCTTCACGAATGAGATCGCCCGAGCCTTCGAGGACGGTGATAGTGTAGGCGACAAGGGCGGGTGCACGATGGCCTGATACTGTATAAGCCTCAATGAGATCGAGATTTGGCAGCGTGTTTTTGACAGTGAGCTGGCTGGTGAGTGGATTGAAGATGGCGCCGGCTCCTTCGGGAAATGTGATGCCTGCTGATTCGAGGATTTGTCTGGCCGTCCTGAGCTGGGGAGGTGGGACATCCTGCGCCGCAGGTGGAGCGGGGGGTGGGGTGGCGAAGGGATCTACAGGCGTATCTCCCAAGGCGTTGCCGATAGAGAGGAAATCTGGAGGGACTTGGTAGGTGCGGGTTTGCATCTCTGGCTTTTCTGCGCCCATAGCCATGGTGCAGACGAGTGCGAGAAGCAGGATGAGACTGCGGATGTGGAACGACATGCCGGTGAGATGACGGGATGAGAAAGCTACGGAAAGAGGCTACTTGAGAACGGTCGGATCTTCGAGGCGGAGGATGTCGCAGGTGATGAAGATGGCCTGGAGGATGTCTTGTTTTTCGAACTCGGGTTTGCCGGTGGGCTTGTAGAGGGAGAGAAGGCGGGCGGTGCCGTCGGGGAGGGTGATGCCGGTGGTGAGCTTGGAGGTGAAGTAGTCGGTGAGGGGGCGTTCCAGTTTGCCGCCCAGAGTGTCGATCACCTCCTCACGATGCTCGAGCGGCTCTGCGGTGTGGAATTCGATGAGCGGTGCAAGTTCCACCAGGATGCCGTCTGCGCCGACGATGGCTTCGAGTTCGATCTTGAGGCCCACGTTGCGCATCTCCTGCTTGAAGAATGGCTCGCCCTGGTCGTTCACGCTAACGCCGAAGACGGCGCTGTGCTCGCGGCCCTGCCGGGTGGTGGCGCGCTCTCCGGAGCGGGTTTCTATGCGTGCGGTATTGAGATGCTGCACGCTGCCTGCCTTCACAGCGGCGAGGAGTTCATCGAGTTCGGCACGGTGGTCGCTCTTGCTCGCGGCCTGGGCGGTGAGGCGGCGCAGCAGCGGGCCGGGGCCCTGGAGGATGTGAGTGATGAACACGATGTTCTTCGGAGCGGTTCTTGTGATGGACTCCACATAAGCGTCCACCAGCGCGAGGTTCTCGTTGGTGTTTTTTACAAACATGATGGAGGCTGCCGGATTGTAGGAAGCGGTGGCTCCTTCAGGAAAGGGAATGCCTACGGCTTCGAGGATGTATCTGGCCGTGATGCGCGGTCGTGGCTCAGGAGTTGCCGGGCCAGATGAGGAGAGAAAATCTGGCGGCACGCGGTACTGCCGGGTGTTCCAGGCTTTGGGATCGAGCTGGGGCTTGGGCTTGCCTACTGAGGCGGGGTCGGGCCGGGCTTTCGCGACTTGCGGCACGAGGTCGCATTTCAGGAAGGTGGCCCAAAGCATGCCGGGCTCATTGCGGCCGGTGGGTTTGTTGAGGGCGAGGAGCTTGATGCTTCCCCTGGGCATGATGATCCCGGTGGTGATTTTGCAGTAATGAAAATCTTCCATTGGCATCTCAAAAGCCTTCTTGGAGCCGGGGTTACGGAAGTGACCGCGGCGCGCCATGGGCGCGGCGGAATGCAGTTCATAGCTGTAGTTGATGTGCACATCGCGGCCATCGGTGCCCACCGTGGGCTCGATTTCGAAGACCGAGCCCACAGGGCGCATCTCAAAGGCAATGCTGGGCTGGCCCTTGGCGCTGGTGCCAAGCGCGGAAACATACTCGTGCTCGCAGGTGGCGGCGTGTGTGGCCCGGGTGCCGGGCTTGGTTTCGAGAAAGGCGGAGTCGATGATCTTCGCCTCACCACGGGAGATCGCCTGCTCCACTGCGGCCCACATTTCAGTCTGATCGCTGGAGGCAGCCGCTGCGCGGTGCGTGAGATCGCGCAGGAGGTCGGCAGGTGCCTGCACGGTATGCAGGGTGAAGGCCACGGTCTTGGCGTTGAGATCGGGGCGGAGGCATTCCTCGGTCAGAGCGGCGATACGCTCGATGTTGTCTGTGGTATTGATGACCTGCAGCACACCGCCCTCATGTGTGGCGGTGGCTCCCTTTACGGGCACGATGCCATGGGCCTCAAACCAAGGCTGCAGCGGCCCGGGCTTTTCCATCAGGCTTTCGAACAGGTCTTCCGGGACATTGAAGGCGGCCGCCATCAGTCCGGGCGGAGCCTCCGCCACCTGTGCGGGAGTGACTGCTTTTGAAAAGGGAACGGGCTCTGCATGGTGTGCTGTCCCGGTGACAAAGACGGCCCACAGGATGTCCTCTTTTTCCTGGCTGGTCCCGACGGGCTTGGTGATGCCCACGAGCTTGGTGGTGCCGCTGCTGGAGGCAAAGCTGGTGGTGAAGTGAGCACCGCAGATGTCGCTGGCTGGAAACTCCGCCATCTGGCCGGAGGCGGGTTCGGTCAGGCTGATCTGACGCTCGATTGGCGGCATGGGATGCAGCTCGATGCTGAGGGTGGTTTCAAGGGTGCGGTGATCGCTGCCGAGGGTCGGCTCCAGCTCAAATTTCAAGCCGATCAGGTGCGTGTCCCGGGTCACGGAGGCACGGCTTTTTGAGTCCATCTTGAACTCGCTGGCATAGGAGTGCTGGCACACGGCTTCGGAGGAAGCGCGGTAGGCGGACTTGGTTTCGAGAAAGGCATCTCCCACCACCTGCACCTTGGACCCGGCAGTTTTCACCTGCTCCAGCAGCAGGGCCAGCTCGGCGGCGGCATTGCTGCTGCGCGCGGCGGTGGCATTGGCCTGGCGGATGAGTTCCCCCGGGCCTTCGATCACCGTGAGCGTGTAGGTGATGGTGGTGGGCCCCTGGGCGCGAATGGAGTCCAGGAAGGCCTCGACAAGCTCAAGATTCGCGGGGGTGTTGGTGATGCTGAGGAGGCCCGTGTTGGGATTGAACCTGACCATGGCTCCCTCAGGGAAGGGGATGCCTGCATGCTCAAGAATGTCCCGGGCTCTTTTGCGTGGCAGCACCGCAGCGGGTGCAGGCGGCGGCCTGTCTGAAAATGGATCACCGGGTGGTGTCAGCGTGGGGTCGCCAGGAGTGTATTCTCCACCGTAGTCGTTCGGTGTTTGGAAAACACGCGTGATCATCCCGGCCGACTCGGCATACAAAGAGGTGGCAAAGAAAAAGGTGAGAAGCTGGACTAGGCGACGTGCGCGTTGCATGGCGCGAGATTACCGAAGGGGGCAGCGGGATGTCGAGAAGGATGTTTGGAGGGTGGTGGAAGTGGCTTTCGCGTGATTGGTGGTGGGCTTTGGTCTGGCGGGCTGGCGATGAATTGCCGGCTCCCGCATTCGGGTGTTCTTTGGCATGTGTGAGTCAGTGAGGCCGTCGAAAGCGGTAGCTGCGCAACCGCAGTCCAAATGGGGTCTGTGGCCAGACGGGGTGTCTTTGGCGTGGGGGCACAAAAAAAACGCCGCGCTTTTGAGGGCGCGGCGTTTGTGGGAAGAGGCACCTGTTGCACAGCAACGGGGCAACTTTTTAGAGGGTCTGGTGGATGCGGCCGAGGGCCATGAGGATGTAGCTGGTGGTGAGGACGGGGTCGGATTCCATCCAGCGGCCTTCGGCGTTGGACCAGGAGCCGTCGCCTTTCTGGAGGCTGAGGAGTTTTTCGGTGATGTCTTTGCGCCAGTCGATGAGCTTGCCGTCCTTGGTCTTGATGTAGTCGATCTTGGCGATGCTGAGGGCTTTGCTCATGGTCTGATAGTAGTAGTAGAGGCCGGCGGCGCCGAGGCCGGGGTTTTCATCCGGGCTGTAGTGGTTTTGGAGCCATTCGATGACGGCTTTGACTCGTGGGTCGTCTTTGTCCACGCCGGCGTAGATGAAGCTGAGGAGGCCGGCGTAGCTGATGCTGCCGTAGCTGCGGAGGGCGATGCTGCCGTCGGGATTGGTGACTTTGGCGCCGCGGGTTTCGCTGGGGTTGTAGATGAAGCCGCCGGCGTCGTCGGGGTCTTTGCTGACCCAGGCGGATTTGTTGCTTTCGGGGCGGTTCTGGCAGCGCTGGATGAAGTCGAGGGCGGCGCTGACATTGAGCTGGGGCTCGTTCTTGGCGGCGTCGCCTTTGTCTGCGAGGAGGGACTGGGAGTAGTAGAGGGCTTCGAGGGCGAAGGTGAGATTGGACATGTCTGCGTGCATGCCTTTTTCGTCGCCGTAGCCGATGCCGCCATCGAGGGGATTGTCCTGCTTGCCTTTTTCATCGAGATCGACCTGGCAGTTGACGAGGTAGCGGCGGGCCTTGAGCATGACTTCCTCGTTCTCGGGCTTGTTGTTGAGGAGGAGTGCGGTGAGGGCGAGGGCGGTGTTGTAGTTGCCACGGCCTTTGATGAAGATGCCGCCATCCGGGCGTGCCTGGGCGACGAGGAACTTGGTGGCTTTTTCGACTTCAGCGGGGACGGGATCGCCGGGCTTGCGATTGGGATCGAGCATAAAGCTGATGATGCCGAGGCCGGTCATGGCGACGGGTTCGGCCTCGCCCCACTGGCCGGTGGTGGGGTTTTGTTTGCTGCGGAGGAAATTGAGGCCGCGCTCGACGCCGAGGCGGAGTTCCTGCTTGAGGGATTCATTGCGCGAGGCCTGGGTGGCGGCCTGGGGGAAGGCGGCGGTGGTGCCGAGCGCCAGGGCGAGGAGGAAGGCGGGGATTTTCATGGTACAGGGCACTGGATAGGGAAAGAGGGCGGCGTCAACGGGCAAGGGGGGCGTCTTGGTGGGTGGACGATTCTTGTCCATGCCGAGGCGGCGGCGGGCGCTTTTTGACCGGGGCTATTTTATTTTGCAATCAGGGGCGTTGCCTAGCGCTGATGGACGGGCGGGCTGTCGCCACACCCATCCTACGGAGGGGCATGCGTTGCTCGGCCGAGAGGCAGTGCTATTTCCCTGGGGTGATGATGAGGGTGACCTTGGTCTCTTCGGCGGGGATGTTGGCGGGCATGCTGATCCAGAGGTCGTCGCGTTCGTTGCCTTTGGCGGCGGAGTTGATGATGGCGGCGCGATCCACGTAGGTGGAGATGATGGAGCCGGTCTGCTCGGCGGCGAAGCCGGTTTCATCAATGATGGAGCCGTTGAAGATCCAGGTGTCGAGGTCGTCGGGGGTTTTGCGTTTTTCGATGTTCTGGATGAAGTCGGAGAGGGGGACTTTTTTGGTTTTGTCGCCTTCTTTCCATTCGACGTGGATGGCGAGGCGGTTGGCGCCGGGGGTTTTGGGCTCGGTGTCCTTGGCGTTGTAGGGGCGCTCGGCTTTGGGATCGAGTTTTTCGAGAATGCCGAGAGTGGCGGGCTGGTAATTGGCGAGGAGGAGGGCGAGCTGGATCTGGATGGGTTTGACCTTGGTCTCGAGGATGGTCTCGTGGACTTTCTCGCCGTTTTCATGGCAGAGGGCGTACTCGATGGGGAGCTTTTGATGGAGGATGGAGCAGGGGATGCGCAGCTCGCGGGTGGCGGCGGTGATTTGAATGCCGTTGAGATCGTAGACGCCGGGGGAGACCTGTTTGACGAGCTTTTGCGCGGCTTCGAGCTGTGTTTTGGCGTCGGGCTTGGGTTCTGCGGTTTCTTGCGCGGGCAGGCCGACGCAGGCGAGGAGGAAGAGGAGGGCGGTGAGCGAGCGCAACATGGTGGATGGGGAGTGTTGTTGGTTCACAGATTGGGCAGCCTGTAGGTGCCGGTGCGGAGCATCTGATCCACATTTTTGGGCAGGATCACCACGGGCTGAATTTCATAGGAGGGCTGAGGTTTGAAGGTTTTGTCGCTGCGCAACTTGATGATGATCTTGAGAGCGAGATCGACGAGGGCGGGCTGAACGACGGAGGCGTCGAGGTCGCCGAGGCGGACGAGTTCGAGGCCGCGCTTCTGGCCGGAGAGGCCGTCGGTGCCGATAATGAAGATGTTTTCACGCTGGCCGGCGGTTTCTGCGGCTTTGGCGGCACCGAGGGCCATGGCATCGCTCTGGGCGTAGATGGCGTCGAAATTTTTCTGGAGGTTGAAGGCTTCGGTGGTGCACTTGGTTGCAGTATCGGTGCTCCAATCGGCCGGGGCATCATGGACGAGGATGACGCCGGACTGGGTGCGGAGGCCTTCGCTGAAGCCTTCGGCGATCTCATTGGAGGAGTAGCTGTCTGCAGTGCCGCGGAGCTGGACGACGCGGCCGGTGACCTCGGTGCGTTTTTCTTCGGCGGCTTTGCGTTTGAGGGCTTCGATGATGGTGTCTGCGGCCATGCGCCCGACTTTGCGCTGATCGGTGAAGACAACGCTGGCGCAGCCTTCGTTGAGCATGCGTTTGTCGAGGCCGATGACGATGATGCCGAGGGTCTGTGCTTCGACGATGAGTGCCGCAACCGCAGGGGGATCGATGGGGCTGATGATGATGGCGGCAGGCTTGGTGGCGATGGCCTGGCGGAACTGTTCGATCTGCGTGGCGCTGCTGCCGGCGGCGTCGCTGGTGGTGAGCTGGTAGCCCACCTGCCTGCCGACGAGCATGGCGAGGCCATTGCGCTGGAATTCCTGCATGGCGATGCGTGTGTCAGGCAGAAGCAGGATGATTTCGGCGCGCTCATCCTTGGCTGCGAGGCCGGTGGAAGCAAGAATGCCGGGGGAAGGCAGGGCGCTGGCAGGAGGAGCGGGGGCGCTTGCTGGTTTAGCCTGAGTTGCCTGCTTTTGTTTTTCCAGATCGCTGATCGCTTTTTCCACCACGGGGCTATCCGACTGATCGCAGGCGGCCAATGAAAGGATGCCCAAAAGGAGGGCGGCGGGTCGAGTGCAGGAGAACGTCATGATGAAGAAGGGGAGTTTAGGCTTCGAAATCAGACTTGCACAAGCCTTAGATGTTCACGAAATCCCCGCCTGTCTTTTGCTTGCACTCTGACGGGATTGCCACAGACTCCGCGCTCCCCGCCCCCTGAACTGACCGTAATGAGCCACCCCAAGAAGACCTCTGTCGCCTGCCATCGCAGGAATTGCATGAAGACGGAAATTTTCGCACAGTGACGTATTTTCGCGACTTTCTCGAATCCCTGCTTGATGCGCAGGGTGTTTTGCTGATAAAACTTTTAAATATTGGAACAACCAGCCCACACAATGAAACCTCTCAGCTTGATTCTCGCATCTCTCCTTCTTGCCAATGTCGTTCAGGCGCAGGCGCCGGCGACTGGTGAAAAACTGCCTGATGTGAAAGTGAGAATCAAAAATGTGCAGGTCGAAGAGCAGCAGACGCCGCAATTGAGCGTCTCCAACGTCAAGATGAAGCGCTGGACGCCGAAGAACTGGATTGAATTTGATGTGGAGTTTGACATCAAGCTTCCTGTTGAGGCGGGCGGAAGAAAGGGGAGCTACCCGGGCATGCAGCTGAACATTTATGCGGCGCTGCAAGAAATGACCAAGGATGCCAAACCGAAACGCATCGTCCTTCAGGGAACATTGGATCTGCTGGACATCCCTGCGGATGAACCCTGCCACGCGCTGGGTTACATTTCTCCAGCCGCGATGAAGTCCCTCACCATGAAGGACACCGTGACGGCCTCTGTCGACATTCAGGGGTGGGGCGTTGAAATCGTCGTGGATGGTAAAGTCATTGCCGCCAAGTCGAGCGTTGGCAAGAATGCGTGGTGGGAGAACAAAGACAATTTTGCGATCATGCAAGGAATGGTGCTTAACAAGATGCAGACGCCCTTCGCGGCTGTTTTTGGCGACTACGATGTGCCGGTCAAAGTCAAGTAACCAAGCCGCCGAACTCGCCGCAAGTTTTCAACAGATCAGTGATATAAACCCTTCCCAGCATGGCAGACCCAACTAGCATTGCAGTCATCAGTCTCGGCTCCCAACGTGTCAGCGGAGCATTCTTCGGCAAGACGTCGGGAGGGGATCTCATCCTGAAGCGGTACGAAATCATTGAACTGGATGGCGATCCTTCTGTGGATGTCAGCCGCCTGCCCCAGTTGAAGTCGGCGCTGCAGGAGCTCGTCTCCAAGGTGAAGATCAAGGGGCAGAAGACCTGGTGTTCCGTCCCCGGGCATCCGGTGTTCAGCCGTTTTGTGAAGCTGCCTCCTGTGCAGGGGGACAAGCTGGCGCAGATCGTTGAGTTCGAAGCGCGGCAGAATGTGCCGTGGCAGCTGGATGAAGTCTCCTGGGACTACGAAGTGGTCTCCAAGTCTGATCTGGGCGAAATCGAAGTGGTGCTGGCCGCCATGAAGTGCGAGCCGCTGAACGAGATGCACGAGGAAGTTTCTTCCTGTGGCGTCAATGTGGTAGGGATGGATGTGGGGCCGCTGGCGCTCTACAACGCTTTCCGTTACAGCTATCCTGATGTGGATGAGCCTGCGTTGATCGTGGACATGGGCGCCCGCTCCACGAATCTGGTGTTTGTTGAAGGAGATCGCTTTTTCACCCGCAATCTGCTGGTGGGTGGTGCTGCAGTCACCAATGCGATCGCCAAGGAATTCGGCATTTCCTTTGCCGAGGCCGAACGCCAGAAGCGTTCCCAGGGCTTTGTGGCCCTTGGCGGAGCGGTGGAAGACCATCCGGACGAAGGCGTGAACGCCATGTCCAAGGTCATGCGCAATTCGATGACGCGTCTCCATGCTGAGATCATGCGCACGATCACCTTTTACCGCAGCCAGCAGGGTGGCAGCGCGCCGAAGCGCGTGTTCCTCGCGGGCGGTGGCTCGGGTGCAGGCTACATTGCGGAGTTTTTCGCGGAAAAACTGAAGCTGCCGGTGGAAATTTACAACGGGCTGCGTGGTGTGCAGACGGATCGTGGAGTGAGCGCGGATGCGGCCCAGATGGATGCACCGGCGCTTGGAGAACTCATCGGTCTGGCACTGCGTGGCATGGGCTCCTGCCCTTGTGAAATCGAACTCGTCCCCGGGAAGCTGGCTGCGGCGCGTGACGCAGCGCGCCGTGCACCGGCCCTGATTCTGTCCGGGATCTGCATCATGGGGGCACTGGCTGCCTCGATCTTCTGGTTCAAGAGCGCGACTGCGGTGGTGGAAACACGTGCTGCCGCCCTGCAGGCTGAAAGCGGGCAGCTCAGTGGTCTGGCCAATCAAATCCGCCAGCTTGACGCCAAGCAGGAAGAGCTCCGAGTTCGCAGCGCGCAGCTGGAGCAGGCGGTGACCGACCGCTCCTGGTGGGCGCATCTGCTCAATGACCTCAATCAGCAGTTCGACAATGATCTGATCTGGCTGCCTGTGATCGAAGTGCTGAAGGATGACAAACCCATCACCAAATCGCTGTGGGGCGGTGAAGAGAACAACAGCAGGCCTGCTCCCAATAACAGCAGCAACTCCAGAGGGGCGCCTGCTGCACCGGTCTACACACTGCGCATGCAAGGGCTGTATCGTAAGAACGACAAAGGAGAGCAGAAGGTGGTCTATGATTTTGCCGCGAAGCTGGCGAAACTGGACGCCTTCAACGCGCCGGACTTTGAAGCCAAACGTGACACATATGTGAAGGTTGACAGTGGCGTGGATGAAGTGCGCTACGCCTATCACTTCGAAATTAAAATGCCTCTGCGCAATCCTCTGCAATTTCAATAAAGCATCATGGACTGGATACGTGAAAATAAACCATTGGCCGCCATTCTTGGCGTAATCGTCGTCGGCTCGCTGGCCCTTGGCTATCTGTTGTTTGATGCATGGAGTGTCTATGCAGAAACCAAGGAGGGTTATCTGGGCCTGGGCAACCAGGTGGCCGGCCTGAAAGGCGCGCAACTGGCACCCACGGAGGCCAATTTGAAGGCCAAACAAGACTCGGTGGCCGAGTACACGAAGCTGGTGGACACCCTTGGCAAAACGGTGCTCATTCTTCAGCCGAAGGTTGCGGCGATCAATGACATTGAGTTTCAGGACAAACTCAAAGCCAAGATCTCCGAAATCCGCAAGACATCTGTGCAGGCGAAGATGCAGCTCCCTGCAGAATTTGCCTTCGGTTTTGATGACTACACCCACACGCTGCCCAAATCCGGCGCCGAAGCCACCGAGCTTTCCGGTTATCTGGACGCCATGGATGAGCTGACGAAGCTCCTCATGAAATGTGGAGTGCAGTCGCTGGATCTACTGGAGCGCTCCAAGCTGCCCGTCGAGGCTGCTTCCGCTAAAACTTCCACCGCCGCGCAGGGGAGCAACAATGCCGCAGCGTTAGGGGCGCAGGTGCCCTCTGGTATTGTTGAGAAACGTCAGATTTCGCTGGTTTTGACCTTGGATCAGGGGCCATTGCAGCTGCTGATCAGCCGCCTGACCAGCCCGACTGACATGCCGTATTTCACCAGCCTGCGGCTGCTGCGCATCGAGAATCAACGTCAGGATGGGCCGCTGGTTTCTGAAGTCAGACTGCCGACCGAAGGGACTAGTGACCCGAATGCACCTGTCAAAACGGAGGAGGCGCCCTCGGATGAGATCAAGCCGCCGCCGCCGGCTTTTGTGGATGCCATTCCTGTGTTTGGGAATGAGCTTCTGAAAGTCAGGCTCGAAATCGATCTGATCAAATTTTTGGACGCCGCCGCAGGGGTTGCGGCCCAGGCTCCCGCCGGACGTTGATCTCACTTTATAAAAATCCGCAGCCTTAAAGCACCACCATGCAGAACCGACAGGGCAACTACGAAAAAACCATTCTGATCATTTCCTCCCTTCTAGCGATTGGGGTGGCCGTGTTTCTGATCCTCGAATCGCAAGGGCTTGAGGAAAGTCTTACCCTGCCACAGGGGTTCTCCAAGAATGACTTGAACGCACCCGCAAGCCAGAAGGTGAAAGACGCCACCGAAACCTTCAAGAAGAAGTATTCATGGCTTTCCCCGGTGCGAAATGAGAAGGCGGTGCCATTGAACAAGTCCGTGATGCTGGTGATGAAGGACGGGAAGCTTTTCGACCTTCTGCTGCCGGAGCCGAAGCTGCGTGAACCGATGACCAACCTCTTCCTCACGGGAGATCTGACGAAAAACCCGCCGGAAGCACAGCTCCCCAACATCTTTTCGCCCAACGTGGGCCAGCTGGATGCGGACAACGACGGGTTTTCCAACCTGGAAGAGTTCAATGCCAAGACTGATCCACGGGATGCGAGCTCGATGCCGCCATATACGGACAAGCTGTTCCTGACCAAGCGCATCAGCCATGACTACATCCTGATGCTCAAGGGTGGCAGTGATGGCACTTTCCAGATTCAGCGTCTGGTGCCGACCCGCGCCAGTGTTTTCAAGCCTCTCAACGAGGAGTTTGGTTTCGACAAAGGCACCCTGCGCTTCAAAATTCTCTCCGCCGATAAAAAGACCATCGAAACGAAGTTTGGGCCCAAGGATGCCTACATTCTGAAAATGCTCGATATGTCCACCCAGAAGGAATTTGAGCTGGTGGAAGGCAAGGAAGTGAATCTGGCCGATTATGAGGCTGAGTTCGAATTCCGCTGGAAGAAGCGTCAGGTCATTCCTGGGGTGAAAGAAGGGGGCTCGTTCCAGCTTCCCGGCCTTGGCAAGACGTACTACATTCTCAAATTGGAAGAAACCAAAGCCATTATTTCGCCTCTCGGGGCGGATGGTAAACCCACGAAAGAAACCATCGAAATTAAGCAGGGCTAAGCCTTCGCTATTTTCATCCCGGCACAAAAATTAGCTCGCCAAAGTTCGCCCTCTTCTGTTAGTAATCTCTCTTTACCACAAAATATTGTCAGTTTGCCCTATGACCCATCACTCTCGTCTGGTGTTCAACCTTTCCCTTCTCGTTTTGACTGCGGCCTCGCCATCGATCATGGCCCAAAGTCAAAGTACCGTCACTGGAATGGCCAATCGCGAAATCGCACGTCGTTATGCCCGCATTGAAGATGCACGCACGGCCATGGATCGTGGTGACAAATTATTCAGCGAGGGGGATTATGATGGTGCGCTTAGCTCCTACAAAGCCGCCATCGATTCGCTGCCAAATGCGCCATTGACCCGTGACTGGCTGGATCTGGCCCAGCTCAAGTATGCCGATTGCAGCGTCACGGTTGCCCAGGAACGTGCCAAGGCAGGCAACTACAAGGAGTCCCGTCAATTGCTGGAAGGTGCGCTGGTGTTAATTCCAGGGCACAAAGGCGCTCTGGCGTTCCAGAAGCAGCTTGAAGATCCAGACCGCTGGCCGCCATCGCTCACGGCTGAGCATGTGACCAACGTTGGCAAGGTTCAGGCGGGGCTCCTGCTTGGAAACAGTTCCGTTGAAACAGGCCAGTATGATGCTGCCATTTCGCAGTATCAGGATGTTCTGCGGACAGACCCTTACAACAGCGCCGCCCGCCGCGGCATGGAGAATGCTGAGCGCAAGCGTCAGGCCTACTTCAAGTCGGCCTACGATCACCAGCGTGCCAAAATGCTGACGCAGGTGACTGAGACTTGGGAGGACAAGGTGCCTGTGCAAGGTCAGGCTGTCATCTTTGAATATGGTGTGGGACGCAGCCCAGGTGCGTATCTGACGGAAAAAATGAACAAGATCATTTTCCCGACGGTGCAATTCGAAGGGGCAACCATTGAAGAGGCGATTGAATACCTTCGTGTCAAAAGCCGTGATTTGGACACCTTCACCGACAAATCCGGAGTCAAAGGAGTCAACATCATTCTCCGCATGGGTGATGCGCCAAGCAATGCATCCATCAGCTTGGATTTGAAAGATGTGCCGATGTCTGAGGCTCTTCGCTACGTGACCGAGCTGGCGCAGATGAAATACAAGGTGGAGGCGCATGCCGTTCTGGTGGTGCCAATCTCCGAAAATGCCAGTGAGCAGTATACTCGCAGCTACCGCGTGCCGCCTGATTTCTTGAGCTCGGGTGGTGGTGGAGACCCTGGTGCTGCTGCACCGGCGGCAGCTGCTGATCCTTTCGCTGCTGGCGGTGGTGCCGCAGCGGCTGGAGGTGGTGGTTTGATCGCTAGAAGAACAGCCCGGCAGATCCTTGAAGCATCAGGAATCGTTTTCCCAGAGGGTGCTTCGGCAAGTTACAATCCTGCCAACTCACAGCTGGTGGTCAGAAATACGCAGCCCAACTTGGATTTGGTGGAAGCCTATGTGGAATCCATTACGAAATTGGCTCCCAAGATGGTGGTCATCACTTCCAAATTTGTTGAAGTGACTCAGAAAAACACGGAGGAGCTCGGCTTTGACTGGCTACTCGGGGGGGTCACTGTTGGTAATCTCGGATTTGGCGGGGGGAGTTCTGGTAATGGAACTACGTATAATACCGCCGACTATCCATTCACCGCAAATTCGACTCAACCTGGATATAAGCTCGATGGCACGACGGTGTTTCCCGATCTTCCAGTGGCTGCTGCTCTTGGCGGCACGGTCCCGCTAGGAGCTACCGGTGGGAGTGCCTATGGTGGTGGTGGCGCCGTAACTGCTGGGAATCGCAGTGGCGGCTATGCCATTGGAAACAATAGCATTGACAATCTGTTAACCACGGGTTCCACCACCGGCGCGGTCTCTTCTGCTCCAGGGATTTTCAGCACTGCCGGTATTTTTTCCAGCCCACAGTTCCAGAGTGTGCTCCGTGGCTTGAGCCAGAAAAAAGGCGTGGATTTGATGAGCGCCCCAAGCGTGACAACGAAGAGCGGCACTCGTGCCACCATGGAAGTGACTCGCGAATTCATCTACCCAACGGAATTTGATCCTCCACGTCTTCCTCAGGGTGGTGGTGGTCTGAACGTTGGTGGCGGTGGCGGTGGCCAGCAGATTGCCACTCCTACGACCCCGACGGCCTTCGAAATGCGCCAGACTGGTGTTCGCCTTGAGGCTGAACCCACGGTGGGTGCGGATGGTAACACGATCGAACTGACCCTCGCCCCTGAAGTTGTGGAGTTTGATGGGTTCATCAATTATGGTTCCCCGATTAACTCGCCTTCGAGCCAGTCCGTGCTGAGCGTTACTTCCTCGATCACAGAAACCATTTTAGGAGTAGAAACAACAAAAGACGTTGAGGGCTACGTTCCTCTGTCCCAGCCTGAGCGTGTGATCACGCCCAACATCATCAATCAGCCGGTATTCTCTGTCCGTAAGGTCACGACTGGCGTCTCCGTCTGGGATGGACAGACCGTTGCTCTCGGCGGCCTGATCCGCGAAGACGTGCAGGACGTTCAGGACAAAGTGCCGATCCTTGGCGACCTTCCGTTCATCGGTCGCCTGTTCAAGAGTGAGTCCGAGCAGCACTACAAGCGCAATCTGATGATCTTCGTGACGGCCCATTTGATCGACCCTTCGGGTCAGCGTATCAAGCCGGTCAACCCTACACAGGCAGCAGCAGGTGCGGATGCTGCAGCCGGCCCTGGCTCTGTGGGAACTCTCCTGCCAGCGGTGGCACCAGCCAACTAATAGTTTAAAATCTCTTAGCTTAATTACTATCAGGCAGGATTGCGAAAGCATCCTGCCTGATTTGTTTTAGTGACTTACGATTGCAGACAGGCCAAGCACCGGCCAAATACTTCGATGAAATCTTGGCTGATCACCGGCGGAGCAGGATGCGGCAAAAGTTCGCTAGTCACGTTGCTGATTGAGCAGCTTCCCAAGACGCACCGTGTCTTTTCTGCCGATTTGATGGTGGCAGAGGTGATGAAACGTGAATCTACGATTCAGGGGTTGGTGGCTGCCTTTGGCGCGAGGGTTCTGGGCAATGCAGGCGAGATCAACCGGCAGTGGCTGCGTGATGTGGTGCTGCCGGATGTGGGTTTGCGCAAAAAGCTGGAGGGCCTGCTGCATCCCCCCGTTTTGGCATCTCTGGAGAACGCCCGCAGGGAGGCCGAAAAGGCCGGGGTGAATCTTTTCCTTGCGGAAGTCCCCCTCCACTATGAGATTGGAGGTACAGTTTCAGCAGACTTCGTCATCGTGGTGGCTTCCAGCCGGTCGGTGCAAGTCAGGCGGATGATGGAAACCCGGGGACTCGACGAACAGACCGTTCACAAGTTCCTGGAGGCCCAATGGCCCATCGAAGCCAAGGTAGAAAGAGCAGATGCCGTCATTTGGAATGATGGTTCTCTGGCCTCTCTTGAAGCCCAGGTGCTGACGCTGGCAAGTCCACTCTTGCAAGCATGAACGACCCATCTACCGAATCCCCCGCAACGGTTGCGGCCCCCCCCGCCTCCCCAGTGTCGGACCCCACCCCCGTTGCCACTCTCCCCCCGGAGAATCCCGAGCCGCAGCAGGAAACTGCATCTCCTGCTCAACCTCCCGCCGTTTCAGGCGAGACGCCTGCCGAGCCCCAGAAGACGGATGGCGCGCAGCCACCGTTTCCAGAGGAGATCTCCATCAACGAACTGCAGAACTCCTCGCTGGCTGATCTGCTGGAGCTTGCGGAAAAGGTGGGTTTCCGCCTGAATGCAAGCCGCACGAAGCATCAGCTCATTTACGATCTTTGTTCGTGGATGGGGGAACACAAAACCCGCCTCAAGGTGGAAGGTGTGCTGGAGATCGGCTCGGACAACTACGGCCTCATCCGTTATCCGAAGTACAGTTTCATGCCCCTGCCAGAGGACGTCTTCGTTCCTTTGTTTCTGGTCAGGAAGTTCAATCTGCGCCCCAGCCAGAGAATTGCAGGGATTGCCAAGGCTCCCAAGGACCGGGACAAGTACCTGGCGATCGACCGGATCACCGAAGTCGAAGGGATTACCATCGACAAATGGGAGACACCGACGGATTTCGACAAGCTGACGGCGACGTTTCCCAACAAGCGCATCATTCTTGAAACGGCCAAGCCGTGCGCGGTCAGCTCCCGCATTCTCGACATCGTGGCACCGCTGGGCAAAGGCCAGCGTGGTCTGATCTGTGCGCCGCCTCGTTCGGGCAAGACGGTGATCCTGAAGGACATTGCCAAATCCATCTCCCAGAATCACAAGGAGATCACGCTCATCGTGCTGCTGCTGGATGAGCGCCCCGAGGAAGTGACCGATTTCGAAGAAACGGTGAGCGGCTGCGAGATTTACAGCTCCACGTTTGATGAGAGTCCGAAGCGGCACAGCCAGGTGGCGGAGATCGTGCGTGAGCGCGCCTGCCGACTGGTGGAGATGAAGAAGGACGTGGTGATCCTGCTGGACAGCATCACGCGTCTGGCCCGTGGTTATAACTCATCGCAGGGCAGCAAGGGTGGAGCGTACATGGCCGGCGGTGTCGGCACCAAGGCGCTGCAAAAGCCCAAAAAATTCTTCGGTTCTGCCCGCAATGTGGAGGAAGGCGGAAGCCTGACGATCATTGCCACGGCGCTGATCGAAACCGAGAGCCGCATGGATGAAGTGATCTTTGAAGAGTTCAAAGGCACCGGCAACATGGAGGCCACGCTGGACCGAGAAATTTCCGAGCGGCGGATCTACCCCGCGCTGCACCTGCTCAAATCGGGCACGCGGCGTGACGACCTGCTCTACCACCCGGACGAATTCCGGCGCATCACGCAGGTGCGCAAACAGCTTGCTGCAGTCCCGGCTGTGGAGGCACTTGAGATGCTTATTCGCAATATCAACCGCACCAGCAACAATGCGGAAATCCTCCTCATGGGCCTGAAATGAACGAGGAAGGATCACCACCGAAGGACTACGAGTTCATCGACACCCCGGAGCACCTCAATGAATGGGTGGGCAAGATGCGAGTCTGGCTGGCAGAAAGCCCGGACAAGCGCTGCTGCCTGGACACGGAGGCGGACAGCCTGCACCACTACCATGAGAAGCTCTGCCTGCTGCAGGTGAACTGCGCCGGGCGCTATGCATTGGTGGATCCGCTGGCGATTTCAGATGTGACGCCGCTGCTGGAACTGCTGGATGCGCATGAGCTGTGGTTTCACGGGGCTGACTACGACCTGACGATGCTGCGGAGGACCTATGACTGGAATCCGAAGGTGATTCGTGACACGCAGATCGCTGCGCGCCTGCTTGGCGCACGCCAGTTTGGCCTCGCGGCGCTGGTGAAGAACGCTTTTGATCTGGATCTGTGCAAAGCCTCACAAAAGGCTGACTGGAGCCGCCGGCCGCTGCCACCGAACATGCTTTCGTATGCAGTGGATGATGTGCGCTATCTGCTGCCGATCGCGGATAAATTCGTGGCTGAACTCAAAGCGAAGGGTCGGGAAGACTGGTTTCATCAGAGCTGCCTGTCTTTGCAGGAAGATGTGGCCGCGCGTGACAACGTGGCGCGTGAAGATCCGTGGCGTGTGCAGGGCTGCGGCAGGCTGCACCCCAGAGGATTGGCCATCCTGAAAGGCATGTGGGAATGGCGTGAAGGCATCGCGAAAGAGCGTGACACGCCGTGCTTCAAGATCATGTCCAACAAGCAGATGGTGGCCTACGCCGAGCAGTTTGAAGCCGGCCAGCCGCTGAATCCGCCGAATGGCTGGCGTCCGCGCTGGAAGAAGGAGTTTTTTGACATCGTGGCGGCGATCATGGCATCCACTGCCGCCGACTGGCCGCAGCGCGCCAAGAAGACCAAAGGGCGCCTCAGTGACACGCAGCGTGATCAGATCGACAAGCTCTGTGCGCATCGCGAAAAAGTGGCGCAGGAGCTTGAGATCGAGCCCTCGCTGCTCGGGTCACGTGCGACCATCGAAGAACTCGTCGTGGACGGAAATCCATCGAGTCATCTGATGAACTGGCAGCATGATCTGATGGCGGGTGGGCTGGAGCAGGTGCTGCAGACGGCGGAGTAGAAGGGGGTGGCGCAAGCACGCCCCGTCTATCCGTGTGTGGCAGACGCCATGGCGTACGAACGCGCTCGAAGTCGGGCGGTTTGGCGAAGGAGGTTGTGAGGGCGAGGATGTGATGGACGCCAAACACACCCGACCTACGGACGCGGCGCTGTGCCTGCAGTTAACAGCTATTTTTGCTTCAACCAGTCTGGCAGGACGATGTCCGCGCTTTTGACGGGAGCGGTGTCGCCTTTCCAGACGAAGCCGGCATTTTCGAACGTGGTGCGCTGCTCGCGCAGGAAGGCGAGGAGGCGGCGGCCCAGCTGCTGGTTCGGGGAATCATGCCGAACGGCGAAGGGCTGGACGGCCTTGGACTTGTCTGCGGGCAGCGGCACGGCATCGAAGTGGGCTTTGTCGTTGTTGATATTGATGCCATAAACGACGGCGGCGTCGAGTGAGCCGGTGCGCATCTGATTCACGAGGAAATCTGCGGTGGGCACCTGGGATGATGCGTTTTTGCTCACGCTTTCCCACAGGTTCATGGACTTCAGCATGGAGCGTGTGAGAAAGCCGATGGTGGACTGCTCCGCATTGCAGATGCCGACGTGCAGACCGGGGCGGGCAAGGTCTGCGAGCGTGTGGATGCCCTTCGGATTGCCCTTGGGGACGGCGATGACGATTTCCGCCTCGGTGAGGAGGATGGCTTCAGGGAATTGCTCCGCGACGGGGGGGACGAAACAGACATCGCAGGCGTAGTAGACGTCTGGGAACTTGGGATTGCTGCTGTCCTGCATGGTCTTCATGGATGCGCAGAGAATGCCGCAGCCATTGAAGACGGTGGTCAGCGTGATGCCTTCACGGGTGGCGAACTGCTGGAGGAGTTTTTCGATGGCGAGACGATTCACGCCGCCGCTGTAGATGATCAGATCAGGGCGTGCGGCCCACTTGTCTCCGGGCACGGGTTTGAAGCCCTGCTTTTGGAAAACGGTGCCGCCTTTTTCCGGGGCGGTTAGGTAGCGCGCAAAGCGCAGCGCCTCTGCGGGCTGCTGGCTCGATGAGAGGATAGTCGCGGTGGCATGTTCGTCGTGCTTTGCGAGCTCTGGCAGCGGCGCGATCTCCAGGCCTTTGAATTGGGGGACGGTGGAGTCCCAGACAATGGCGGCATCGACGGCACCGAGGGAGAGATCGGCGGCGATTTCAGTGACGGTGGGTTTCATCACGGCGGCCTTCGCGGCCAAGGCATCCCATTCGGGGCCGAGGAGCTTCTTTGCCACGCGGCTGATGCTCGCGGCTTCGGGATTTGCCAGGGCGAGTTTGATATCCGGGCGCTTCAGGGCGGCGAGACTGTCAATGTGTTTGGGATTGCCTTTGGCGACGGCGAGCACCGGCTGCTGATTGACGAGAGTGAACTCCTCGCGGGTGACGCCCAGCTTTTTTGCATCTGCCAAGGCGCCATCGTCAGCGGCGATGAAGAGATCGCCCTGCTTGGTGATCTTGAGCTGGCTCAGCAGGGTGCCGGTGCCGCCGTATTGCAGGCGGACTTCGGTGCCGGTTTCCTTTTGGTAAGCGGCGGCGATTTCCTCCACCGGCTTCTTGATGCCGGCGGCGCAAAAGACGGTGAGTGACGCAGAACTGGTCTTGGCGGGTTTCAGTGCCACCCATGTGGCACCGGCGGCGGCTCCGAGGCAGAGGACGATGACAAATTTTTTCAGCATGAGGGAAGAACGTGCCAGAAAGGCGGCATCGCTCAAATACTACGCGATCAATTTCTCGATGACCTGGCCGCCGAACTGGCTGAGCTGCTTGAAGCGGCCCGCGTGGTAGAAGGTGAGCTTGTTGTCGTTCAGGCCGAGCAGGCGCAGGAGAGTGACGTGGAGATCGCGGACGTGATGAACCTCTTCGACGGCTTCCATGCCGCGGTCATCGGTGCTGCCAATGGTGTGGCCGGCCTTCACGCCGCCACCGGCGAGCCAGACGGTCATCGCCTTTGGATTGTGATCGCGCCCATAGGCGGTGCCGCCGCGCACGCCATTGTCCGGGGTGCGGCCGAATTCACCGCACCAGACGATGAGGGTGTCTTCCAGCAGGCCGCGCTGCTTCAAGTCCTTGATGAGTGCGGCGATGGGCTGGTCCACCTGATGGATGAGATTGCCGTGGGCGCGCTCGATGTAGTCGTGGCTGTCCCATGTGCCGGCGTAGAGCTGTACGAAACGCACGCCTTTTTCCACGAGCTTGCGGGCGAGCAGGCATTTGCGGCCGAAGGCGTCGGTGGCATCGCTGCCGATGCCGTACATGGCTTTGGTCTTTTCGTCTTCTTTGCTGAGGTCCAGGGTCTCCGGCACCTGCGTCTGCATGCGGAAGGCGAGTTCGTAATTGTGCATGCGAGCGCGCAGTTCGTCGTGCCATGGGTGGGCTTCGGCGTGGCGGGTGTTTAGCTGAGCGAGGAGATCGAGGTTGGCGCGTTGATGGTCGGATGCGATTCCTTGGGGTGGTTGCAGATCGAGGATGGGAGAGCCTTTGGGGCGCAGGGGGGTGCCTTGAAATTGGGCGGGGAGGTAGCCGTTGCTCCAGTTTGCGCTGCCGCCTTGTGGATAGCTGATTTCAGGCAGCACCATGAAGCCTGGCAGGTCCTGATTCACGGAGCCGAGGCCGTAGGTGACCCAGGCACCGATGGCGGGATCGCCCCCGAAGCGATTGCCGCAGTTCATTTGATACATGGCGGTGGGGTGATTCACGGAGTCCACCTGGCAGCCACGGAAGAAGCAGAGCTCATCGGCAACGCCAGCGAGGTGCTGCCAGGGCTGGCTCATCCATGCGCCGCTCTGGCCATGCTGGGCAAACTTGAAGGGGGACTTCACGTAGTAGCGCTTGCCGCTTTCCATGGCGGACTTCTGCTTTCCTTCGCGGGTGAACTCCTTGAGGTGGAGCTTTTCGAGGACGGGCTTGGGATCGAAGGTGTCGATGTGGGAGGGGCCGCCTTCCATCATGAGGAAGATGCAGTTTTTGGCTTTTGCGGGAATCTGCTGGGCCTTGGGTGCGAGGGGGCCGGTTTGTTCGGCGGCGAGGAGTGAAGTGAGGGCTACGCTGCCGAGGGAGGTGCCGAGGCCGTAGATGAATTCGCGGCGTGTGGGCGAATGCATTGCGCGAGCTCCGGCGCAGGGAAAGAAGGTCTGGTTCATGGTTCAGTAGAGGTAAACGAATTCGTTCGAGTTCAGCAGGACCAGGCAGACGTCTGCGAGAGCGCGTGTTTGAGCATCGACATCGGCGGGCTGGAGATCGGGAATGAAGTCGGCGTAGCCGGGGAGTTTTTCGTGGAAGCTGAATTTTTCGCCGGTGTTTTCCTCCACGGCATCGCGTTTCACGCTGAGAGGGGGCTGGGGTTGCTTGAAGGCGATGGCAGCCTGTCTGGATACCATGGTGTGCCAGTGTGTGGTGCAGGTGGATTTCTCATCGGCGGATGGAGGGCGGCCATACGCGAGCTGGAAGACGCGGGTGATGGCGTCTGATGGCTTTTCTTGCATGACGCGGTTTGCGAGTGCGAGTGCGCGGTCGTAGCTGGCCTGGCCGTTGAAGAGGCTGAAGACCTGGGGGGTGACGGTGGAGACTTCGCGGGCTTCGCAGGAGAAGTCGGGGCCGGGTTCGTTGAAGACTTCCATGAAGGGATCGCGCACGCCGCGAATCTTCAAGGCATACAGGCTGCGGCGGTGGCGCTGTGCGGGCTTTGCATTTGGCACCCAGGCGGAGGCGAAGGTGCCCATGACCTGGCGTGGCTGCATGGCGACTTCGATGTTGATCTCGGGGCGGTTTGGGATGCCGCCGAGTGTGGGATTTAATTCTCCGGTGATGCTGAGCATGGCATCGCGCATTTCTTCGGCCATCAGGCGGCGGGGTTTGAAGACGGCGTAGGACTTTGTGGCTTCTTCGTGGCTTAGCTTGGGGCCTTCGGCTTTGAACTCGGAGCTGCGACGATAAGCGGCGCTGGTCATGATGAGGCGGTGCATTTCTTTGATGGACCATTTCTTCTCCACCAGCGTGGCGGCGAGCCAGTCGAGCAGTTCGGGATGTGTGGGCTCTTTGCCGGTGCTGCCGAAGTTGTTGGGATTGCCGGCGATGGCCTGGCCGAAATGCCAGAGCCAGAGGCGATTGACTATGGCGCGAGTGGTGAGCGGGTTGTCCTTGCTGGCAATCCAATTGGCGAGAGCGGTGCGGCGGCCTTCAATAGCGTCGGGGAACTCGACGCCGCCGAGCACGGACAGGACGCCGGGTTTCACGGGTTGCGTGGGTGAAAAGGGGTCGCCACCACCGAGGATGGCGGTTTGCTCGAGTTCGCCGGCTGTCATGCGATCCTGCGGCATGCGGATGGGCTGGTAGATGCTGGTGACCTGTGGTGTGCGGCCATCATAGACGCTGAAGGCAAAGGGTTCGTAGCGTTCGAACTCCCACTTCAGGCGTTCGAGTCCTTTGCGGGCGACGCGTTCGTTGCCGTAGTCTTCGGGTGCGAAGCCGACGAGCTTGGGCGGGTATTGGTCTTCGGGTATATTTTGCTTTTGCAGGATGGCGCGGGCGGTTTCGAACACGCCAGTGAAGCTGCGGTTCTTCTTCATCTTGCCGCCGCTGGCGATGAAGTCGCGAGCGGAGGTCACGGCTTTGTTCCAGGTGCTGCGGTCGAGCTTCTTTTCGGCGAACCATTTTTCCGCGTTGGCGAGCATCTTGTCGTCAAGACGGGCGAGCATGGTCATGTGCTCGATGCGGCGTGGTTCCAGGTATTTCTTTTCTTCGAAGCCGGCGGTGTTTTCCGAAGGGAGGAATGGCGCGGGACGTTCGGCGAGCTGGGTGGTGCTGAAGCAGGCCTGCATGGAGTAGTAGTCATGCGTGGGCACGGGATCGAACTTGTGATCGTGGCAGCGGGCGCATTGGAGGGAGTGAGCGAGGAAGGTTTCGCCGACGCTGTTGGTGACGTCATCGAGGAAGCGTTGACGGGCGACCTTGGCCACCTCCATGCCAGTGAGTTCCCAAGGGCCCATGCGGAGGAAGCCGGTGGCGATGAGGTGTTCGGAGTTGTCCGGCTGCATCTCATCGCCTGCGATCTGCTCCTTGATGAACTGGTCATAAGGTTTGTCGGCGTTGAAGCTGCGGACGACGTAGTCGCGGTAGCGCCAGGCGTTGCCACGTTCGTAGTCATTGGCAAAGCCGCTGCTGTCGGCGTAGCGGGTGACATCGAGCCAGTGGCGGGCCATGCGCTCGCCGTAGTGAGGGGAGGCGAGGAGGCGGTTGACCAGATGCTGGATGCTGGATGCTGGATCCTGGCTGTAAGCTTGCTCGAAGGCGGTGATTTCTTCGGGGGTGGGAGGGAGGCCGGTGAGATCGAAGGTGGCGCGGCGGATGAAGGTGCGGGCATCAGTGGCGGGTGCGGGGTGCATGCCATCGGGCATGTGCAGGGCGATGAGTTCGTCGATGGGGGTGGGGCTTTTTGTCGCTGGCTTCTTCACCGGTTGGTATGCCCAGAGGCCTTCGGGTTTGTAGCGGCGATTGGCCCATTCGGGGGAGAGGGCCCCAGTGGTTTTTATGGTGATGCCGTCTTCGGCGCTCCATTTGTCGGCGTTGGCTTTCGCTATGGCGTTGCGCTTTGATTCATCGGGCCATGGGGCGCCGCCAGTGATCCATGCTTTGATCCAGTTCAGTTGCTCCGCGTAGAGTTTGTCGGCTTCCTTGGGTGGCATGGGGTCCCAGTCGGCCTCGTGCTGGCGTGTGGAGGCGAGGTAGAGGGGACTTTGCTCGGGTTTGCCGGGGATGATGGATGGCTTCTCGCTCTCGCCGCCTTTGAGCGTGGTTTCCAGCGTGCGCATGTCGAAGCCGCCTTTGATCTTCTGTTCGTCATTGCCGTGGCAGGCGAGGCACTTCTCTTGGAAGAGGGGCCAGACCCGACGGACGAAGAGGGCTTCAGCGTCTTCGGCTTGGAGGGAGGAGGCGACGAGCAGGAAGATGAGGAGTGCTTTGCCGGTCATGGTTGTGAATTCAAAGATGTGCAGGTACAAATGGTTAAGGGGCCAATCGAGTATCTAGGCGTGTTGTGAGATTTCGGCCCCGATGTGCGGCGGCGCTTTTTGCAGACGCTGCTGGTGAAGGCTGGGTGCGGCGAAGTGATGGGTTTGCTTCCCGGTCGTGTGTTGTCATACCCAGGGTCGCCTCGCTGAGGCTCGGCTGACCCTGGGCTGAAATCCGCAGCCCCTTTGGGGCTGATGTGTGGCGGAACGGAGTGGAGCGCGACGAGGCGGCAGGGACGTTCGCCCAGAGCCGATAAAATATCGGCGCTCCCAGTGGGCGCTGGTCCGAGCGACGTGGCAGACCAAGCAGATGAGCGAAGCCCCGCCTTAACGAAGTGGCATGCGTGTCAGTCGGGTTTGCCATGGTTGTAGAGGGTGCTGATTTCAGAGGCGCTCAGAACGTTGCTGAAGATGGCGAATTCATCGATGGCGCCGTTGAGATTGCGAATGGGGAACTGGTGGCCCTGGGTGGGGAGGCCCCAGTTGCCGATCTCGCAGGGGCCGAAGACGATGGCGCGGCCGGGCTGGTGGAGCGGGGAGATTTCGTGGCCGACGGGCTGACCATCGAAGTATTGGATGACCGTGCCGCTGGTGTTGTCATAGGTCACGGCGAGGTGGTGCCAGCGGCCGAGGCTGTCTGCGGTGAAGACGGGCTTGCTGTAGTACATCTGGTTGTATTTGGCATTCTTGGCGGCGTCTGCGGGTCGATACATGACGGAGAACATGAGGCTGCCGTCTTCGTAGATCTGCCAGTGGGGCTCGCCGTTGTCGTAGCCGTCGGTGAGGAGGAGTGAGTTGTACTTCTTGTCCACGGAATCGACCTTCACCCAGCAGGCGAGGGTGAGGGCGTGATAGGTGCCGTCGAGATTCAGGCGGACGCGGTCGCCGGGGCGTTTGAACTCCAGCGCGGTTTTTTCGGGCCAGCGGCCTTGGGTCCAGGCGGCACCGACGGCACCTCCGTCGCGCTGAGGATGGCGAGGTTCGGTGACGTTTTTCACGAGGCGGTCCCAGCGATCGTCCTCCATATGTTTGAAGGTGTAGTAGGCGATGAGGCGCGGATCTTTGCAGGCGGTGAGTGACCATTGCTGCCAGTCGGCGAAGCGCTGGGTGTCGCGTTGTTTTACGAGGCCGTGGAGTTCGCTGATGGAGAGGAAATCCTGCGGAGAGACGTTATTGGTTTTGAGCGAGGACAAGGACATGCCTTGTTTCAAACTGGCGGACGTCTGTGCATTTGTGTGCGCGATAACTTCGCCTTCGAAGACATGCACAGAGCTGGTGTTGTCCTTCACATTGAGCGCGAATTCGGTGCCGAGATCTTCCAGCTTCATGCCGGGGGCGTGCATGAGGAAGCCTTTGGCAGCAGGTGGCACATGGACGCGCACGCGGCCGCTCAGGCAGCGCGCTTCCCAGGCGGAGAGGATTTCGATTTCAGCGCTGCCTTCGATCAAGGCTGTGGCGCCGCTGAAGAACTCGATCTGCGCGAGACCTTGAGTGAGCTGGATGGTGCCGGGTTTGAGGGTGTCGCCACTGCGGAGTGTGGTGGTGAACCTGGCATCCATGGTCTGGCTGAGCATGGCGACGCCGTTGGAGATGGCTTCTGTTTCAGCGGAGTGCCATGGCCAGAAGATGAAGGCGCAGGCGATGACTGCGGCGGCTGCGGTGAGGGCGGGAAGCCACCGGCTGGCGGGAAGCTTGGGCGTGGATTTTTGCAGGCGACCGGTGTTTACGGTTGGCTGCTGGAGCAGGCGGGCGTGTTGATCGACGAGTTCGAGGTAACGCTGGCGTGCCTGCCAGTCTGAGCGCAACAGCTCTTCGAGCTGGGCGTGCTGCTCAGGGGTGATTTCGCCATCGATCTCGGCATGGATGAGGGAGTCGAGATTCATGCGAGGCCCTCCACTTGAAGCTGGTGCGTGACACACTCATGCAGGCGCTGGCGCAGGAGCTCCAGATTGCGGAAGAGGGTGCGGCGCGTGAGGGAGAAGCGGCTCATCATTTCCTCGGCGCTCTGGCGCATGGCGTAACGGCTGGTGATGAGCTCTTGATCCTGCGCGGTGAGTTTTTGCAGGCAGGCATCGAGAAGGCGGAGGCGTTCATCAAGGCGGGGTTCGATGTGGCTGCGCTCGCTGGCGAGCAGGTCCATGACGTCTTCGCTGAAGAGCAGCGGGGAGCGTGCGGATTTCTCGCGGTGTTTTTGTACCTGGAGATAGGCGAAGCGGTAGGCCCAGGGGAGGAAGGGGCGGGTGGTGTCGTACTCGGCGAACTTGCGATAGAGGGCGAGACTCGTTTCCTGCAGGATGTCGCGGGCATCTGCCTCACGCGGGACGAGGCTGAAGATGTAACGAAACAACGGCTCCTGATGCTGGGTGAGCAGGAGGACGAGGGTTTCGGTGGAGGAGGGCGAGTCTGGCATTGGTACAGTGTATTCCCGGCGGTGGGTGGTGCAGTGCCAAAATAGTGGCGGAGAGGAGGCTGTGCGTCAGTTGTGGGGCCGTGCAAGGGTGAGCGGCAGATGGCGTGCATGGAACATGAAGAAGGGGACGTTGCGGTGGGAGCGGTTTATCGCCAGTTTGTGCTGAAAGACCGGACGTCCGCCTTGCATGAATCTCAAATCTCTCGCCCAGCATCTTGGCATTTCAGCCAGCACGGTCTCACGTGTGATGGCGGGGCGCGGTGATGAGTTTCGGATCGCGAAGGAAACTCAAAGGCACATTCTCGAAGAAGCTGCGGCGATGGGGGTGCGACCGGATGAGCTGGCGCGCAGCCTGCGGCTGCAAAGCACACGCACGCTGGGGCTGGTGATCCCGGATATTTCCAATCCGTTCTTTGCCGCGCTGGCCCGAGCGGTGGAGCGGAGGGCACGCACACTGGGCTACACCGTTCTGCTGGCTGATTCGCAGGAGTCCGCTGAAGTGGAGGCTGAATGCATCCGCATGCTGCTGGACCGGCGCATCGACGGGCTCATTCTTGCGCCAGTGGGTGGTGACTCCAAGCATCTGAAGACGCTCATCGATTCCCGGCTGCCGCTTACGCAAGTGGACCGTGTTCTCACCGCACTGAAAACTGCGGCGGTGGTGGCGGACAACTTTGCTGGAGCTCGTGAAGCGGTGCGAAGGCTGGTGAAGCTGGGGCACAAACGCATCGCGTGCCTGCAGGGCAGGGAGGACAGCTCGGTCATTGCCGAACGGGTGCGTGGGTATTGTGCGGGATTAGAAGAAGCGGGGGTGAGGTTTGAGAGGAGGTTTCTGGTCGGTGGGGAGCATTCCCTGGCCATCGCACGGGAGCACACGCTGAAGCTGCTGGACGCGCACCCGCGACCCACGGCGATTCTTGCACTGAGTAATCAGCTTGCACTTGGGGCCCTGGAGGCGGTGCGTGAACGAGGGCTGGTGATCCCGGATGATCTTTCGCTCATTGCCTTTGATGAGCAGCCCTGGGCGTCGTTGCTCTCGCCGCCGCTCACGACGCTCGCGCAGCCGGTGGAGGAGATGGGGACTGTGGCGGTGGACAGATTGTGCGCACAGATCAAGCAGGGGGCCAAGGCTTCGCGGAAGGCGCTGACGACGCTGCCGGTGCGGCTGATCGAGCGTGCGTCCATTGGGCGAAAGAAGAAAGATTGACCGAAAGGCTTCCTGTTGCACAATCGTTTGCGCAAAATCACCTTTTCCTGCCATGAAATGCCTCATTCCACTCCTTTTTGCCGCCCTGGCACTGCTTTCCTGCAAGCCTGCGGGCGAGACCGCCTCCTCTCACTCCGGCAAGCCGAAGGTGGCGCTGGTGATGAAGTCGCTGGCGAATGAGTTTTTCCAAACGATGGCCGAAGGGGCGAAGAAGCACCAGACGGCGCATGCGGGTGACTACGAGCTTTTGGTGAATGGGATCAAGAACGAGACGGACCTGGCAGAGCAGGTGGGGCTGGTGGATCAGATGGTGTCGCAGGGCGTGCAGGTGATCGTCATTGCGCCGGCGGACTCGAAGGCGCTGGTCACGGTGCTGAAGCGGGCGAAGGAGGCGGGCGTGCTCGTCATCAACATCGACAACAAGCTGGATGCGGACACGCTGAAGCAGGCGGGGCTGAGCATTCCGTTTGTGGGACCAGACAACCGTGCGGGAGCGAAGGCTGTGGGTGAGGTGCTGGCGAAAAAGCTCAAGGCAGGTGATGAGGTGGCGATCATCGAAGGCGTGACGACAGCCTTCAACGGGCAACAGCGCAAAGCGGGCTTTGAAGACGCGATGAATGCGGCGGGCATGAAGATTGTGGCGTCCCAGAGCGGGCAGTGGGAGATGGAGAAGGCGAATGGCGTGGCAGCGGGAATCCTGGCTGCGAATCCGAATGTGAAGGCGCTGCTGTGTGCGAATGACAACATGGCGCTGGGCGCTGCGGCTGCGGTGCAAGCTGCGGGCAAAGCGGGGCAGGTGCAGATCATCGGCTTTGATAACATCGCCGCGCTCAAGCCGCTGCTGGCGGATGGTCGCGTGCTGGCGACGTGCGATCAGCATGGAGACAAGCTCGCGGTGTTTGGCATTGAGGCGGCGCTGAAGGTGCTGAAGGAGAAGACGACGCCTGCGGATCAGCAGACGCCGGTGGATGTGGTGGTGAAGTGATCTCTCTTTTTCATCATGCGCCGCTGGACCGATTTCTTCATACTCATTGCCGTGCTTGCGGCAATGATCGTGCTGTTTGGGCTGATGCGGGACAGCTTTTTCAGCATGGGCACGCTTGGGACGGTGGCGAACCGGATTCCGGCGCTGGCGCTGGTGGCGACGGGGATGACGCTGGTGATGGTGACGGGCGGGATTGATCTTTCGGTGGGTTCCTTGCTGGGATTTTGTGGCGCGGTGGTAGGTGTGCTGATGGCGGATCAGCACTGGGGGCTGGCGCTGGCGGTGCTTGCCAGTGTCACTGTCGGAGTGGTGATCGGCAGCACGACGGGGGCGGTGAGTGTGAAGCTGCGGCTGCCTTCGTTTATCGTTTCGCTGGGCATGCTGGAGATCGCGCGCGGCCTGGCATTCCTGACGACGAATTCGCAGACGAAGTACATTGGTGCGGACATTGAGGCACTGGGGGCACCGTTTGGCGGGCTGGTGATTTCGCCTGCGTTTGTGATCAGTTTGCTGGTGGTGGCGGCGGGGCAGGTGATGCTGTCACAAATGGCCATCGGGCGGCATTTGATCGCCATTGGTGCGAATCGTGAGGCGGCGCTGGTTTCGGGGCTTTCGGTGGATCGTCCGCGCATTTTTGCGCATGCGCTGCTGGGGGCGCTGACGGGACTGGCGGCGGTTTTCAACTGCTCGCGGCTTGGGTCTGCTGATCCGAATGCGGGGACGGGTTTTGAGCTGGGGGCGATTGCTGCGGTGGTCGTGGGTGGGACGAGTTTGATGGGTGGGCGTGGATCGGTGGTGAAGAGCTTCATGGGAGTGCTGATCATCGCCACGCTGGAGGCCGGGCTCATTCAGGTGGGGGCCACGGAGCCGGTGAAGCGTGTGGTCACGGGCTTGGTCATTGTGGCTGCTGTGCTGGCGGATACTTGGAGGAGAAAATAACAGGCATGAGATCACTCGTTTTTTTACTGCTGTTTGGTGCGTCGGCTTTCGCTGAGAAGCCGCGCATCATCTTTGACACTGACATCACCGGAGATGTGGATGACGTGCTGGCGCTGACGATGTGCCACACGCTGGCGGATCGTGGTGCGTGCGAATTTCTCGGGGTGACGATCTCGAAGGACAATCCGCTGACGGCGAGTTTTGTGGATGCGCAGAATACGTTTTATGGGAGGCCTGATCTGCCCATCGGTGTGACGCGTGATCCGACGGCACAGAAGCGTCCGAGCAGTTATTTGAAGCTGGCGGATTCGCCGGACTATCCGCACGATTTGAAGAGCAATGATGATGCACGGGAGGCGGTGGATCTGCTGCGTGAGCTGCTGGCGAAGCAGCCGGATGGGAGTGTTTCGATCATCAGCGTGGGCATTGCCTCGAACATGGCGAACCTGCTGAAATCGAAGGCGGATAAGCATTCGACGCTGGATGGTCCGGCATTGATCCGGCAGAAGGTGAAGATGCTGTCGATCATGGCGGGGGCGTTCGCGTTCTGTAACCACACGAACTACCATCTGGAGGCGAACGTCATCAACGGCATCGGCTTCATGCAGGCGGTGGCGAATGAATGGCCGGAGGAGGTGCCGGTGTGCTGGAGCGGGTATGAGATCGGCGAGGCGCTGCCGTTTCCGCGAGCAAGCATCGCGCAGGATTTTGGCTATGTGTCGCATCACATCGTGAAGGAGGCTTATTTGCTGCACAGCGGACCTGCGCATGACCGACCGTGCTGGGACGAGAGCAGCGTGCTGCAGGCGGTGTTTCCAGAGCGTGGATTTTTTGGCCTCTCTGCCCCGGGGCGCGTACGTGTGGGTGCCGATGGATTCACGCGATTCATGCCGCCTGGCAAAGATGGCAAAGGCGGCAAACGTGACCGATTTCTCACCCTGACTTCAGCTCAGCAGTCACGCGTGCTGGAGGCCATCGTCCAAACCACTGTGCAACCACCCAAGAAATGAAAAAACTCATCACCCTATTCCTCTGCGCGCTCTGCGGCCTGTCTCCGGCAGCGCCGGTCAAACTCATCTTCGACACCGACATGGGCAATGATGTCGATGACATGATGGCGCTGGCGATGATTCACAATCTGCAAAAGCGCGGTGCGTGTGAACTGCTGGCCGTGACGATCACGAAGGATCATCCGCAGGCGGCGGCTTTTGTGGATGCGGTGAATACGTTGTATGGTTATCCCGATACGCCCATCGGAGTGGTGCGTGATGGAGCGGCGAAGGAGGCGGGGAAGTTCAATCTGCTGGCGGATGAGAAGAATGCGGATGGCAGCCTGCGCTACCCGCATGATTTGAAAAGTGGGGCGGATGCGCCGGAGGCGGTTTGTTTGATCAAGGACATCCTGGCAAAGCAGCCGGATGGCAGCGTGGTCATTGCGCAGGTGGGCTTTTTTACCAATCTGTCGCGTCTGCTGGACTCGCCGGGCGGGAAGGAATTGATCGCGAAGAAGGTGAAGTTTTTGAGCATCATGGCGGGTGCGTTTCAGACGGTGCAGTGGGACACGCGGCACCTGGAGTATAATGTGAAACTGGATGTGCCGGCGGCGCAGAAGCTTGCCAAGGAGTGGCCCACGCCGGTGGTGTGGAGTGGCTATGAGATCGGTGTGGCGGCGGCGTTTCCGCATGTCGTGATCGAAGAAGATCTCAACTACATCCCGCATCATCCGCTGAAGGAGGCTTACTATTTGTACAATCCGCCGCCGCATGATCGCCCGACTTGGGACCCGACGGCGGTGCTGTATGCAGTGCTGCCGGAGCGCGGCTACTTTGATCTCTCGCCGCCGGGGAACGTCGTGGTGGAAAATGATTCGGCCACGTTGTTTCGTGCGGGCAAAGGCGGCAAAGGGAAGCATCGCTTTCTGGTGATGAGTCCGGAGCAAACCGCGCGTGTGCGCGAGGCGATTGTGCAGCTCAGTGTGGAACCTCCAGCCGCCAAGAAGTGATGGCAGAGAAGCGCCCTAGAATTGTCGTTGTCGGTTCACTGAATGTGGACCACACGCTGCGTGTGCCGCACATTCCTGCGCCGGGGGAGTCGCTCACATCGAGCAGCATACTGACGTGCTTTGGTGGCAAAGGTGCGAATCAGGCCGTGGCGGCAGCGCGTGCGGGCGGTGCGGTGAGCATGATTGGGTGTGTCGGCGAAGATGATTTTGGCGCACGCTATATCGAGGAATTGCAGAGGGAGGGCATTGATACGACGGGCGTTTTGCGTTCGGCGATGCCCACGGGATCGGCGTTTATTGCGGTGGATGATCAGGGAGAGAATTCCATCATCGTGAATGCGGGGGCGAATCATGCGATCACACCACAGGATCTTGAGAAGCATGCTGGGCTGATTCGTGGGGCGGATGCGCTGCTGCTGCAGCTTGAGTGTCCGCTGGCGGTGGTGCAACGGGCGGCGGAAATTGCGCGTGAGGCAGGTGTGCGGGTGGTTTTGAATCCATCGCCTTTGAGTGCGGCGTATCTCGCCGCGCGATTTGCGGTGGATGTGTTGATTGTGAACGAGGGTGAGGCGGCGCAGATCACGCCGAATCGAAATTTGAGCGAGGCGATGTGCCGGCATTTGATCATCACGCGTGGTGCGGAGAGCACGCTGAGCATCACTGAAGATGGCATGACGGAGATCGCGCCGCCGAAAGTGACGCCGGTGGATACGGTGGGCGCGGGAGATACGTTTGCGGGGGCGTTTGCCGTGGCGAGCAGCGAGGGCAGGGTGGATGCGATTCGTTTTGCGAATGCGGCGGGTGCGCTGGCGACGCTGAAGGCGGGAGCGCAGCCTGCGATTCCGACGCGGGGGGAGATTGAGGGGTTTGTGGGAGAGGCTGCTTGACGATGGATTCAAGATCAAGGAGGCACGCTGGGACCGCGGGTAAACTCCTCGCGCACGCTGGGTGGCTGAAGGCTTCTCGCATACCTCCGGCATGCACCCTTGAACGAAATGCCGCGTGTTCCAAGTCCGGTGGTTCCCGCTGCACCGCTTCGCGGTTTCGCTTCACCACCGGCTAATTTCTCTGCTCCCTTCAGGAGCCAGAAACCTGACTATTTTGCATTGTGTTGTCGGTTCACTCTACTTCTAGGCTATTGCGCTCGTCCCAACTGCTTTGATCTTCTTCAACTCTTCCACGCCTGCGCTCTTGAGGAAGCCTTTGCCGGTCTTGGCGTAGATGGGCTCTGCCGAGAAGCGATCCTGCATTTCGAGACCAATCTCAAGCAGCTCCCGCGTGAGTGCGGCATCGCTTGGTTTGGTTTCAGTCGTCGCTTTCATGGCCGCATTTTAACCTCAATGCCGGTTTTCAGCAATCCTCCTTTGAGCGGTCTTTTGGCATCACGCCAGCATCTGCTTGATCACATGGCCTTCCACGTTGGTGAGGCGGCGCTGGACGCCGTTGTGTTCGAAGGTGAGGCGTTCGTGATCGAGGCCGAGGAGGTGGAGGATGGTGGCGTTGAAGTCGTAGAGGGGGTGGATGTCCTTCACGGCTTTCTGGCCGAGTTCGTCGGTCTCGCCACAACTCACGCCGGGTTTCACACCTGCGCCGGTCATCCAGCAGGTGAAGCCGTCGGGATTGTGGTCGCGGCCTTTGGCTCCTTTTTGGAAGAAGGGCATGCGGCCAAATTCGGTGCACCAGACGACGAGGGTGTCTTCGAGCAGGCCGCGTTCTTTGAGGTCGCGAATGAGTGCGGCTGCGGGTTGATCGAGGATGGGGGCGTGAACGTCGTACTGTTCTTTGAGGGCGTTGTGGCCGTCCCAGTTGAGCTTGCCGCCGCTGGCGTAGGCGCCGTTAAAGAGCTGCACAAAGCGCACGCCTTTTTCGATGAGGCGACGTGCGAGGATGCAGTTCTTGGCGAAGGCGGCTTTGTCGGGGTTTTGCGTATCGTCGGCACCGTAGAGATTGAGGATGTGTGCGGGCTCGGTGCTGAGGTCGCTGATCTCCGGGACGCTGAGCTGCATGCGCGCGGCGAGCTCGTAGCTGGCGATGCGTGCGGCGAGCTTGCCATCGCCTGGGTGGGCTTCGAGATGGCGGGCGTTCATGCGCTGGAGGAGGGTGCGTGCGGCTTGATCCGTGGCTGGAGAGACACCCGGGGCGGCGAGATGGCGCACGGGGGCTTTGGAGCTCATGGTGGTGCCTTGAAACGCGGCGGGGAGAAAGCCGGGGCCCCAGTTGTTGGCACCGTTCTGCGGCACGCCGCGTGGATCGGGAATGGCGACGTAGGAAGGCAGGTCCTGGTTCTCGCTGCCGAGCGCGTAGGTCGTCCATGCGCCGAGCGAGGGGAAGCCATCGAGATTGAAGCCGGTGGAGAGGAAGTTCTCGGCGGGGCCATGTGTGTTCGACTTGCTGGTGAGCGAGTGGACGAAGGCGAAATCATCCGTGAGTTCCGCGAGATGCGGGATCATGTCGCTCACCCACTTGCCGGTCTGGCCGCGCTGGCGGAAGGTGTACTGCGGGCGTGCGAGATTGCCTGCGGGTCCTTGGAAGGTAACGGCGGGGCCGCCGGGCAGGGGCTTGTCGTCCCACTTGATGAGTTCGGGTTTGTAGTCCCAGGTTTCAAGCTGGCTGACGGCACCTGCGCAGAAGATGACGACTACGTTTTTGGCCTTGGCCGGGAAATGAGGCTGGCGTGGGGCGTAGGGGCGTGCGGGGTCGATGATGGGTCTGTCTGCAGCGAGCAGGCCATCGAGGCCGAGGAGATTCGTCAATGCGATGGAGCCGAGAGCCGTGGCGCTGCTGCCGAGAAAGCGGCGGCGATCAAGCAGTGCGTGGCCTGCGGGGGAGAGGTGTTCGGAGAGGGGACTCATGGCACAAAGAGGAATTCGTTGCTGTTGAAGAGCGCGCGGCAGAGGGAGGTGAGGCCGTGGCTTTGGACAAGAGGGGTGGTGTCGGTGAGTTCTGCGGCGGTGGGATTGCGGCTGAGAGAGAGCTGGTAGGCGAGGGTGATTTGTTTGGCGGTGTCGGTGCCGGCTTGCTGCTGGACGCGGGTGGCGAAGGCGGCGGATTGTTCGAGGGTGAAGATGCTGTTGAAGAGATTGAGGGCCTGGATGGGGGTGGTGCTTTCGATGCGGCGGGCGGTGCTCTGTCCGGCATCGGGGCAGTCGAAGGCGCCGAAGACGGTTTCGGGTTCGCGGCGCACTTTGTGGGCGTAGATCATGCGGCGCTGGTTGTCGGCGTTGAAGGTCTCGATGGGATCGAAGCCGCTGAGGCCGCCGCGTTGATCGAAGAGATTGAAGCCGCGGCCATACATCTGCAGATTCAAACGACCGCTGACGGCGAGCATGGAGTCGCGGATGGATTCGGCTTCGAGGCGGCGTGATGGGTAGCGCCAGAGGTAGCGGACGTCGGAATCGAGAAGGGGGCCTTCATTTATGATTTTTGATTTTTGATTTACGATTTCGCTGCTTGTCGTGCGGGATGAGGTCTGGCTTGACTGCCCGTAGGTTTCTGAGAGCAGGATGAGGCGGTGCATGTGTTTGACGCTCCAGCCGCTGCGGATGAATTCCGCGGCGAGATAGTCGAGGAGTTCGGGGTGGGTGGGCTTCATGCCCATGCGGCCGAAGTCGCTGGGGGTTTGCACGAAGCCGGTGCCGAAGTGGCCCTGCCAGATGCGGTTCACCATGACGCGGGCGGTGAGGGGATTCTGTGCGCTGGCGATCCAGTCGGCGAGGGCGCGGCGGCGGTCCTGTTCGGCGGATTCTTTGGGGAGTGTCACGTTGCCGAGGGCACTGAGCACGGCGGGGGTGACGGCTTCCTTGGGCTGCTCGGGATCGCCGCGATTGAGGAGGTGAATATCGTCCGGGGTGCGGAAGGTGCCGGCGAAAACTTTCTGCTGGTTGACGGCCTGGGCGATTTGTTTCTCGGTGCGGGACTTTTCCTCGAAGAGCGGGCGTGCGCGTTTGTTTTCGGCGGGGGTGAGGCCTTTGAGGGTGGGCTTCGCGAGCTTCTTGTTCTTGGGGTCAAATTTCTGGCGGTCGCTGGCATCGGCGACGGTGTGCCATTGGCCTTCAGCGTCGCTGATTTCGATTTGGTAATCGGTGGCGAGGCGGTCGGTGAATTTGCCGTCGCGGTCGCGGCTCCAGACGACGCGCTCGATTTGTTGCTCCTGCGGGAACTCGAGTTCCACCCAGCCTTTGCCGAGTGTGTTGGAAAGCCAGCTGCGTGAGTTGCCGTAGCGGCCGTCATTGAGGAATTTCAGCTCGTGGCGTTCGGCCACGCCGATGTCGCCGGAGGATTTGCGCTTGGTGCCGGTGGTGGCGAGAGCGACGTTTTCGCCGCGCGTGTTGAAGACTTCGAGTTCATCGATGCAGGGCTCGAGGTTGGTGGTGGCCTTGATGGTGAAGCGCAGGCGCTGAGTCTTCACCGGTGGAAAGCGGTCCGAGTTTTCGCGGGCGTTGATCATGGGGCGCTCGGCGCCGGATTTCGCCATGGGCACGAAGTGGGCGAGTTCTTTGTCGATCTCTGCGAGGCGTGCTTTGAGCTGTTTTTCCTCCGCGCGTGAGGCTTCGGCTGCGGGTGTGTGCAGATCACGGTCGGCATATTCGACACCGGCGACGAAGGCCTGCATGGCGTAGTAGTCCTTGGACGTGATGGGATCGAACTTGTGATCGTGGCAGCGTGCGCAGCCGACGCTGAGGCCGAGGAAGGTCTGGCCGATGTTCATGACCATCTCATCAATGGAGTCCTGCCGTGCGAGGCGCTTGGAGGCATCGTCCTTGCCGATCTGGCCGGGCAGCAGCACGGAGGCGGTGACGAGGAATCCGGTGGCGGCGTCCTGGCCCATGGCATCGCCGACGATCTGCTCTTTGATGAAGCGATCATAGGGTGTGTCGTTGTTGAAGGAGCGGATGACGTAGTCGCGGTAGGGCCAGGAGTTGGGGCGCTCGGTGTTGACCTCAAAGCCGTGGGTGTCGGCATAGCGCACGACATCGAGCCAGTGCTGGGCCCAGCGTTCGCCGTAGCGTTCGCTTTGCAGCAGGCGGTCCACTAGATGCTGGATGCTGGATGCTCGATCATGGATGAACTCTTTTTCGAAGGCGGTGGTTTCTTCGGGTGTGGGTGGCAGGCCGGTGAGGTCGAAGGTGATGCGGCGGATGAGTGAGACTGGATCTGCGGGAGGGGAGCGGTGGAGGTTTTTTTCGGCGAGCTTGGCGTCGATGAAGGAGTCGATGCTTTGAGGAGAACTTGGAACTTGAAGCGGCTTGAAGGACCAGTGATCGCGGCGGTCTTCGAGTTTGGCGAGATCGACGCCGTCGGGCCATGGGGCGCCTTCGTTGATCCAAGTGGTGAGGGTGGCGATGTCGCTGGCGGGGAGCTTGCCTTTGGGGGGCATGAGCTCGTCGTCGTCATCGGTGGTGATGAAGTGGATGAGCGGGCTGTCTTTCGCTTTGCCGGAGATGATGTCGGGCGAGTGTTTGTCTCCGCCTTTGAATGCGGAGGCTTTGATGTCGAGGCGGAGGCCAGACTTTTGTTTTTTCTCGCCGTGGCAGCTGTAGCAGTGCTTCTGCAGGATGGGGCGGACCTCGCGAACGAAGTCAACGGCAGCGGCAAGGCTGGAGGAGATGAGTAAAATGAGAGCGGCCAGCTTCATGAAGTGGGATCAGCGGTAGGGATTGCCTGCGGCGTGCAGGGCGCGGAGTTCATCGTCCGACATGGCGCGACCGAGCAGGAGGAGTTCATCGACACGGCCGCTGAGCTTGCGGTCCTGCTGGTTCCAGTTGCCGATCTGCGCGGGGCCGAGGCGTGCGGGGTGCGCAATGTCCAGGCTGGTTTCTTTGTCGAACTCACCATTGAGATAAAAGCGCACGGTGCCGCGGGTGGAATCATAGACAGTGGCTAGGTGCACCCAGCGGCCCTGCTCCGGCAGCACGGGGGTGCGGGAGTCGGGGTGGCCTTGGCGCTCGGTGGAACCGGGGGCGAGGGTGTTGCCGATGAGGGCGAGGCGCATGGTGGTGTCGCGGTTGATGATCCAGTGCACCTGGCCGGGATTGTTGCCGCTCCAGCCATCCGTATGTAGCAGGGACTGGTAGGGCGCGCCGAGGCGGTCAATGCGCACCCAGGCGGCGAGCGTGAGCTGCGGCCAGTCGCGGCCGCCGCCGACATCGAGCTTCAAGTGATCGCCCACATTCACAAACTCCGGCGCGTGGGAACCCGGCCAGCGGCCCTGCACGCGGCGGTAAACGCCGGGGAGTTCTTCGGCGGATTCGAAATCGTGCAGCGCAATGAGGGCGGGGTCTTGCTTCAAAGCGGAGGTGGCTGCGGCGGAGCGCGCGCGCTGACCGGCGGCGAGACCGGCGGTGAGGCCGGGGAGTTCATCCGGCTGGATGAAGGCGGAGGAGCGTAGCTCGCGTGCGGTGCTGGCACCTTGAGCAAAGGAGACCGCATCACCACCGCGCAGGCTTTGATTGGCATGAGCGCCGGAGGCCTTGGTGATGACCTCGCCCTGGAAGACGTGGACTTCAGCGGAGCCGCTAGAAGGCACATCCACACCGAAGCGCGTGCCGAGATCCACGGCATCTCCTGTGGGGGTGATGACGGTGAAGCCTTTGGCTGAAGGTGGTACATCGGCAGCAAGGCGGCCGCGCTTCATGTGCAGACGCTGCGCGGACTCAAAGCGAAACTCTGCGGGTGCCTCGATGACGATGCGTGCGCCGCGTGCGGTGGTGAGGGAGATGCTGCCTGCATCGATGTGGTAGGATTCGCCGCGCAGGCTCGCGCCATCTGCGAGTTCCACCACGCCGGCGGCTTTGCCCACGGTGGCAAAGGCGCGATGGGTGTCCTGCCAAAACCAGGCACCGAGGAACAGGGAGAGGCAGGCGGCGGCGGCGAGCCAGCGTGGCGAAGCGGTGAGCCAGCGGGTGGGCTTCGCAGTGACTTGAGGTGGTGTCCAGTCTGCGGCCAGAGCAGCGAGGGCGGAGTCCACATTGAGCAGTTCGGCGAATTCACGACGTGCTGCGGCATCGGCCAGCAGCAGGGCATTGAGCTGCTGCAGCTGCGGCGGCGTGATGGTGCCGTCGAGATAGGCGGTGGTGAGGACTTCCAGCTCGGCTTTCATAAGGCCACCTCCTGAGTCATGGCGCGGCGGATGCAGTCGAGCAGGAGCTTGCGCATGCGGTGCAGCCATTGGTAAAAGCCGGGGACGGTGCGACCGCTGCCTTGAGCGACGGTTTGGATGCTCGAGTCGGGCTGGTAGGCCTGCATGAGGAGGCCGCGCTGGTCCTCGGGCACTTTTTGCATGCAGAGCTCCAGGGCCTCGCGCTGGCGCTCCAGCAGGGGCTCGATGGCGGCGGTTTCCTCCGCGATCTTGGTGATGACTTCTTCATCGAGAACGAGGCGGTCGCGACCGCGATCTCGCAGCCAGGCGAGGACCTCATAGCGTGCCACGCCGAAGGCCCAGGCTTTGAAATCTGCGCCCTCATGCAGGGAGTCGAACTTCTCCCAGAGGACGACGCTGATCTCCTGCATCACATCATCCGCGTCTGCGCGTGCGGGCACCAGCCGCCGCACATGGGCGCGGATGGCGGGCTCATGCGCGGTGAAGCTGCGCAGGAAGCGGTGGTGGCGTTCGTTTTCGGAGGGAGACATGAGTGGGCTTATGTTCTTATCTCCGCCAGAAGTGCTGATTTTACGGATGAATGTGAATTGACCCAAAACAGAGGTTTGCAGGCGGGATCTGTTATTTTTTGCTTCCCGAAATGTAAATAAACGCTTATTATCAACCCATTACGCCTATCGAGGCTTCAATCTGCCACCCCCTGCGCATGCCGCCCCCTGTCCGCCAAGAACGCCATTCAGTTCGTAAGAACGAATTTGCGCCTTTGATTGAGTGTGACGAGCTGCTGCGGGAACTCATGGCGCAGGGCGGTCCGATGCCGAATGACTATGCGCAGATGAACCGTACGCTGCGGCTGCTGGGAGATGCTGTACGCGCCAAGGTGATCGCCCGGGATGATGTGCTTGCTTACGCTCAAGACGTTACAAATAGGCATCTGGAAGGGACGATGCAGGCGCGGGCGCTGGGGAAGAAATACGGCTACAGCGGTGATTTTGAGATCATTGAGGCCATCTACACGATGCAGATCGCCCAAGAGCCGCACCTGCGGCGCTGGGATCTCTACTTTCACTCCCAGGCGGCGCCGAATGCGGTGCGAAACCGGAAGGCCTACTTTCACCAGCTGCTGAATTCACACGCCGCCGGGCGCACCAAGGCGCCGCTGAGCGTGCTTAACGTGGCCAGCGGCCCGGCGCGTGACGTGCGTGAGTGGGTGCTGGACAACCCGGACTGCGATGTGTTTTTTGACTGCGTGGACGCCGAGATCCACGCCATCGAGCGGGCGAAGAAGCTGTGCGTGCCGTTTGCCAAGCGGGTGGAGTTTTACCACCGCAATGTGCTGCGCTTTCTGCCGGCCAAGGGCTACGAGCTGGTGTGGTCGGCGGGGCTGTTTGACTACCTCACGGACCGGACGTTTGTCTTTCTGCTCAAGGCACTGATGGCCGTGACGAAGCGGGGCGGAGAGGTGGTGGTGGGAAATTTCTCCGACCACAATCCGAGCCGAGACTACATGGAGCTGCTGGGCGACTGGGTGCTGCAGCACCGCACGCGGGATCATCTGCGCGCCCTGGCGCTGGAGGCGGGAGCGCCGGCGGATTCGATCGAGGTGATGTGGGAGCCTGAGGGCGTGAATCTGTTTTTGCACATCCGGCGGTAGGGGGGGTGGCAAAGTCAAAAGGGTGAGTGAGCAAGGGACGGGATCGTCAAATCACCTTGTCTGTGAATGCTGGATGACAGGCATTTGCCGTTGTGTGTTTTATTTTAGCCGTGGAATCGTCAGCTTTAAATAGAGACAAAGCAGGAGATACAAGGAGCACCAAGCAATCATTCCGTTTCTGCGGCAGCGCTCCAGCCTGAGGCGTGTTTTTTCATCGTAGCGAGGGCGTGTGCCGCCGTCCTCGGTGCGTCTCATACGATGAGTGGATAACATGAAGAACATAAGATTTTGGCCTGAGAAATGAACTGGCGCACAGGGCATTCTTCATTTAAACTGTATTTACACCCCTATTTTTTACAGAGCTTCTCAATTCAATTTTCCATAACCAGCCATGGGCATTTTCGATTCCGATTCCAAAAGGTCGATGGACGATAATGAAGAAGGGCAAAAAGACGGTTCAAAAGCTGGTTTTTTAGATCAGATGGGACATGGCATTGTAGGCAACATTTTCAAGTCTTCCGCTTACAATGCGGGCTATGACAACGGGACGCGCAACCCTTCAAAACCTGAGACGGCAACATTCGATAGCAAATCCTACGACTCGACAAGCTCTGATTCCTCAGGGTCCGATTCTGGTGGTTCATCTTCAAGCTCCTTAGGGTGCGTCATGATTCTGGCGATGTTGGCCGGCGCGGTCATTTTCATCTTTAATTTATCGTCGAGAAGTCAGGCCAGCCGACCGGTTGCAAATCCGAACCCGCAACAGACCATATCACCAATATCGAAACAGATCGTCCCTTTAGCGCACCTTCAAACGCTGGGAGTGAATGAACCTCGCACCATCGAGCAGGCACACGAATTAATCGGGGAGGTTTACGGCGCTTTGATGAAGTCCTTAACGCCAACACAGCAGAAAATTCTTCGTGATGAGCAGCGTGAATGGATAAAATGGCGGGACACCCAAGCTGAGCGCATGGCACGCACATTTATGACAGGGCCAAACTCTTACGCTCAGGATTACAGCAACGCGATGATATCGTTGTTAAGAGAGCGAACAGATTATCTAAGAGAATATAAAGCTGGTGAAGTGGCCCAGCCCACGCAGCTACCCATGTTTGGCGAAAATAGACCTCTCACCCTTGAGCAAGCTCATGAGAAAATCGGTCGAGTGTATGATGCTTTGATGATGTCGTTATCACCGTCACAGCAAAAAGCTCTTCGTGACGAGCAGCGTGCATGGATAAAATGGCGGGACGTTCAAGCTGAACGAATGGCCCGAACTTTCGTAAGTGGTCCCAACTCCTACGCAATGGATCACCAGAAGGCAATGATATCGTTGTTAAAAGAACGAACGGATTATTTGAAGGGGTATAAGGCTGGAAAAGTTGTGAGCAATTCAGATCATTCCTCTCCATCCGATGATGCACTTGTGAAGGCATGTATTGCATTCTACAATGAACGTGGCGAGTGGGCTGGGAAGGCCACTATAGGGCAAGTCCGCCGTTTCCGAATTGAGCGTGTTGGACCGGGCAGATGGTCAGTCCACCTAGACTACGTTTACACAAGCAAATTAATGCCGGACGGCACAGATCAAAGAGTGTTTCACATTGGAACTAATCGTGAAGGTGCATGGTTCGTTCAAACAATGGAAGGGTATATGAGTGCTCGTTTTTAGAACGAGCATTTCCAGTAGGTGGTACATTTGCATTTGAGGTTGACACGATAGCAGCATCGTTATCGGGCGCTTTTTGAAATCATTTGTGCCTCTAGAGGTGGAAACGGGAAACGAAGCTCCCGGGCGCGTAGGCCCGCTCCGCCTCCTCCTGGGATCTTCAGCAATGGCGCGCGTACACCACCCCCGAGGTATTTGGGGAATTTGGGGAAGTTTCCGCTCTGTTGTGGCGGGCAGACCCCTGGGTGGTGAACAAGCTCTTCGGCATTCAAGGCAGGGCGAAAAGATGCCGTTCACGCGTTCTTTGGCGGTCGCAGGATTCCATCAATTGCCATCATCTGCTATTTTGTGCCATGAAGTGGGCTTATTGAGAGTGGTGGCCAAAAAAAGATGCCGTGATGCCGTGCTTAGGCGTGGCATCTGGCATCAAATCCGGCTGGGAGCCGTCTGCCGGCGTCAGACCAACCAGAAGAACACGATGGCGATGCCGGTCGGCAGCAAGGCTCCGAGGAAGAGCCGCAGGGGGCTGATGCCTTCGTTGTTAAAGGCTTTGGAGCTTTGCAGGATGCCGATGCCGGCTGGATTGGGCGCATTGGCGATGACGGTGAGGCCGCCGCCGGTGACGGCACCGGCGACGAGGGCGTACTGGAGCTTGGGGGAGATGCCTTCGACCAAGGAGCCGAGATAGGTCAGGGCGGCATTGTCGGTGAGGGCGGTGAGGCCGGTGGCGCCGAAGAACATGCTGGAACCATCCAGCCCGGCGATGAGCGGCTGCAGCCACCAGGACTGCAGCGATCCGAGGGTGACGAGACCGGCGAGGAAGTAGCCGACGAGCAGGCCTTCACGCAGGCGCAGATCATCCTGGAATTCCTGCGTGGCGCTGACCATGCCGAGGAAGAGCATGAAAACGCCGAAGAAGACATCCGGGTGATGCGCGAACAACACGACCAGCGCCAGGAAGACAACATGCAGCAGCGTGAGCCATGCGGGCAGGGGCCGCGCGGGCTGCTCCACCACTTCCACCCGGCTCAGCTCGGCCCGGTAGAAAAAGGTCACAATAGCGGTGGCGACGATGCAACTGGCGACGGCACGCCAGCCAAAGTGGGTGAGCATGAACCAGGAGTCCCACTGCCACTTGGAGGCGACCATGAGCACGGGCGGCGCGGCAAAATGCGTGAGCGTGCCGCCAATGGAGATGTTCACAAACAGCAGCCCGAGCGTGGCGTAGGCGAGGCCTGTGCCGATGCCGCAGTCGAAGTAACGGCGTTTGAGAAGGATGGCGATCAGGGTCATCGCCGCTGGCTCGGTGATGAGCGAGCCCAGCAGGGTGCCGAAGGACAGGGCGGCAAAGTAGTAGGCCACGCTGGCCTGAAACGGCAGCACGCGTGCGAGGCCTGAGATGCAGGTTTCAGCGAGCTGAACCACGGGACGGGTCGCAGCGACGACCATGACGACAAAGACAAACTTGGGCTCGGTGAAATTCAGCCCCTCGATGTAGACCACCGCGTCATGGAGCGAGTGTTTCAGCACGGCGATTCCCGCGAACAGCGCCGCCCCCCAAAGGCCAAAGACGACTTCGGTTTCGGCCAGGAAATGCAGGATGTTCTCCATGATGGAGCCTTCGGGATAGCGATGGGCCCAGTGGGCGAAGCGCTTGACCGCAAAGGTGTGCAGCACGGCGAGTGCGAAGAGCGTGGTCGCGAGGATTTCGATGGGGGAGGCGGTCATGCTTTGGAGGTGTCAGGCAATGGCAGATATTTGTTTGGCAGCCTGGCGGAGGATGGGTGAATTAACCAGCGAAACTGGCTTTGTCGTGCGCTTCTGCGGCTTGAATCAGCCGCCCATTTACCCCGGCAAACGCATGAAGTGCATTCATCGGCCGTGTCGTTGTCGAGACTCTGGCTGCATTCATGGACACTGGAGCAGAAATCATCCGAAATTTCTCTCATGAACCGGGGGGCGCTCGTAGCCTGATCTTGCCTTGGCTCCATTGCTGCGTTTCTCTTTACGCCCCCCTATGAAACATCCTCACCTCATCCGAAGGTCCCGCCGCGCGGGCGCATCCTTCCATGATCATTTGCCCGCATGAGTTTTGATCTCTGGGTGACCCTCATCACGCTCCTGGGAGCCGTCATGCTCTTCGCCACGGAAAAGCTGCCGGTGGACATCGTCGCGCTGCTGGCTGCGGCCGTTCTGCTCATCACAGGGGTGGTCACGGTGGAGGAGGGAATCGCGGGCTTTTCCAATCCCGCCGTCATCATCGTGGGCTGCATGTTCGTGCTCAGTTCAGCCTTGCAGAAGACGGGTGCGCTGGATGCCCTGGGCAGGCTGCTTGCCAAAAGCGGCGGCAGCAGCCCGGGCATGTTCTGCATGCTCGTCATGCTCTGCGTGGTGCCCGTCTCCGCCTTCGTCAACAACACGGCGGCCGTTGCCGTCTTTCTGCCGCTGGTCATCGCCGCTGCCGCCGCTAGAAAGATCCCCGCCTCACGCGTGCTCATCCCGCTGAGCTTTGCCTCCCAGTTCGGCGGCGTGTGCACGCTCATCGGCACCTCCACCAGTCTCCTCGTGAACTCCATCTACGAGAAGTCAGGTCTCGGCAGCTTCAGCCTGTTTGAATTTGCTCCGCTGGGCCTGTTGCTGACGCTGGCCGGGGTCGCCTACCTGGTGTTTTTCGGCGGCTGGCTGCTGCCGGCGCGCCGCGCGGAGCAGCTCACGGATGTTTATCAGCTTGGCGAGTATGTCACGGAGCTGCGCGTCATGGCGGGCTCGCCGCTCATCGGCCAGCGCATTGGCCAGACTCCGCTGTCACGTGAGCATGACGTCACCGTGCTGGAGATCCGTCGTGCCACCCACACCATCATGGCCGCCGTGGGTGAGAGCGTGCAGGAGCAGGATCTTCTGCTCGTTCGCGCAAGGCCGGACAAGCTGCTGGCAGTCACCACCAAGCTGAAGCTTGAAATCGAGCCCGAGTTCAAGCTGCGGGATGAAACCATCCGCTCCAAGGAGGTGAAGCTCTGTGAAACCATCGTCCCTCCAGGTTCGCCCTTCATCGGGCGCACGCTGGCGGAAATCCGCTTTGGCCAGAAAACCGGCGTCATCGCCCTGGCCGTGCAGCGCACCGGCCAGGTGCTGCGTGAAAAGCTCTCCAGCGTGAGGCTGCGCATTGGGGATGCCCTGCTGCTGCTGGGAGAGCAGGCGGGCATCGACCGCGTGCGTGCGGAGGACGGGCTGCTCGTCCTCAATGAGCTGGAGGCACCGGTGCGACAACGTGGCAAGGCTGCGCTGGCGCTGGGGGTGTTCGTTCTTGTCGTCGTGCTCGCCGCGCTGAAAATTTTGCCCATTCTTGTGGGGGCGCTCGCGGGAGTGCTGCTGCTCATCATGCTGCGCTGCCTGCGCCCGGAGCAGGCTTATGGTGCGGTGGACTGGCGAGTGCTGGTGATGCTGGCGGGCATCCTGCCGCTGGGCATCGCCATGCAGAAGACCGGCGCCGCGCAGACCATCACGGATGTGGTGCTCCGCCTTGCCGGGAGGGATGATCCCATGGCTCTGCTTGCCGCCATCTATCTCGTCACCGCGATCCTCACGGAGTTCATGAGCAACACCGGCGCTGCCGTGCTGATCGCCCCCATTGCCATCGCCACGGCGCATAGCATCGGCCTTGATCCCAAGCCCTTCCTTGTGGCCGTGACGTTTGCCGCCTCCACCAGCTTTGCCACCCCCGTGGGCTACCAGACCAATACGATGGTGTACAACGCGGGCGGTTATCGCTTCAGTGACTTCGTCCGTGTGGGGGTGCCCTTGAACCTGCTCTTCTGGGGCCTGTCCGTTTATTTCATCCCGCTGTTCTGGCCGTTTGTGGCGCGGCCTTGACGGGAGGACAGCACCGGCACGGCGTCAGGCTGGAGGTTTCAGCGTTGTGCAGCATCGCTTGAAACGCGGAGCAGGCAGGCTACATCGCAGGGATGTTCCGTCTTTCCATTCTCCCGCTTGCTCTCTTCATGCTGCTTGGTGCCGCCCGCGTGGATGCGGAAACTCCCGAGCGCATGGTCTTGATGGTGAGCGTGGATGGCCTGGCGAACTTCTACCTCGACGATCCCGTGGCGGAGATCCCGACGCTGCGCCGGCTGGTCGCCGAGGGGGCGCGTGCGCAGGGCATGATCGCCTCGATGCCCACGGTCACCTGGCCCAACCACACCACGCTGGTCACGGGCGTGCATCCCGGAAAGCATGGGGTGCTTGGCAACAGCGTGCTTGATCGCGTAAAGAACGAGATCGTGCCGCTGGTGGTCGATCCCATTTTCAACAAGGACGAGATTGTGAAGGTGCCGACGATCTACGACCTCGCGAAACAGGCGGGATTAAAGACGGCAGCGCTGATCTGGCCTGCGACTCGCGGTGCGCGTACGCTGGACTGGACCATTCCGGATGTGGGCTCGATGGCGTTGGTGAAGCAGTTCGCCACACCCTCGCTGCTGGAGGAGTTCACCGCGAAAGGCATCCCTTGGGGCATGCAGGAGGAGTGGTGGAACACCGGGCGCATCGCGGAAAGGGACCGCATGTTTGCGCAGATGGGGAAGCATGTGATGGGCCTTCATCGCCCGCATCTGCTGCTCATGCATTTTGTGGAGCTCGATCACGCGCAGCACCGGTTTGGTCCCCGCTCACCGCAGGCCTATGCCGCATTGAAAAATCAGGACGCGTGCGTGGCCGAGCTCTGGCAGGAGCTGCAGCGCACTCATGGCGGGCGCGCGACGCTGGTGGTGGTGTCTGATCATGGCTTCGTGTCCTACCGCCGGCGAGTTCTGCCGAATGTGCTGCTGCGGCAGGAGGGCTTGCTCACCGCACTCGGGACGCGCATCACGGGCGGCAGTGTCCGCGCAGTGGCGCAGGGTGGGGCCTGTTTTATCTATGTGCTGCGGGATGAAGGTCGTGCGGCACAGGTGGCGAAGCTCGCCGAGCAGTTCCGCCAGCTGGAAGGCGTGGGAGCCGTGATCTCTCAGGCTGACTTCGCCGCCCAGGGGCTGCCTGATCCAACGAAGAATCCGCAGATGGCTGACCTCGTGCTGTCGGCGGCGAGCGGTTTCAATTTCGTGGACTCGCCGATCGGCGACGTGGTGGTGACGCCTGCGGATGGGGTGACCAAGGGCTCACACGGATCTGACGCCGCAGAGCCGGACATGCACGCGACGTTTGTCGCCTGGGGCGCGGGCATCCAGGCGGGCGCCCGGTGCGGCACGGTCAGCAACACCTCCGTGGCACCGACGATTGGCGCCTTGCTCGGCTTGAAGGTGAAAAACATGGATGGTCCCGTCTTGCAGCCGCTCTTGGACGGCAAGTAGGCTGCTTCTCCGCCGCCAAGAGATCATTTGCTATCTTGGCAGTAGTGGGCATCCACCCGACATGGGGCGTCAAGGCAACAATGGCAGCCACTCACCTTGGGTCCAGTCGAGATACTCGGTGCTGCGGAACTGCTTTTTGTAATCGTACACACTGGGCTCGCGGGTGGCGTAGCCGGAGTAGAGATGGCGGAGGCCGGCGGTGCGGCAGTGCTGGATCTCCAGCAGGAGGGTGAAGATGCCGAGGCTGCGCCTTGAGTGCTCCGGCTCAAAGAGGCCGTAGACGCTGGAGGCGGCGTGCTGGCCGACATCGAGGTAGCTGGCGGCGATGAGTCTGGGGCCGTCGAAGACGCGGATCATGCGGCACTCGCAGGGGCCCTGGGTGGGATCGGGGCCGAGGAAGGTTTCGAGGGTGTCGGGGATGTTGTGAGTGAAGCGCTGCTTGTGGCGCTGGAAGAGGGCGCGCAGTTCGGCATCAATGGCGGCGGGGGAGATCTCGGTGCGCAGGTCGGCGTTCTTGTTCAGCACGCGACGCTGGCTTTTGGAGAAGGTGCAGCAGTCGAGATCGATGCGCAGCGGGGTGATGGTCTGCAGGCCGCCGTCCTGGGCACGCTGGGTGCTGTAGCGGAAGAAATGCCTGCCAAAATGCCGCCAGCCTAACGCCCAGGCATGATCCATGATTTCCGCAGGCACGGAATCACAGATGAATGCTTCGTCGAACACTGGCGTCATAGGGTGGGCCTTATTAATCCAGTCCCGCAGATTGACAATCTCGCGCCCGCCCGCACACTCCGAATCCGGCAGCCCCACACGCCCATGAACCTCCTGCAACGCATCGAACGCGTCTTTTTCTGGCTCTCTGCAGCCTCCTCCGACAACCTCGATGCCTGTCCGGCGTGGGAGCGGCGCAAGTACGTGGCCTTTGGCGCCACGGTGCTGGTGCCCTCCACGTTTGCCATCATCGCCTGCGCGTATGCGCTGAGCACGCTGACGGACAACTGGTACATCATCGCGCCGGTGTCGCTGGTGTGGTCGTTTATCATCCTGACGGTGGACCGTGCGCTGCTGGCCACGTATCGCGCCTACCAGGGCTTCTTCCGCAAGATCTCGCAGTTCTCACTGCGCCTGGTGGTGGCCGCGCTGATGGGCGTGACGATTTCGCATCCGCTGACGCTGCTGCTGTTCAAGGACACGATTTCCTCGGTCATCGAAAAACACCGGCAGAGCGAGATCGAAGCGGCGCGTGAAGTTTCCAAGCAGCAGAAGGTCGCCGTGGAGGCGCGACTGGTGCCGCTGGAAGAGGAGATCGCCAAACAACGTGAGAACTGGAACGCGACCTTCCAGGCGAAGTTTCTGGATGAGAGCGGCAAGCCGATCGAGAAGCCGCTGACGGAAGATGAGAAGGCGGCCAAGGCGGAGCGCGAGGCGAAGATCGCCGAGGCGGTGGCTCCGGGCAAAGAACGCCTGACGAAGCTGGACACGGAGATGGCCACGCTGAGCAAGGAGTACCAAAAGATCGCCGAGGAGCTGAACCACTGGCAGACAGAATTTGAGCGCGAGGTCAATGGCCAGCGCAGCGGCATCATCGGCCTGGGGCCGCGTGCGAAGAGCATTCAGGAAGACCAGCTCACGTGGCGGCGTGCGGAGTCCGCGCGTCTGAGTGGCGTGCTGGACACGATGACGAAGACCCGCGTGGCGGTGGTGGCCGAGATCAAAGCAGCTGAGGATGGCGTGAACACCGCGCTGGATGCCAAGGCCGCTGAAGAAGCAGCGCTCAACAAAGCGGAGCGGGATCGCGTGGCCGCGCTGAAGCAGAAGGTGCAGACGGAGCAGGCGGACCAGTTTGTGGGCCAGCAGAACGCCATCCGCGAGACGCTCAAAACGCAGATCGACGCGCTGCTGCTGCAGCAGAAGAATCTGCACACGGAGATCACCCAGCTCATCAAGGACGAGGACACACGGATCACCGGCATCCGCGCGGAGCCGCGCCGTGACATCCTCACGCAGACGCTGGCGCTGCATGAGCTGTTTGAGCAGGGGGCGCAGGGCGGCACGTTTGCACTCGTCGCCTACCTGGTGCTGACGCTGCTCTTCATGCTGGTGGACACGATTCCGCTGATCATGAAATTCTTTTCCAAACCCGGCCCGTATGACACGCTGCTGGACCGCGAGGAGATGGGTTTTGAGGGCGAGCGCAAGGCCTTCATGGAAGGCTTCAGTCTGCAGATGAAGGAACTGGCGGGGAGCAAAATGCTGAACCTCACACGCAACAAGACACTGGAGCGTTCTTTGGTCACCAGCGTGGACGGCGCGCGTTCCGCGAAGGAGTTCCTGGTGTACCTCATGGACCTGGAGCGTGACTTTGAAGAGCGGAGTCGCATTGCGCGGGAACTGGCCGCCAAGAGCGGTGTCAGCCACACGGCCGATGCGATCGAGGAAATGTCACGCAACTTCTACGCCGACCTGCGCGAGCGCATGGAGAGGTTCTTCCACGATGATGCCAAGCGCGGGACGCCGGCGACGGGGCGGGCGTAAAGTACGACAGGCATTCCTGCCTGTCGATCAGCGGCGGTGCAGGCTGTCTCGCTCACGCTTCACTCCAAACCGGCCTTCAATAGTCATGATCGCCGGTTTGCCAGCTGCAAACTTTGTGCTTTTGCGCAGCGATGGAACCGGCTCAGAAGGGCTTCCACCGGCGCGGTATGATACGGCGCTGCGTGAGCGCTGGTCGACCGACAGGAGTGTCCATCGTACTAGCCTGATGCTTAACTAAAGAATCGTCCTGCTTTGATGAGGTGATGTCTTTATTTTTGTCGCCTGGCTTCTCCGGCAGCTTATTTGCGCGACCGCTTTGGCAGGTCTTTGTCACGGATCAGGAGCTCGGAGTTTTTGACTGTCCCCAATTCGTGACCTTGACCGGCTTTCACCTCGTTGAAGGCCTCTTCCGCGGTCTTGGCGGCAACTTCAATGAGGGTCTGCTTTGTCTCAACGCGTTCGACGGTGATGTGAGATGACATGGCTTTTAAGTGGATTCCCCGTGAAATCGCGTGCACCCCCAAAGTCGCGCGCATATTTCAGAGGGAAATTTTGGCGCACTGGTGTGCTTTGAAGCGTAGATTTCGACCATGCATTCAATGATCATAAAAACCCGGTTGCTGCCTTCCCGGGACGACTTCAGAGCGATCGTGGAGGCCTCCGCTAATCACGGGCGCATTTAGACGCATCTGATGATGCCAGCAGATGCGAAGAGTCATGCCAAATGATCACGCCCCACCCAAACCAACCTTCAGATGTCGGAGTGTTGGGGCAGTGCCTGAAAGAAAACAGCGCCCGGATCATGGCCGAATGCGCCGTGGCTTTTGAAGCAAGGGGGCAGGGGCATCAATCCATCTTGGATTCGATTCAAACGAATCTGCCGCTGCTGCTGGACGAATTGATGTTGGTGCTTCCTCACGTGATGACCGGGGAGGCACAAATGCCGCCAATCCGTGCGGCAGGGATGGAGTGCCGGACGGGGCATCGGCTTGATGTTGTCATCAAGGCGCTGGGCGGCATCACCGAGGTGGTGGTGCTGGAGCTTTTACGGTTGAAAGGATGCGTTGCAGACGCATCTCTGGACGAAGCCTGTCGAGAGGCGCGGCTTTTTTTTGACGTCAAGGTCGCGAATTACTGCCTGCACTTTGTGGCGGCGCAGGAGGCGGAGATTGCCTTGCACGCCAGCCAGCTCAAAGACGCGAACGAGAGACTGATGGCGGCATCAGAAATCTCCAGGGCGGCCGCTCATTCACGGGTGCTGCTTTTGCAGGGGGTGACCCATGAACTGCGCAACTCCCTGCAGTCTGTCTTGCTCAATGCAACATCTCTGGTGGAGGGGCCCAGAGACCCTGGAGTGAATGAGGTCATGGACAGGCTGGCAATGAACGGCACTCACTTGCAGAGGCTTCTCGACCGGCTGCAAAGCTATGCACCCCTGCTGGCGGGCGAATCTCCGGCCCAGAGTGATCGCGTGGATTTGGATTCCTTTCTGGAAGCGCTGGAACAGAGGCATCGCGCCTTGGCGAGGACAACGCAAACTCGGCTGACGTGCCAGAGGACCAGCGGGCCGGCGACGATCACAACAGACCTGAAGAAGCTCAATGCCATTGCCGACAATCTGGTGAGCAATGCCATTCGCGCAGCTCATACGGGGGATGTCCAAGTCGAAGTTTCAGGAGATGGGGCGGAGGGAATTCTGCTGAAGGTCACGGACAACGGAAATGGAATCAGCGTGGTGGAGGCACGACAGATGTTTTGTGTGATGCATCACGCTCCTGCTTCCCATTTTCCCGGGCTGAGGCTGGGGCTGCTCACCACACGGCATCTGGCGCATCTTCTGGGTGGCGAAATCACGTTTGAATCCGAGGTGGGGAAGGGGGCATCCTTTGGGGTGACACTGCCCAATCTTTCCGCTCGTCATTGATGGTGGCAGATCGGTAGAAGCCGGAATGGCACGGGCGAAGCCGATCCAGCGTACTTGGGCAGCAAGAGTCGGCCAACAAGGCCCGTATGTTGCTATGTGAAAACCATGCCCCCCATGATGCCTTTCAGCCGTCGCGATATGCTGCGCAACTCCTGCGCGGGATTTGGTTATCTGGCTCTACAGGGCGTGCTGGGGCTGGAATCTGCCAAGGCGGCGGTGATTGATCCGCTGGCACCGAAGCAGCCGCATTTTCCGGCTAAGGCCAAGCGGGTGATTTTTCTGCTGATGAAGGGCGGTCCCTCGCAGGTGGACACGTTTGATCCGAAGCCGATGCTGGACCGCGATCACGGCAAGCCGCCGCCCTTTGCGCTGCCGCGCGTGAAATTCGCCGAGACGGGCAATTTGCTGAAGTCGCCGTGGAAATTCCGCCAGTACGGCCAGAGCGGCCTGCCGGTGAGCGATCTCTTTCCGCATGTGGCGAAGCATGTGGATGACCTGTGCATCATCCGCTCCATGCACGGCACGAATCCGGCGCACGGCGGGGCTTTGCTGAAGCTGCACACGGGCAGCGATACCTTTGTGCGGCCGAGCCTTGGCTCATGGGTCAGCTACGGCCTGGGGACGGAGAATTCGGACCTGCCGTCCTTTGTGACGATCTGCCCGACGCTGGCGCATGGCGGTGTGAGCAACTGGAGCTCCGCCTTCCTGCCGGCCTACTGCCAGGGAACGCCGCTGGGCAATGCCAGCATCCCGGCGGAGCAGGCGGTGGTGAAGCACATTCACAACAAGATGCTCACACCCGAAATGCAGCGCGCGCAGCTGGATCTGGTGTCGCAGATGAATCAGTCGCATCTGGCCACGGCAGGGGCGAATGCGGCGCTGGAGGCGCGCATCAATTCCTTTGAGCTGGCCTACCGCATGCAATCGACGCTGCCGGAGCTGCAGGACATCTCCGGTGAGACGGAGGCCACGCGCAAGATGTATGGCCTCGACGATCCGGTGACGGCAAACTTTGGCCGCCAGTGCCTCATGGCGCGGCGTTTTGCCGAAAGCGGCGTGCGTTTTGTGCAGGTGACGCACAGCGACAGCTTTGTGCAGTGGGATCAGCACAGCGATCTTCTCAAAGGCCACACCAAGAACGCGGCCGAAGTCGACAAGCCCATCGCGGGACTGCTGGCAGATCTCAAATCACGCGGCCTGCTGGACGACACGCTGGTGGTCTGGGGCGGCGAGTTTGGCCGCACCCCGGTGGCGCAGGGCAGCGATGGCCGAGACCACAATCCGCACGGCTTCACCGTATGGCTGGCTGGTGGCGGCTGCAAACCCGGCACGGCCTACGGCGCGACGGACGACTACGGCTACTACGCCGCTGTGGACAAAGTGCACATTCACGACCTGCATGCCACGATCCTGCATCTGCTGGGGCTGGACCATTTGAAACTGACCTACCGCTACGCCGGACGTGATTTCCGGCTCACGGACATTGCTGGCGAGGTGGTGAAGGGCGTGATGGCGTAGGGTGGGGGCTGCTGGAAGTACGACAGATTGGCTTCGCCTGTTTGACTTCGTCTATCTCCGCTTCGCTCCGGTTCGCGAAGCCTCGGCTCTCTTGTCTGTCGGCCCAGCGTTCTGCCAAGACCAATCGCATGCAAGCCGACCTTCCATGCCGCTCCAGCGGGCTGGCGCTTTCCTCGGTCGGTTTGGAACTTGGGCACGCCAAGGGGATGGCGGTTGCGCTGATCGACAGACAGGAGTGTCTGTCGTACTTTTTACTGAATGAAGAAGAACTGGCGGGTGTTCAGGACGGTCCAGAGGACGTCGCCGCGGTCGGTGGTGTCGGCGTTGTCGGCGATGGGCTTGAGCAGTTCCTTTTCCTCGGGGGTGGCCTTGCGGCTGAGGAGGCTGAGATAGACGGTGTCGATGACGGCTTCGGAGCCTTCTTTTCTGGCCTTGTCCATCGCACGGGCGATGACGGTGTAGCGGTTCATGAGCTGGCTGAAGATCTTGCCGTTCAGCAGCATGAGCGCCTGGCTCACGCTGGCATCGTCGTTGGCGTTTTCGACGAGTTCGCGGTCGCTCTGGCCGAACTCGCGCAGGAAGTGGCCGTTGGGTGCAGGGCTGCGCAGATCGGCGGCGCGCAGCATGTAGGTGTCGCGGAAGTTTTCCCAAGCGACGAGGGAGGTCTTTTCATTTTTTTCGTCTACGGCAAAGCGTCCGGCGTCTGCCTCGAGGCGGGCTTTGGCCTGCTGGTTCAGCTTGGCGCGGCGCTGCCTGGCCAGAATGTCCAGGGCCTCATCCATGCCGAGGTCTTCACCGTCTTTTTTGAGCTTGATGGCTGCGGCCACTTCCTTGGCAAAATCTTCGTCCTTGGAAAATTCATCCAGCTTGCCTTCGCGGGCGAGTTCGGCAAAGCGCTTGAACCCGACGTCATAGACCACGGCGTCCACGGCTTCGTCGATGCGTTTGCGCTGGCTCTGGATGGCCTTGCGGGCGGCGCGGATGGCGGCTTCGTCCTTGGCCTTGGCGGCGGCATCCATGGTTTCCTGGGCGGCGCGCACTTCGGCGGCCAGCTCCTTCTGCTTTTGAGCGACTGCGATGGTACAGGCCTGGAGCTGCTGGGGAGTGAGGCTGTTCAGTGCGCGATCCAACCACTCGATGCGGCGCAGCGCGATCTCGCCATCGACCTTGGTGGCGATGCTGGGATTGTCCGCAGCGGGCTTGTAAAGGGCGACCATGCTGTCCCAGATCTGCTCGGCGCTCATGCGGCGGAGGAGGGGGCCGGGGAAATGGTACACCTCACCGAGTTCGACGTCCTTGGTGTAGGCTTCGCGCTGGTAGGCCTGCGAGTTCAGGATGGCGCGCAGAACGGCCTGCATGTCGTAATTGGCTGCCTTCATCGTTTCTTCGAGGAAGGTCATGAGCTGCGGATTGCTCGGCACGGTGCTGTCCGTGATCTCGTCAACGGGTTCGATGATGCCCTGACCCATGAGCTTTTTCCACAGGCGGTTGGTGATGACGGTGGTGAAGCGCGGGTTGTCCTTGCTTGTCATCCATGAGGCGTAGGAGGCGACGGGCTTCACTCCCTCCTTCACGATCTTGCCGTCCTTGCTGAAGGCGGCGGGGATGACGGGCTCGATCTTCTGCTTGGGTTTGGCGTCGGGGTACTGGTAGTCGTGCGGCAGCAGGAGGGGCTTTTTGTCCGTCTGATCCAGCACGGTGTTGTAACGCAGCGGGCGGAGGATTTCGGTCATGGCACGGCCGACGTCCTTGCGCTCGATGCCTGGAGGAAGATCAAATTTGGTAACGGCGCCACCGTATCGGTTGGCCTTGTTCTTGGCCGCGCCGCCGCCGCCGTAGATGGCTTGGGCGAGCAACGGATTGGTGATGCCGTTGCTGGCAGTCATGCCATGGGTGTGGGATGCCATCTGGTAGTAGTCCATCTGCGTCCATTTATCGAACGGATGGTTGTGGCACTGGGCGCAGACCATGCTGGTGCCCAGAAATATCTGGGTGGTCACCGCCATGTTATCCAACGGCATGTTGTAATCGCGGATGTAGAAACCGATGGCACCGTCTTCGTAGCTCTTGCCGCTGGCTGTGACGACTTCACGCACCATTTCATCGTAGGGCTTGTTGGCGCGCAGGCTGTCCTTGAGCCATTTGGAGTAGCCGTAGAAGGCGGGCAGGCTCTGGCCGCCGCCGACCATCTGGCTTTTCATGCGCAGGATGTCGGCCCAGTAGTTGTAGAAGTTCTGCACGTAGCCGTCACTGGCGAGGAGTTTGTCGATCAACTTCTCCCGTTTGTCGGCGTCGCTGCTTTTGAGGAACTCATTGGTCTCCTGCAGCGTGGGGATGCGGCCTGCGACATCAAGATAGACGCGGCGGACGAAGATTTCATCGCTGGCGGGCTTGTTGGGCTGGATTTTCTCCTTGGCGAGCTTGGCATTGACGAGTTCGTCAATCTTGGCGGCAGTGGCCTTCAGATCGGGGGCGGCATGGGCCACCAGGGCCGACGTGGCGAGCGATGCAATAACGGCACAGAGAGGATTCAGCTTCATGAACATACAGAGGGGGATGGCGCGATAACGCCCTGCTGGCAGGGGTCTTTCACATTCTGCGACATTCCCGCGTGCATTTGTCGGAGATTGGCGGATTTTAGCTTTGACAATCCATGGTCCTTTCCGACAGAATCACGCATTAATCTATGAAATTGCTCCTGCCCCTTGTTCTACTCTCCACACTCGCTTCCTGCACTGCTACGAGGAACGTCGTGAACAACCCGCGTCCTTCTTCAGTGCTGCCTTGCCGTGATGCGGGCCTCGTGAACAGAGGCCTCGGCTATGCAAGCCAGGGCGTCGGTCAGGTTGAAACCAGCACGATGGACATCGTCGATGACGGCAGCAATTTCGTCGGCAAGGTGAGCGATCGCCAGGCCCGTGACTATACCAACATCGGCGTGGATGCCGTGTATCGCACTGACGACATCGCTTTCCGTGAAACCAACCGCTACGCCGACTACGGCATGGACACCGTCGATGACGGAGCCAGCTTTGGTGCCCGCGCGATCCGCCGCTGGCCCGGGGTTGTCACCGGCGTGATGCAACGTGGCTTTGTTTCCACCAAGAAAGTGTACCAGAGCGCTCTCTACACCTACGGTGAAACCGTCAGCCGTGGCCTCTTTGGTGCTGTGGACGTCATCACTCCCCCTGAGCCCAAGTCCTACATGGTGGGCAGCCTGAACGATCTCAACGGTGGCTACCTCCTCCCCGGTTCTGGCCACCATTGCCGCCTGCCGCAGCTCCCCATGGAGCCTGAGCAGGAGCAGACCTACGGCAAGAATCCGAAGAATCCGGTCACTGCTTCCAAGTAATTTCATCTGATTTCTCCACGGGAGCGACTGCAAGGTCGCTCCCGTTTTTGTTTTTCAGCCTCATGCCGCTGCAAACCTTGTTTTTTGATGCGGCAGGCACGCTGATCCGGCCTGCCGAGCCGGTAGGGCTGACGTATGCGCAGCATGCGTTGCGGCATGGCATCGTGGCGGAGCCGGAGGCCATCATGCAGTCCTTCCGCTTGGCCTGGAAGGATACCGCACCACCGCTGCATGCAGTGGGGCAGCCGCCCGCAGATGATGACCGTGGCTGGTGGCATGCCTTGGTGAAAAATGTGTTTGGCCGGGTACTGGGGGCACCGCTGGCGGAAAACGTGCTGGATGGCCTGTTTGATGAGCTTTACCTGCACTACGCTCTGCCGCAGGCCTGGAGCGTGTTTGAGGACGTGGTGCCGGCGCTGGAGGATCTCTCGCGTGATCACCGGCTGCTGGTGCTGTCGAATTTCGACCGCCGGCTGCGCAGCATTCTGGCCGGGCATGAGCTGCTGCGCTTTTTTGAGCAGGTCATCATCTCCAGCGAGGTCGGTGCCGCCAAGCCGCATGCGCGGATGTTTGAGGCCGCGCTGGCCGCCGCAGGCTGCCATCCCCAGGAAGCGTTGCACATCGGCGATGACAAAAAGTGTGATCTGGGCGGGGCGCAGAGCCGCGGAATTCATGCTTTTCACGTGAAGCGACCTGAAAGCGGACTCGACGTGCTGGTGAAGAAAGTCCGCGCCGGGGCATATTCAGGCTTGCACTGAGCTGTCTTATGAATACATACCCGCCCCCGATTCGGGAATGCGCAGGTAGCTCAGCGGTAGAGCAGTTGGCTTTTAACCAATTGGTCGAGGGTTCGATCCCCTCCCTGCGTACCATTCATCACAATGCATCAAGCTGTGATGACTGGTGAAACTTAAGGCGTCGCGAAGCCGTTTACGGCTGCTCATGAAAAACGCTTTTGCTGCTGCGCACTTCCTGCTCTTCGCCTCCTTTGCATGGGCAGGTGACTGGAATCAATGGCGCGGGCCGGACCGCAACGGAGTTTCGCAGGACACGAGTCCGATTGCGGATGCTTTTCCCACGGAGGGGCTGAAAAAGGTCTGGGAGAGCGATTTCATCCCCAGCAATGAGTATGGTGGCCACGGCAGCCCGGTGGTCAGCGGGGAGAAGGTGTTTCTCAGCGTGGTGTGGCATGAGCGTGTGCCCTCTGAAACGCGTGAGATCGACACGGAGGTGATGCAGTCGCTGAACTATCGCGGCACTTCACCGGAACTCGCGAAGAAGCTGGAGGAAACCCGCCTCAACCTGCCTGCGCTGCGCGGCGCGAAGTTTGATGAATGGGTGATGCAGTGGCGCAAGGACAACCTGAACGAGAAAGAGGAGATCAACATCGGCACCTGGGTGGCCAGCCGGTTCAAGGCGGGAAAAAATGCTATCGCTCTGGAGTGGCTGGACAAGATGAACAGCCGCCAGGGCAAGCCGTTTGCCAGTGCGGCGGTGTTTAGCAAGTGGCTGGATGACGAAGGCTTCCCTGCGGACGTGAAGGAAAAGATGATCGCGCTGGTGCCGAACACGGTGAAGACCGCGCAGGATGTGATCCTCTGCCTGGATCTGGCCACCGGGAAACAGATTTGGAAATACACGCAGCCGGGCAAGCCCAGCGGCCGCCAGTCCTCCAGCACCTGTGCGGTGGTGGATGGCAAGGTCTATGCAGCGTGCAGCTCGGAACTGCTCTGTGTGAACGAGGCCGACGGCAAGCTTGTGTGGTCGGCACCGCTTTCCGTCAAAGGGCCAGCGGCATCACCGCTCGTGATGGGGGATCGCGTTTACATGGCCACGGGTGCGACTTGCGCCTTTTCGAAAGCGGATGGAAAGCTGCTGTGGGAGCAGAAAGAGGCGAAGGGATTGATCGCCAGCCCCACGTGGTGGGCGCCGAGCAGCGGCAAGCCCGTGCTCGTCATCAATGGCAACAACGCGCTCTACGGTCTCGATCCGGAAACAGGAAGCGTGAAATGGAAGGCCGAAGGCGGTAGCCAGAGCACCCCGGTGAGCAGCGGCGACTGGCTGGTGCTTTACAGCGGCACGGAAGGCGTGGGCCTGCGAGCGTACAAAATGCAGGCGGATGGCACGCCGAAGACTGCGTGGTCTCACTTCTGGGTGACGCGTCGCTACGCGGGCAGTCCGATCATTTACGAAGGCAGCGTCTACCTCTGCTGCGGTGAAAAGCATCAGTGCATCGACCTTGAAACGGGTGCGGAGAAGTGGGTGGTGAATGAGATCAACAGCACCATCACCTCCCCGCTGCTCGCTGACGGCAAGCTGCTGGTTTATGAAAACAACGGCACGCATGTGCGCATGGTGAAGGCCACCAATGCCGCCTACGAACAACTGGGCCGTGCCAAGACGGATGCCATGGGCTGCTCTTCACCCGCCATCGCGAATGGCAGGCTGATCGTGCGGCAGAAAGACAAGCTGGTGTGCTTTGACCTGCGGCCGGTGAAGTGAGACGACTTGCTGGCTGAGGTGGCGCGGGATGTCTTCTCCGCCGCCCGAACCTCCTCCATCAAAGCGGAGCGGGGGAGGTGCCTTTGGGACTGAAGGTGATGATGTAGTGCTCGGGATACACGTCGAAGCCGTATTCAAGGCCTGCCTCAAGGACCAGCACTTTGATGGCGCGGAAGGTTTCAAATGAATCGGGATAGACGCACAGGCTGACGTAAACACCTCCCCGCTTGTAGCTGGCCAGGAGTCTGCGCAACGTTGCAAGGTCCGTCATGGGGATGCCTTCGGATTTCTTGGGGATGGCTTCGTAGTCTTCCGGGCCCTTCATGACACGTGTGATGCCGGAATAATTGGCGCCCGAGGAGTCCTGCAGCGGATACACCGCACCGTACTTCAAGATGATGTTCGTGGCCGATTTGGTGATCTGCCGCTCTTTGGGGAAGCGCACATGCTCGATGCGTTTTTCATCTTCGGCGGTGATCTTGCTGCGAAGGCTTTGGATTTGGGCGGCGAGGTCGCGCGCCTTTTTGTCCGCCGCATCCTTTCTGGCCTTGGCATCCGCGAGGCGCTGGTCGAGGGCCTTGACCTCGGAGCGGAGCACCGTGAGGTCTCCCACCGGATCTTTGGAGACAGTGGTGTCGGAATTCGTCGGCTGTAGTTTTCTCAGCCGGTCCAGGGTGGCCTGAAGTTCGTTGCGCTCGCTGATCAGGGTCTGCAACTCGTCCTGCCCCTTGGTCTTCTTTTTTTCGCTGATCTTTAGGAGTCCCGCGAGTTCGTTTTTGGCGGCTTCGATCCGCTCTGCCAGCAGCCGGCCCTCGGTGCCTGAGTTGCCGCTGGGGTCGCCCGGAATGGGAGTCTTTTGATTGGTCAGAAGCGCCAGCAGGCAGGAGATGAGGATGATGCCGCCAAAGACATTGCACAGGGTGTCGAGCAGCAGGTCGAGGCTCTCTTCGGATTTGGGGCGCAGTTTTCTCATGGCCGGTTACTTGGTTGTCACAGCAGGCTCCAGCTGGATATGTTCGGGGATGAGATCATAGCCGATTTCATAACCTGCGCCCCGAGTCCGCCGGGTGACTTCGTCGAACTGCAGCGCGCCCGAGGGTTTGAAGTAAAGCACGATGTAATGCTGTGCTGATGGGAAGGCGGTCAAAGTCTGCATCAGCTCCTCCAGCGAGCTGGCGGACTTCGATTTTGAGCCGTCAAAAAGCTGGATGCGAAAGCCGGTCTTATCGACCACGACGAGTACGGGATCTTTGTTGGTGGTGCTCTTTTCCGGAATCAGGCGCAGGACGTTCTGCTGGTCATAGCTCATCTGCAGAAGGCTCTGGATTTTTTTGACCTCGCTCTCCAGCGCGGCCAGCTCAGACTCCGCCTTCGCAGCCTTCTCCGTGGTTTCAGGAAGGAGTTTTTTGAGTGATTCGATGAGGGTCAGCAGCTTCTGCTTTTCAATGCGCACCTCCCTTTGAAGGGGGGACTCCTCGGTGGTCTTCTGGGTGGCATCCGGCTGCGTGGAGGGAGTGAGCCGCTCAATGGAGCGCTTCAATTCCTCGATCATGCGTCTGATGGTTTCCTCCGTTTCGTTCGGGCTCAGTTCGGCCATGACGCCCTTCTGCTTGAGCTTCATGATTTCAGCGAGCGTGTCTTTGAGGGTGACAGCCAGAGCCGCATGGGGATCTGTGTTGCTGCTGACACCGATGACCTCGTCGAGATTGAGCGCGAGAAAAATGGTGATGATGACAAGAAAGCCGGTGGTGCCCGTGATCACGTCCTGGAACGCGAAGAAGCTCACGGTGCTGCCATGGGATTTTTGGAACCGGCCTCTCATGCGGGTGGTTGATCAGGTTTCCTGCAAACGGAGTTTTCCAGCGACCTGCCTGCTGCAGACGTCATTGCAGTTGTCCAGGAATTGAGATTCCAGGGACTGCATGAAACTGACGATGAGCTGAAGGATGAATGCGCAGACTAGCGCGACGAGGGTCGTTTCAAAGGCGGTGGCGAGTCCGCCGGTAACCGTCTTCAAAGAGGCGCGAATGGCCGTGAGATCACCGCCTGCCTGAAGGGTGTCCGTGAAGGCACCGATGGCCTGGCTCAGGCCGAGGACGGTGCCGATGAAACCAAGGACCGGAATGCCCCACATGAAGCCCTGAATGATCCCATAGCTGGAGGCGATCTGGGCTTCGTCGTTTTCCGCCTGCACCTTGAGGATGGCAGCCACATCGGCGGTGTGGCCGATATTGTGGAGATTGGCGAGTGCGAGATCGATGCGGTTGAAGAGGACGAAGTTGTGCGGGTTGTCCACCAGCGTGCTCATGCGCTCGCGCACCTCGCGGGCGGTGGCGGAGGTCAGCACAAATTCAGGCTCCTGCGGCATGAGGGGTAGACCGAAGACCCTGCGCTGGAAGACCAGCTTGCGCCATTTGAGCAGCAGCAAAGCCAGCGCCCAGAAGAAGAGCAGCATGGTGGGGTAGGGGCAGGGGCCGCGCTCCAGAAACATGGCCGCGAACCACCGCGTCTGCGGCCATTTCTGCTGCACCAGAATGATGGCGGTGTAAAAGGCGGCGGTCAGCAGCAGGGCGATGATCAAAGACAAAGTATTGCCCGGACTGGTGAAGCGCCCGCCGCGAAAACCGAGCCTGCGCTCAATGTCTGAGCGTGACCAGTCGAGGACTTTTTTCGGGTCTTGGAAGGGATTGCCGGAGATGGGGGCCGGGCTGGAGGGCGGAACCTGGGGGGGGCTCATGGATCTGTGAATTTGTGGTAGGACGTGGCTGGAGAGTTCATTGCTCCGACGCGATCGGTTTGATGCCGAGGTTGCGGGCCTCTTTGATGGAGATGAGCCGGTATTTTGAACTGCCCCCCCCCTGCAAATTGAGGACGCAGCCCTGAATCCTGCCACTGCCCTCGTTCATAGCCTCCACGAAGGTGCTGACGGAGGCCTGGATTTCTTTGGACTGTTCCGCATCGGAGAGAAACTCCAGCTTCTCTACATTGGTGATGTTGTCGCGGCCCAGCATCGTGGTCTCCAGGCCGGTGGGAAGGGCCGCGCTGTCCTCTATCTCATTGAAGGCGAGAAAGCAGTGGCCGGGGACTAGCACGAGGTAGGACTGAATGCCGATCTTTTGCAGCACAGAGGCCATGAGAACCGTGCCGTCCACACAGTTGGCCGAGCGGTTATCAATGGACTCATCCAAGAAACGCACGCTTTGGCAGAACATGCGGTCTCCGGGCGGCGTGTTGGTAACGTTGCTGTATTTGATACCACGGCGCTGGAGGGCGTTCCAGATCGCAAACACCTGCCTCTTAACCTGCATCCTGATCTCTTCTGGCTTCTCGGAATCGCCCTGATAACCGTTGAAACTCTTCACCAAGCCGGTGTCTTGCGCCTCTTTGAGGATTTTCTGAATCTGCGGGTGGCCCTCATTGACGTAGGCGGCGAAGAGGAAGGAGAGGTTTGTTTCTCCTTTGCCATCCGCATTCAGCAGCACCAGGGGACAGTCGTTGATAGATCTCATCGTGTAGGTTTCTGTCACTTCCGGCAGCGGCTTGCCATCGACTGAGGCGGTGAAGCTGACATTGACGGGCCGCTGCTGGCGGACCTTCTGCAGTGCCGCGTAATCCCAGATGAGCTTGGGCATGATCATGGCCGCGCCGTCCTCGCTTACCGATGTGATCTCCCCCTCCCATTTGGAGGGTTTTGTGAAGCCGTCCACGGTGATCGCCACGCTGACATGGGCGTCCTTTTTCACCCCTTCCAGTACCAGGCCCAGCCAGCTGCCCTCATTGCCGAAGATGGCCGGGTCGAAACTGTTCAGCTCTTGGTTGTTCCATTGCACGTCATAGGTGGAGACGAGCGCACTGGGGAAGAACTCTTTCCCGGCGCGGGAGTAGGGGAGGATTTTCAAGACCCTCGCTTTGGCCTCTCCCTTGCCCTCGCTGCCAGCACTGGTGCTTGTTGAGGAGGTGTTCGTTGTGGTCTTGGAACTGCGGTTGCCGGAAAAACTGCTGGCGATGAAATACACGAACACGACGCCGAGCAGCAGGCAGGTGGTGGAAGAGAGGATGATGGCTGGCCAGAACCAGACGGGCTTTGCCGCCTTGTGACCTGCGGGCAGCTGCAGAGATGAAGGGACGGCCTTGCCCATGGGCGGCGGTGGAGGTGCGGCTGAGTGCAAATCCGGCCGTGGCAGGGGATCGCCGGCGAGCTGCGGCACTGGAGGCGGCGGGAGATTCCTCACAGGGGGCGGAGCAAGCAGGGGGCGCCGCTGCTCCACGAAGTCCCGCAGCACGAGCCGTCTGCCGTTCACCTGGATCTTGTACAAGGTGTGCAAATCACCCGAGACGAGTCCGGCCTCAATGTCTTCATAGGTGAGGCCGGACTTCACAGTGCCGCGCCATTCCAGAGAATAGGTTGTGTTGCTCATATCAGGGGTTGGTTAGGAAGAGGGATTCAGCAGGGAGCGGCTTGAGATCGACTCCGGTGGAGGAAAGAGCTTCTTGATACTGCTGCAGCAGTGCGCGCCGGTCGGCGGTCACGAAGAACACCGGGCTGAGAGGAACGGAGGCGGAGGCCACGATCGCTTTGGGCGCATCTGACGCGGCTTTTCCAGCAGCAGGGTTGGGCACGAGGAGCGGCTTGCCGTTCTCCCTGCTGATCATCCAAAGCTCACCCGCGCTGCGTCCCTGGGAGTTGAGGACAAGAGACAGATCGGTCTCCACATAACCGGCAAACTTCAATCCGGCGCTGGTGGCGGCGCGCAGGTAGTTCCGGTGGGCGAGCGCCTCCCGCAGATAGGCGCGTGATTTCAAAGGTTTGAAAAAGGCGGTGAGCGGCGTGAGCCATTTTCCCTGCATTTCCGGCACGAGCCAGTCTTCGCTGCGCAGTGGCGTGGTGCCGAGCGTTCGATGCAAATCCCGCAGATCCTGCTGCAAGGACGGGCAGTGCACCAATCCCCATTCACGCGGCCTCAGGTGCATCATGTCTTCAAGCTTGAGCAGGACGTAGGCTTTGGCGATGGGGCTGCCACGGGTGTCCAGCACCAGCTTGTCACAGACTTCCAGCAGCGGCTTGAGCACGTGCTCTCCTTTTTCGTCACTGATGCGTCCGATATCCAAGGAGTTCATGAACTCGCTGGTCTGACTCAGGCGGGTGGTGGCAATGGCATCCCCCTGGTATTCACCCACCTCTCCTGCGCGGGTGAAGCTGTGCTGGATAAACATCACCGACGTTTGTGTCGGGTCGGGCTCGTAGAATTTGGCGCTCCAGCGGCTGGAGCCACCAATGATCGTCGCTTCAGGTTTGCCCATGGACCAGATGGTGCCGCCGCTTTTTTTGCTGGAATAATGGATCACGCTGCTCTCGAAAATGTTGTTTAAATATTCGTTGTGCAGAAGGGAGAGGATCATTTTCAGCTCCGCTTCGAGCAGTGTGTCGGGCGCCATGTAGTACCTGGACTTGTCATCGAGAACAGCCTGGAGCAGGTCCTTGTCTCCACCGGTGAAGAGGGCGGCCTGAAAGGCTTTTTCGGTCGGCAGGGTGTCCAGCATTTTGAGGGAGGGCGCAGCCTCGGCAAACTTGACGGTCTGCCACTTGGTGATGGCCTTGCGGTAGTCGTCCAGTGAAGCCGCGCCGGCGGTTTCTTTGCGGATGGCGGCGAAGGTGCGCAGATCATCCTGGTAGGTGGTCAGCCGCTGGCGCAGGGCGCGAATCCGCGTCTCCAGATCCGCCGGGAAGGCCAGCGCCGGCACCTCGGGCTTGAGGAGGGCTTCGAGGGGCAGCAGCTCCTTGTCGATGGCCGTGCAACTGGTGCTGACATTGGCTGCGAGCTTCTCGTGCGAAAGCTCGGCGGTGCTGCGCTTTTCCAGCTTGGCCAGGGTGGTGGAGGTGCTGGCGACAAATTTTTTCAGGACCGTCGCGAGGTGAAGATCCGCCTTGGTCTTCAATACTGCGAGGCGGTTTTTCGGCTCGGCAGCCACATCGCCCCCCAGTTGTTTCACCAAGGCCTCGGCATCGCTGAGCTGCCTGACGAGTTGCGTGGCGGTCAGTTTGCTCTGCTCACCCTGGAATGAATTTTCCAGTGCCAGCAGCGCTTCGGCGGCCTGCTTGCCGGTGACACGGGATTTGGCGGCCCATGCACTGACTTCTTCAATCCGGGCCTGCAGGTAGGGCCAGCGCAGCAGCAGTTCCTCTTCGCCGCGCAGTTTCTTGATCAGATTTTCTGCGGCGCTGTAGTTTTCTTTGGCCTGATACGAGGCGAGCTCCTGCGTGAGCGTCCAGGCCTTCCAGGCATGCAGGCTGATGGCGGACACGCCGCAGAGCAGCACCAATGCGGCAGCGGCCAGCGCGATGTTGCCCACACGTTTGGTTCGCTGCATGCGCTCCAGCTTGTGGCGCAATTCCTGGCCTGCGGTGCGCAGGCGCTGCAACGAGTCAGCGGCCACCGGGAGCTGATAGCCTTCCAGCTCCTTCCAGCGTTTGATGAAGCTTTCATCCTTGCTGGCAATCTCCTCAAACGTGACGCCCGCCCCCGTGAGCAGGCGGGTTTCCACCTCCCCCACAAAGGAGAGAAAGCTCTTGAGCGTGAGGTCAAAGCTGCGCTGCTTTTCATCGGCAGCCCTTTCCTTTTGATGGAATTGCGTCAGGTCCGCCAGGGTGGCTTTTTGCACCGCATCGGCGGGCGTGAAGCCGTGCTCCTTGAACATGGCGTTGACGACGCTCAGCATCTGCCCCACCTGCTGCCATCTGCCTTCGGCCTTGAGCCGCTGCATGGTGCTTAGCATGTCGGGCACGCGGGCCTCGGCCTGCCTGCGGCGGAGCGCCTGACGGATGTTCTCCCCCTGCTCATAGACATCCAGGCGTTCCAGCTTGGATGGTGGAGCGGCGGCCTTGATGTCCTCCGTGAGCGTGGCGATGTGTTCTTCGTCATCTGTCTTCAGCGCCTCGCGCAGCAGATCGATTTTTTCCTGCAGGGCCTTGTTCTCCAGCCGCTGGAGTTCCTTGCGGGCGTTGTCGTCCTGCGGGTTGAGCTTGAGGATGGTTTTGACGATACGCAGCGACCTCGCGTCATCGCGTGAGAGCACCGCCGCGCGAAAGTCTTTGTAAAGCGGATGATTGGCGGAGATGCCCCGGGAATAAAGTGACTCAAGATCCTGAATGATGCGGAGGTCCACGCGCGCGGCCACCTTCAGCCCGCGTGCTTCACAATAGATCTGCCAGTTCTTTTCTTCGCCGAAACTCACGGCTGCGGCGAGATCCAGCAGGGGAGGATCTTCCTCGGCCACCTGCAGGGCCTGGTAGTCACTGCCTTTTTGCAGCATGGCTGCCACAAGGTCCAGCCGACGCTCCACGTCCGAGCAAAACTGCGCGTAGATGATGGCGGCATCTTCGACGGCGGATGGTGGCACCTCCTCTTTGAGGGCGGCGCGGATGGCCTCGATGGCTTGAGTGAGAGGTTTCACGGGTTGATTGGCTTGGATTGGGAATGACCAGAGGGCAGAACCACTTTGAGTTTACAAAGCTCGATCTTGTTCGGCTGTTCCAGCGCCAGGATGAAATTCCCCGGCAGGAGATCAAAAGGCGGGGGAGCATTCCCATTGAGGTTTTGCAACTTTGTCTGTAATTCTTGCAGTTTGAGTTCCTTGGCAGCTTTGCCTTTTTCAGAGCGCTCTTTCCTCTCTGCCTTTTGAGCAGGCGACACCGTGCTCTTCTCATTCTCCGCCAGGTCGGCAACGTCCTTTTCAATTCCAGCTTCGAGTTCTTTGATCTCTTTCTCGATTTCTCTCACATTTAGCATGGAGCCGGTTTGAATGATGGGGGGGATGACTTGGAATGCAGAATTTCCCGTGGATTTCAGTGTGAAAAACTTCTTCTGGTTCGCGGGGCCGTCATGCCTCAAGACATAGCCCACTTCCTGCTGCCCCACGATGTGCAACCGGCTGAGGAAACCTACGGGCAGGGTTAGTGTTACGGTGGCGGCATTGATCACCGTGGCTTCAATAGCCTGTGTCAGCATCGGGCGGGAAGAGGCGCTGCTGATTGGGATCAGTCGCAGATCAAACAGCACCTGTAATCCGTCCTCGCTGCGTGCTACGATCCTGATGCCGTCGGGTGATTTGCGAAGTTCTTCAGGGATGGCGGTCAGCACACCGTCCTTGGAGAATACGATCAGGTCAGTCAGTTTTTGCACGATTGAGGGACCGAACTTGAGCTTCTCACTGCCATCTGAACTGGCTCCCAACCACTTCTTCAATTCGCCCTCTTTGGGCTCGGTTTTTCCATCAGGAGGCGAATGCGATGCCCAAGCGCTGCCGACAAACAACTGCATGTCGTCAGAGACCTTCAGTCCGGCGATTTTGCCTGCCGGATCTTCGTTGGGCTGAAGCAGGCAAAGAAAGATTGGATTGGTGGCGGAGATCGCATCTGCATCATCGATGATGACCACCGGTTTTGGCACCACTTGAGTGCGCGGTTCGTCAGGCTTGACCGCCATCTTGGGTTCGTTTTTCTTGTCAGGCAGCTGCTTCACCCCTGCAGCCTTTTCGCGCAGCCATTCTGGCAGTGAATGGTTGGAGGCGGCAGTTTGCGCTGTGGCTTGGGACTGGGGGCCTGCATCGTCCAGTGCTGCCCAAAGCTTCAGCCATTGTTGCACTTCGAGAACGGTGCTGTTCTTCGGGTCTCCGGGGAGTTTAAACACTTCCTCCCAATGAGCGCGGGTGTCGCGTGCAGGCTCCGACTGACGTAGCACTTCCCGGGCTGCGTTCTTCAGGGATTGAACCAGTTCTTCGCCGGGTGGCGGAATCTCTTTCAGGCTCAGAGAATGGGAGAGCTGTTTCCACGTGGCGTTGCGTGAGTCCTGCCATTTGCGATAGGCCTCCAAAATGTCCAATGCCGTCACCGTGGTCTGGCCTGATTGCAGCTTCGTCCAGGGTTTCACATGCAGTTCCGCCCATTCCTCCAGCAGCTTTTTGAGATCTTCGAGATCGTCCGCAGTATGTGCGGGAAGGGGAAGTTCGATGGAAGTGCCCGGCTGCTTCAGCACCTGCTTCATGCTGCGGAAAAAGTCTTCGTGTGACTTCAGCAGAGCCGTTCCTTCTTCAATGTCGGGCTGTTCTTCGAGCAGCTTGCGCGTGTCGTTGAGGACGAGCTGATGGTTTTTCCAGGTGGCGGCGATTTTTTGCTCATAGTCCGCACGCGCCTGCTCCTTCAGGTTGTTCTGCCGCAGCAAGGCCCCCACCACGACAACGGTCATCACGGCGGCAATGATGAGCGAGATGCCGATGAAGCTCTTGTTTGATTTTGCAGCTTTGCGGCGTGGCTCAGGCGACCAGGCACCCATGGGGCTGACGGGGGCTGACGCGGCATCTGACGAACGCATGGGTTCATAGACCGGCACCTGCTCGGAGTGCGCGGGCTCAGGCACCGCCGTGGTCGCGGGTTCAGATGAAGGCTGGGCAACCTCAGGTGGCGGCGGTGCCGGCAGGGTGTCAGGGCGGGTGAGATCAAGAACGAGGCGGTTGGTGGTCTCCACCTGTCCGCGCATGGGGGAGGAAGATGAGAGCGCGATCCAGCGGAAGTCCGTCACATCGTCATTGGGCTCCAGGCAGGTGGTGAAGCGGGTCTGCCAGGCATGTGCGGACTCCACCTGCAGCGACTCGCGGAAAAGCTCCAGCACATTGATGCCAGAAGGTGTGATGAGATAGCATCCCCTCTGTGCCTCACGGGACCAGAGGATGCCGGCGGTGGCGGGATTGCCGGTGACGGAGGCCCAGGCGTGGGACGCCGCAGGGGTGAAGGACGACAGGTTCACCTCCTCGGATGGATCCAGGTAGCGCGGGCCTTCGTTCCATGACGTGCGCCATGCCATGGAGAGCAGCACATCCGCCGGTGTCAGCCCTGCGGCGGAGAGGGCGCGAATCTCCCGAGGTTCGGCGATGAGGTGATGGGCGATGTGATTGGTGCGGCCCGTGTAGTCCGAACCGGCGTCCTGCAGACAACTCAGCACATGATAGGTGCCCGAACCCACGGTCAGGATGCGGTGGGCGTGTACGACGCGCCGGGGATCGTGACCCGGCAGACGGGCAAACTGGCTGAAGCGTTCCACAGCGGACGCGAGCATGCCACTGACGGCACGATGTCTGGCCACGGTGCCGAATCCGGTGCGGCCTGCTTCGATCAGGCGTGGGGCGCTGGTGTAGATGAGCTGCCAGGCCATGAGGTCAGTTTGCGGAGGTGGAGGGGATCATTTCAGGCGTCGCCTGTGACAGCACCCAGAGCGTGGGCGCCTCCACATGCCGGGGATTGAGCTGCTTCGGATCCGGGCCGATGCGAGGCGTGCCTTCCCGGTCGAGAAACTCCACCGGGGATGAGCCCAGCGGACTGACGGCGAAGTAGCACACATTGGAGGAGATGGCCTCTGCATTGGCCACGATGGAGGGGCAGATGCGCACCATGAGATTGCGCACCCGCTTGGAGTTTGCCTTGATGTGGTCGAGTCTGACCACGCCATCCTCAATGACCGGCAGCAGGGGCTCATCCCCCAGCAGAGAGGCCCACGTGTCATACTTGCCCACCATCACCGCGAACGGTGTGGAGACGCGCTGGCGGGAGTCCAGCCCGAGCAGGCTTTTGATGCGGACTTCCGTTTCAGCGAGGATGACATCCTGCTGATCGATGCGGTGGGTCTTGATCTGCGGATCCGTGACGCCCTTCATCATGGCGCGGAACTCGGTGTTGTGCAGAGGATCGAAGAGAAAGAAAATGCCGGAGGCCACCGCGATATGCTGGGCACCGGGCGAGTCCGCACTGTTGCGGGTCGGCTCGAAATGCTCGCCCGCATTGTCATAAAAGACGACGGAGAAGCCGTTGTCCGGGGTGTCGGGATGGGACAGCTTGAAGATGAAAGGCTTGGGCAGGCGCACCTTGCGTCCCTGGCGGGGCAGGGTCTCATATAGCGCTCCTTCCAGATCGGTCTTGGCGAGGAAGGCATCCTCCGGTGACGAAGAGGAAAACAACTGCGTCTTCATCTGCGTGAGGATGACGTTCTCGGAGGGATCAGCATCTCGGAAGGTGATGCCAAAGTTTTGGAACAGGGCGCTCTGCAGAATTTTGACCAGCACGCTGAGGTAGTACGATTTGCCTGAAGAAGGCGCGCCGACGATGGAGAAGATGTGATGGGGCAGGTCGAGAAATCCCGGCGGCAGCTTGCGGCGGCAGTGCGGGCAGGCGAGGTCGGAGGTGGCCAGGCCCATGGCATCCAGCGCCTGGCCACGATCATTGAAACGCGTGGCATGGAAGCGCTGCATGGCTTCATCGCCAAGCATGGGATCACCCCGCAGGCTGTTGTGCACGGCGATGTTCATCGCATCGCCCCGGTCGAATTTGAACCAGCAGATCGGGCAGGTGAATTCGCCGTATTCGCTGTTCACCTCCGCGGCCTCCATCGCAGGTTCATGGGAACGATTGCGAGTAGGAGCCGGTTCGGCGGTTTCATCCGACATGGAGCTGTACCGGTCATACCAAGCGGTTTTTTCGGCCGGCGGGGTCATGGGCGGCGGTATTTTGAGGATCTCCACGGAGTCGTGAACATGAAACCCCATTTGCTCCATTCCGTTGGGAATCAACACCAGCCGCTTGCGGGCGTTGGTTGAAAACTGGCCCAGCCAGGTTTTCAAAAACTCCGGGCCAAAGGGGCCATTCCAGTCATGCTGTTCACTGTTGTAAACGAACCATGAGTTGTCGTTCCCAAGGGCCATCCAGTTGCCCGGCTGGGGGCTGTATTTGAAGGCCAGCAATTGCCCGGCGCCAGTCATGGTGTGCTCCTCTCCGGGCAGGGCTCTGAAAAAAGTTGTTTCAGAGCCATTCACCAGCACCGGGCAGCTGAACTGAAATTCCATGGCGTCGCCGGTTTTTGTCACCTTGCAAAGCATCTGGGGGCACTGCGGCGAGTTCATTTTCAGGTCGGAATGCGGCCCGGCGCCAATCACAAAGGTTCCGCCGTCAAATCGGGAGCGTTCTCCAGTGATGCAGTTTAAAATGCAGAGTGAGTTGTGGTTGCCGTTCATTCTTGCCTGTTGCGTCATGGGTAGGGGATAATTAAAAAATAAACCCGTTAAGGTCGATCTTAACTTGGCTTTTTGCTTAGAAAAGCACGAGTTTTCATGGTTGATAAATCATAGCAAACTCAATCAACAAGCAGTTATGGGGCCTTGGCAGTCTTGAGATGACGGTCAAAAAAGGCCAGCATGAGCTGCTCGGTCTTTTCAGGAGGCACACCTTTCAGACCGTGGCCCGCGCCTTCAAAACCAACGAGCTCGGCTTCCACCGTGGCGGCCTTGAGTTTGTCCACGAGCCAGGTGGCCTGCTCATAGGCGACGTATTCATCCGCCGTGCCATGCAGGCAGAGGGTGGGAGCGGCATTGGGAGTCACCCAATAGAGAGGACTGCCGATGATGTGCTCCTTGCGCTTGGTGCTGAGGTCGCCGCCGAAAAAGAGCGGCAGCACGTCCTTGGCATCCACGCTCTTGTCGTAGCTCTTGGTGAAATCGCTGGGCCCATAAAAATTGACCACGCAGTTCACTGCGCTGCTTTGTTCCGGATTGCCTTCGCCTTCAAACTGAGGGATGCCTGCGGTCACGCCGAGGAACTGCGCCAAATGACCGCCCGCAGAGCCGCCCATGGCACCGATGCGTGTGGGGTCCACGTGATACTTGGCAGCATTCGCCCGCAGCCAGCGCACGGCGGCTTTGCAGTCATGCACGGCGGCGGGGAACTTGTAGGCCGGGGCCAGCCGGTAGGTGACGGTGATGGCCACGTAGCCATGCTGGGCGAGTGTGAGCAGCAGCTTGTCATACCCCTCCCGCTTGCCAGCGCGGAAGCCGCCACCATGGATGCAGACCACGGCGGGGAAGGGACCCTTGCCGTCTTTCGGCTGCGCCAGATTCACCTGCAGATGCTGGTTGTCGGGGTTGGCGAATTCGATGTCGCGGGTGAATGTGACGTTATCTGGAACGACGAGTTCCGCAGCGTGAAGGGTGGAAGCAAGCAGCAGGGAGGTGATGAGATGGCGCATGAGGTGTGAAGGGCGGGAAGAAACGGGGGATGGAGCAAACGGCTCCCGTCGGCGGGGAGTTTCAGCGTTGATGGCAGGCAGGTGCAGCTTTGGAGAAACCTTTTTAGTACCAGGGTGTTACACGCTGTCTTCCGCTTCAACCTCCCATGAAGACTCTGACCTGCTCCATCCTTCTGCTTGCTCCCTTGGCTCTGCGTGCCGCTGACGCCACCGAGGCGGCGCATGCTGGCATTCCAGCGGATCAGCTGCAGTTCTTTGAGAAGAACATCCGGCCGGTGCTGGTGCAGTCCTGCTACAAGTGCCACTCCGCCGAATCCTCCAAGGTCAAAGGCGGACTCACGCTGGACACCAAGCAGGCGACTCTGCTGGGCGGGGAGTCGGGGCACCCGGGGGTGACTCCGGGTAACATCGCGCAGAGCAGCGTGTACGAGGCGATGACTTGGAAGAACGAGGACATGCAGATGCCGCCGAAGCAGAAGCTGCCGGACGATGTGATCGCGAACTTCAAGAAGTGGATCGAGATGGGCGCGCCTGACCCGCGTGAAAACAAGGTGGTGAATGCGGGCGGTGGCAAGCGCGTGATCGACATGGATGAAGGGCGCAAGCACTGGGCCTTTCAAAAGCCGGTGAAGCCTGCGCCTCCTGCGGTGAAAACAGAAGGCTGGGCGAAGACGGAGATCGACTCCTTTGTGCTGGCAGGCATCGAAGCCAACGGGCTGCGCCCCATGCGAGACGCGGACCGGCCCACCCTGATCCGCCGCATTGCGTTTGATCTGACAGGACTGCCGCCGACGCCGGATGAAGTGAAGGCGTTTGTCGCTGATCAGTCGCCGGAAGCCGTGAAGCGTGTTATCGACATGTATCTCGACTCCGAACGCTATGGCGAACGCTGGGCGCGGCACTGGCTGGACGTGGCGCGCTATGCAGAAAGCAGCGGCAAGGAGGTGAATGTGCTCTACCCGCATGCGTGGCGCTACCGCGACTACGTCATTGAGTCGTTCAAGAAGGACAAGCCCTATGACCAGTTCCTCAAGGAGCAGATCGCAGGCGACTTGCTGAAATTTGACAGCAAGCGCGATCAGGCGAACAAGATCGTGGCCACGGGCTTTCTGGCGATCGGTTCCAAGGGGCACAACAACCGCGACCGCCGCCAGTTCTCGATGGATGTGGTCGATGAGCAGATCGATGCCGTGTCGCAGTCGATGCTGGGTCTGACACTGGCCTGCGCACGCTGCCATGATCACAAGTTTGATCCGGTGACGCAGCGTGACTACTACGCGCTGGCGGGCATCTTCCTCAGCAGCGAGACGCTGTTTGGCACGTATGAGCAGCTGCAGAACAACAACACCGCAGGATTGATCGAACTGGATCGTACCGCCGGGCAGACGGCCTCCCTGGCGAAGATTTCACCGTCTGAAGTGGCAGAGCTTAAAGCCAACTATGAGCGGGCGAAAACCGCCGCCGCCGAGGTGCAAAAGGAGGTTTTCGCCATGCGTCAGCAGGATCGCGAGAAGGCGGGTGCTGCGAGCTTCCTGCGCATCCGTGGTGCGCGTGATCGTGCGGAAGAGGTGAAGGCGGACGTGGATCTCTTTTATGAGGATGGCACGCCGCGCACGCTGGCCATGGGGGTGATGGATCGCTCGGTGCCGTTCAACAGCCCGATCCTCATCCGTGGCGACATCAAGCAGCCCGGCGATGTGGTGCCACGTGGACTCGTGGAGGTGCTGTGCGCGAAAGGTGAGCCGCTGAACATCAGCCCGCAAAGCGGCAGCGGCAGGCTCGATCTGGCCTACTGGATCGCCTCGAAGGACAACCCACTCACGGCACGTGTGATGGCGAACCGCGTGTGGTTAAAGCTCATGGGCAGCGGCATCGTGCCGACGCCGGACAACTTTGGCACGATGGGCCAGAAGCCTTCCCACCCCGAATTGCTGGACTATCTGGCGGTGTCGTTCATGGAGAACGGCTGGTCGGTGAAGAAGCTGATCCGGGAGATCATGATGAGCCGCGCCTACCAGATGGGATCAGGCTACGATGTGGCCAACTATGCCGTCGATCCTGACAACAAGTGGCACTGGCGCATGAACCAGCGCAGGCTGGAGGCGGAAGCGATCCGCGATGCGATGCTCGCGGTGAGCGGATCGCTGAATTTGTACCCGGTGGATGGTTCTCCGGTGGCTCGTGCGGGTGAAGGCCGTCAGGGATTGCTCTCGATCTTTCGTGGAGAGCTGTCGGGCAAGGCCTACACCTATCGCTCGATCTACATTCCGATCATTCGGGATCAGATTCCTGAAATGCTCTCGGTCTTTGATTATCCGGATGCGAGTCTGGTGAATGGGGATCGCGATACCACGAACGTGCCTTCGCAGAGCTTGTACCTGATGAACAATCCGCAGGCGCAGAGCGCGGCGGATGCGTTTGCAGTACGAATTGCCAAATACCCGGGAAGCTCCGCCGAACGCCTGAGCTACGCCTATGAACTGGCGTTTGGCCGTGAACCGACCCCGCAGGAGAAAGCTGCGATCAGCAATTTCTGGATGCGCTTCCCCCAGCAGATCGCGAAGGACAAAGGCACCGGCAAAGAGGCGAAGGCACAGGCGGATTTTGCCGCGTTGTCCGCCTTCTGCCAGAGCCTGATCGCGAGCGCCGAGTTTCGTTACCTCAATTAAAGCACATCCCACATCATGAACACGACACCCTTCTCCCGGCGCGAGTTTTTGAAGACCAGTTCCAACGGCTTCGGTTACCTGGCCTTCGCTGCACTGGCGCAGCAGCAGGCGCTGCGCGCCAATCCCCAGGCCGCCACCGGGCCGCTGGCACCGAAAACGCCGCATTTCGCGCCACGTGCCAAGCATGTGATCTTTCTCTGCATGCAGGGGGCTCCGTCGCATGTGGACACGTTTGACTACAAGCCCAAGCTGATCGCGGACAACGGGAAGGGCGCGCCCTCAGCTGCCGGACGCTACGGCACCGCGAAGCTCATGGCCTCGCCCTGGAAGTTCAACCGACAGGGCAAGAGCGGCCTGTACATCTCAGAGTTGTTCCCCAATCTGGGCAAGCATGCGGATGAGATGTGCATTTTGAATTCGATGGCCACAGATCTGCCGGCGCATCCGCAGGCGTTTTCCCAGCTCCATACCGGTACAACTCAGTTTGTGCGACCGTCGCTGGGATCCTGGGCCCTGTATGGCCTTGGAACCATGAATGAAAACCTGCCCGGATTCATCACGGTCAATCCACCCGGCAATGCGACACGCACCTACGGCAGCGCATTCCTGCCTGCCATTTATCAGGGCACCAAGATCGGCGGCAACGCTCTTCCCGGCGGTGGTGCCGCAGGCCGGCGGTTCGGCGGCACAGAACAGGCCACGGTGGCGAACATCAAAAACAACCGCTACACCACCGAGGAGCAGCGCACGCAGCTGGATCTGGTGCAGGCGCTCAACAAAGCGCGCATGCAGCAGGACGGCGGTGTCAGCGCCGAGGTGGAAGGAGTGATCGAATCGTATGAACTGGCGTTTCGCATGCAGGCCGAGGTGCCGAAGGTGATGGACCTGAGCAAGGAAACAGCGGCCACGAAGGCGCTGTATGGCATTGATGAGCAGGAGACAGATGCCTTTGGCAAGCAGTGCCTGATGGCGCGCAAGTTCATTGAAGCAGGCGTCCGATTCATCGAACTTACCAACGGCAACTGGGATCAGCACTTCAATCTGAAAGCCTCACTAGAGCGCAACACCGGGGCGATCGACAAGCCCATCGCCGGTCTGCTCACCGATCTGAAGCAGCGCGGACTGCTCAAGGACACACTGGTCATCTGGGGCGGGGAATTTGGCCGTACACCCCACAGCCAGGGGGATGATGGGCGTGATCACAACAACAAAGGCTTCTCCATGTGGATGGCCGGTGGCGGGGTGAAGGGTGGCATGAATTATGGCCTGACCGACGACTACGGCTACGAGGCCGTACTGAACAAGATGCACATCCATGACTGGCACGCCACGGTGCTGGCCCTGCTGGGCCTTGATCACGAACGGCTTACCTTCCGCTATGCAGGCCGTGATTTCCGTCTTACGGATGTTTACGGTACGGTGGCGAAGGAGATCATCGCCTGAGCGAATTGGCCTCCTGTGTGACGCACGCGTTGCATCTGGCGTGATTCGCCTTATCAATGGCGCTGAAAATGGGAAACAGCGCCTCAGCATCCGCCTTGAAGATGTCCTCCAGCCAGGTGCTGGATGCTTCTTCCAGCAGTGCGATCGATCCCGAAACGATGCTTCGCATCGAGGTGATGATCGACAATGGGCTGCCGGAGGAACTGCGCGCCAGTGCCAAAGGCCTGCTGCGTGCGGTGGCCGCCAAAGTCGCCGTTCCCGGGCACTTTGATGCGTTCTGCTGCCAGGCGTTTTCAAAGCCGGAGTGGGCGGCGGCAGGCAGTCTGCTGATTGCCGAGATGTTTGAGCAGGACGAGGATCAGCTCGCAGAACTCGCGCGCATCCCGGATCTTGTCATCGAAATGGGCAGCGGAGAGGTGAATGTGACGTGCATGGTCGCGTCCCGCTGGGCTGCACGCGGGGAGACGCACCGCCTTTCCAGACTCGCCGATGCGATCGTGGCGTCCCATGCCTCCAGAAACGCCTGTGCCGTTGATGTGATGCTGGCGCTGGCCGCCACACTTGCGGTGACGCGCTTTTCACGCGCAGAGCAGTTGTACAATGCCGCTCTGCCACTGGCAGGGGAGGAGCACAAGGAGGCGCTGGCAGATGCCAAGCGCTGGCTGGCGGCCGGACGCGTCGTGTGCAGCGCAGTGCAGGACGAACGTGATTTCTGGGACGTGCGGCTGCGCAAACCCAAGACGGCCTGGACATGGAAGAGCAAGGCGGAGCGCGATGCCCTGGACCATTTGTCGGATTGTTTGACGACTGACATGGAAGGCGCTGACTTGTTCAAGGCGGTGCTGCCCGAATGCTGGTGGGAGTTGGCGGTGAAATTTGCGCAGCAGCAGGAAAAGCTGGTGGATGTGACCCAAAAGCTGGCGACCGCGAAAACAGAAAATGGGGGAGGACCCAAGGCCATGCCTGACTTGGTTCCGGCAGCCGGGAGAGTTACCCGAGAAATTCCACCGCATCCTCAGGCGGGGCCATTGGCGCGGTTTTTTCTGCCCTGGTTCTGCGGTTGCCTGGCGATGCTGCTCACCGTGATGGTGCCTGTGCTGGTGCTGCCACGGGAATTTGTCTTGGGTATTTTGGATGCTTTAAAGCCCGCTGCGACGATCTCGACCCCTGCCGAGATGGAGGCATGGCGGAAAAACGAACTGCAAAAGAAGGCCGCTGAGATGAAGCCTTTTGAATCGCAGCATGCTTTGGCAAAAACCGGCGGCTGGCAGGAGAACGAAAAGGTGCTCTCAGGAAAAAGCCAGGAACTGCCCTTCGAGAGTCCGCAGTACCTGAATCTGCTGGTCTGGCTTCATCTAGACCCGCCCAAAGATCAAGACGTCCGCCTGCGTGTGTGCAAACTGCTGCTGGATCGAGTGAAGGGGAATGCCATCACACTTTGGGAGATGTTGAACTATCCGGGGTCCCCGAATGCGGCAGAGATTAAAACTGCGGCACGCAACGTGCTCTCTGACGCAGCCTATCAATGGAGCGATGCCGAGAAACAGCGCCTAGGCGCTATTGCTGGCAGCGTTCCTGCCAGCAGATCCACGCCGGCAGGTGGGGATAAGAAATAAAACGAAGGACGTGCTCTTGCTCAAATCTGAGTTTCAGGGATGCAAATCTTGCATTTTTGTGAGCTCAGTTGGTATCCTTTGAGCTTTATTAGAATAGCCACGACGGACTATGCCTTTTATGGTTTAATCTCTAAAGGGTGGTTTATTAGCAATGTAAAATTACCAGATTTTTTAGAATAAACTTTGCAATTTTGAGCCACAACCCTTATAAATTAGAGTGTATAGGTGAAGCATTGCCCCAAACTCTCAAGTTGGTATTGTTTCACTGTATGGTCATTAACTTGTTATGATTGAAGAGCTTCAGCAATTTGGCAGCCTTTCCGTGGCTCATCGAACCGGTGGTGCACCGGTCGAGCTGGTGCGTTCTAAAGACGAGGTGGTTTTTCTAGCCTTCGACAACCGCATTCACCGCCTAGTGGAGCTGCATGTGCTGCGCGGGGGCAGCACTCTGGATGCGGCGATGAAGAGATCCGCGTTTGATCGCGCCCGCCAGGCTTCAGAAATCCGCGGGCATGCCTTCATGCGCATTTTGGAAGTGGGTGAGGATCAGGGGCTGGTCTATTACACCAGCAATCTCAACGATGGTGAGTTTGTCGAGCATTACACCCAAAGGCGCGGCGCAGTGGCGCCCGCGACGGCTCTGGCGCTCGTTTATCAATTGCTGGATGACCTGCTCCAGTTGCAAGGATTTCAGCGTCTTGTCTCGCGCATGCATCTGGACCGCGTGCTGGTCACCACCTTGGAAGACACCTTCCTGCAGCTCCGCGTGTTTGATTACGGTCTGTCGCAGCTGGATGCAGGGACCGAGGGGCAAAGCGGTGCACGGCTGGTGGTGGAGGCCTGCCGGCTTATTTTCCTTCTTCTGACCGGTCAGCCCTATGCTGGCGAAAATCCGGACCGGTTCCCTGCATTGACACAGCTGCCGATGGGATTGCGCACAGCGGTCAGAGCTGCGCTCACCGACCCCGACAATGCTCCGGCATCGATCGAAAAACTGCGTGACGATGTGCGCGAGGCGTTCAGCGCGCTTTCGAGCAACATCAAAGCGCGCAATTTCCGCAAACACTTGGTGGTGAATTCTTCGCTGCTGCCACAGTCACAGCTTCAGGAACTCCTGCTGGAGGATGTGCCGGTCGAAACCATTCTTGGAACACGGTTTCGTGTGGAGGATGCGGATCACGCACGCCGCTATCCCTTCTCCATTCCTGCGATCAACACGAAGCTCAGTCAGGCTGTCACGGTGCACCTGCTGCCGCCTTCGCGTATCGTGGACAAATCCCGCTACGAGGCGGTGCCCCTGCAGATGTGGCGTTTCAATCCAGAGCGGCATCCGAACATCCTCCGCTCCCTGAGCCTGTGGGAAAGCCCTGATTGGACCTTCCTGACCGAGGAGCGTGAGCCTGGCTTTGCACTCAGTCGTCTCATGGCGGAACGCATCACGCTGAATCCTGCTGAAGTGAATGTGCTGATGCGACAGATCCGGGCCGGGCTTGATCAGGCGGTGGAGTGTGGCGTGCAGCGTGTGGATTTGCACCCTTCCAACATCCTGCTGCGTGTGGGTAAAAATGGTCCGCTGCTTTCACGTGAGCTGGAACGGCTGATGCAGAAGCGTCTGGATGCCTGGCCTTCGTTTGTCGTGAAGCTGCGTCCGCACATGACCATGCGCAGCCTGTACGAGCCTCTCCTCGTGGACATGGACCTCACCGAAGGACAGCAGCAGGAGGAGCATTTGCAGAATCGTGATTTCCGGCACCGCTCATTTGTGGCGCTTGCAGGTTATTTGCTCACGGGTGAGCGCCAGACCGGAGGCGTGCCGCAGTTTCCTGAATCCATCCCTGAGGCCGCCGCCGCTTATGTGCGTGAGTGTCTTGAACTGATCCGCCGTGCAGGCAAGACCCCAAGTCCGGGTGATTTCATCGACAAGTTTGAGGCGCTCCTGACTGCTCCAACGGTTGATCTCGCCACACGCCTGCGTGGCAGCAGCACAGTGGCGCTGGAGGAGATGGAAAGCGTCGGTTCCGTGTCTGATTTTGACGATGACTGGAATGCGAATGAGGCATCCGCTGGAAGTTTTGAGGACGAGCCCATTTCCCCCATCAAGCGCGGGATCAAGACGCATGACTTCAATTCGTTGGTCCAGCCAAAGCGCAGCCTGCCAGTGGGGGCCATCGCGGCTGCTGCTGCAGTGATACTGGGCATTGGCGCATGGATTTTCATGGGCGGTAAAAAGGAACCGTATGCTGCAGCGCAGCCTGTGGTTTCCTCGGCGGAAGCTGAAGGACCTGCGGTCAGTCAAAAGGACGCGCCACCTCTGGTCGTGAAGGCTGTCCAGAGCAAGCCGGTTCCGGCTCAAGCTGCACCTGTCAAACCGCAACCTGCTCCCGTTGTTGTCACTCGGGTCGTTGCCGCCGCCGCCGTCAAGCCTGTGGCGGTGATGAAGGAGGCTGTGCCGAATCCATCCGTCAAACCGGTGCCGGCAGTGGTGGCCTCAGTGACAGAGGTTCCCGCTCCGTCGCCCATCGTGCAGGCCCCGGTGAATGAAGTGAAGCCCATGACGGCAGATGCAGTGACGCCCGCGGTGGTGACGCCTGCGGTGGTGACGCCCGCTGCGAGCAACCCGCCACAAACCGCAAATGCCGCTGTCCCTTCTGCAGCTGCTGCGAAGCAGCCAGAGAAAGCGCCCATCACCATTCGTCGTGCCATCCTTCCTTCCAAAGAGGAGATCGATCGCATGAAACAGGGACAGGTGGAAAGCAGTACAGGGCAGATGCCGGCCATATCCACCGCCGCACCTTTGCCGCTGAAACGCAAAGAAACACCGTGATCCCAGCCATTGCCCGCATTTCAATATTGCAGCCATTTTGGCGTGGGATTCCTCACGAAAGCACCGAATTTGCTTGGACTCACGGCGCACTCACAGGTAAAACTATCCTTAGTGGAGATGAGCGCCGCAAACAATGCCGCTTTGATTGCGAAGTCCGGAGCACGCCGGATGAGAATCACCGGCACGCTGAGGCTGGTGGCCTTTCCCCCCATTGCAGGCAGTACACATCACATTAGAAACCGCGAAAATTAGGAGAGACTGATGAAGGTCAACAACACTATCGTTATTTCAATCGGTCAGGCAGGCAATCAGATTGCCGCGTCTTTCTGGAAAACCATCTGTCAGGAGCACGGCATTGATCCGATGACAGGTCAGACCGCCCAGGGCCAGACTCCTCGCGGAAACTGGAGCGCGTTTTTCAGCAAGCTCGGCGAATCCTCTTCCGGCAGCTATGTGCCTCGTGCGGTGATGGTCGATCTGGAGCCAAGCGTGATCGACAACATCAAGGCCACCTCCGGTTCGCTCTTCAACCCTGGCAACCTCATCAGCCGCACGGAAGGTGCCGGTGGTAATTTTGCCGTGGGTTATCTCGGTGCAGGGCGTGAAGTTCTGCCAGAAGTCATGGGTCGGCTCGATGCCGAAATCGACAAGTGCGACAACGTCGGCGGCATTCTTGTTCTGCACGCCACGGGCGGTGGTTCCGGTTCCGGCTTTGGTGCTCTGCTCATTGAATCCGTCAAAGAAAAGTATCCCGAATTCCCCGTGCTGAGCTGCGCGGTGCTGCCATCCCCGCAGGTTTCCTCGGTGGTGACCGAGCCCTACAACACGGTGTTTACGCTCAACACGCTGCGCCGCTCTGCCGACGCCTGCCTCATCTTCGACAATGAAGCGCTGTTCGAACTCGCCCATCGCAAATGGAACATCGAGAGCCCGACGGTGGATGACCTCAACCTGCTCATCACCGAGGCGCTTGCCGGTCTGACTGCTTCCATGCGTTTCAGCGGCTTCCTGACCGTGGAAATCAGCCTGCGTGAGCTGCTCACGAATCTGGTGCCGCAGCCTTCGCTGCACTTCCTCATGTGCGCTTTTGCTCCGCTGACACCGCCTGACCGCAGCAAGTTTGAAGAAATGGGCGTCGAGGAAATGATTCGCAGCCTGTTTGACAACGCCTCCGTTTTTGCCGCCTGCTCCCCCATGGAAGGCCGCTTCCTGAGCACTGCGGTGCTCTACCGTGGCATCATGGACGACAAGCCGCTGGCAGACGCCGCCCTCGCCGCGATGCGTGAGCAGCTGCCGCTGACCTACTGGATTCCCACCGCGTTCAAGATCGGCTACGTCGAGCAGCCCGGCATCTCCCATCGCAAGAGCATGGTGCTGCTGGCCAACAACACCGAAATCGCCCGTGTGCTGGACCGGATCTGCCACAACTTCGACAAGCTCTGGCAGCGCAAGGCCTTCGCCAACTGGTACCTCAATGAAGGCATGTCCGAAGAGCAGATCAATGAGCTCCGTGCTTCCGCTCAGGAACTCATTCAGAGCTATCAGGTGGCCGAGGAAAGCGGTGCCAAAGCCAAGGTGCAGGACAGCGCATCTGACTTCCCGCGCAGCAGCGCCAGCGTGGATGACAGCCGCGGCGGTGGCATGAGTCTGCGTGACCTCGTTGACCGTCGTCGTTAAGAACAGCAAATCAGGCAATCGATAAAACAACCGTTTGGAGGAATAACCGTGAGAGAGATTCTGAGCATTCATGTCGGACAATGTGGCAATCAAATCGCCGACCGTTACTGGCGGCTCCTGCTGCGTGAACATGGCCTGACCGAGGCGGGTACGTTGAAGGATGGCAACACGACTGCCGCCGCCAACACGAACATGGAGGTGTTCTTTCACAAGGTCCGTGATGGGAAATATATCCCGCGCGCCATTCTGGTGGACCTTGAGCCCGGGGTGATCGCCCGAATCGAAGGCGGTGACATGGCGCAGCTGTTTGACGAGAGCTGCATTATTCGAAAAATCCCCGGTGCCGCCAACAACTGGGCGCGTGGTTACAACGTCGAAGGTGAGCGCATTATCGACCAGATCATGAATGTGATCGACGCCGCCGTCGAAAAGACCAAGTCTCTGCAGGGCTTCATGATGACCCACTCCATCGGTGGTGGTTCCGGCTCGGGCTTGGGTTCGCTCATTCTGGAGCGTCTGCGCCAGGCCTATCCCAAGAAGCGCATCTTCACGTTCTCCGTGGTTCCTTCCCCGCTGATCTCCGACTCTGCCGTCGAGCCCTACAACGCCATCCTCACGCTGCAGCGCATCCTCGACAACGCGGATGCCGCCGTGCTGCTGGACAACGAGGCGCTCTTCCGCATTGCGAAATCGAAGCTGCACCGCAGCCCGAACTACATGGACCTCAACCACATCATCGCTCTCATCATGAGTTCGGTGACTGCATCCCTGCGCTTTCCTGGAAAACTCAACACCGATCTCAGCGAATATGTGACCAATCTGGTGCCGTTCCCCGGCAATCATTTCCTCACGGCCTCGTTTGCTCCCATGCGTGGTCCCGGTCAGGAAGGACAGGTCCGAATCAACTTCCCCGACGTTGCACGTGAGACGTTCTCCCAAGACAATTTCACCGCGGCCATCGACTGGACCAACGGCGTGTACCTTTCCGCCTGCGCCCTGTTCCGTGGGGATGTGAAAGCCAAGGAAGTGGAGGAAAACATGGCGGCCATTCGCAAGAGCCTGAACTTCGCCAGCTACGTACCGACTGGCATCAAAATGGGTGTGGCTGAAACCGCCCCCGAAGGCTTTGCCTCCAGCGGCCTCGCATTGGTCAATCACACCGGCATCGCCGCCGTGTTTGAGCGCCTCATCACCAACTTTGACATCATGTTCGACAACCATGCCTACACGCACTGGTATGAGAACAACGGCGTCTCCCGCGAAATGATGGCCCATGCACGCAACACCATCGTCAATCTCGCCCAGTCCTATCGCGACGCCAGCTAGCCGGAGTTCAGCCGGTTTCGTGAAACATTCTTCAACCCAACGTGGATACCGCATTGGAGCGCCAAATAGCCTCCGCCTCCCGCAGCGTCGAGGAGGCGCGGAGGCTTGCGTACCATGATCCCGTCCGCGTAGGTGCTTTGGTTGAGCAGATCAGTGTTCTTGCGGATCTGCGGCAGAAGGAGGGGGATTTCCGCAAGGCCGAGTCGCTTTATCGTGAGGCGCTCTTTCGTGCACAGGAACTGCGCAAGCAGGACCCAGACCTGCTGACCGGCATCTACTCGCTCCTCGCGCATCTGTACGATCGCTGGGGGCGCATGGACAAGGCGGCTGAGTTCTATGAGCAGGCGTTGACCATCAGTGCTAACAACGGTCTGGAGGACAGCGACAAGGTGGCCACGATCAAAAACAACCTGGCCATGATTTTCAAACAGCTGCGGCAGTTTGAAAAGGCCGAGGGCTATTACTGCGAAGCGCTGGAAACTTTTCAGCGCATCGATGGCGAGCAGAGCTCACGCGTGGCTTCCGTGTACAACAATCTCGGGGTGCTCTACTACAGCAGCATGGATGTGGATCGTGCGCAGGCCATGCATGAGCGGGCGCTCGCCATCCGGCAGAATCTCAATGAAGGGCAGATGGACCCTGCCGACCTCTCCCAGACTTTCATCAATCTGGGGGCGGTGTACAAGGCGTCAGGAGATTTCCAAAAGGCCGAGGCCTGTGTGGATCGCGCCAAGCGCATCCGCGCCGCCATGAACGGCTACCACCCGAATCCCCGGCGCTCAGCCTCGCTGCTGATCGACAAGAGCTTGTAAATGGTGGCCGGCAGTCGCAGTTAAAAAACTCTGGGCTGCGTGTGAATCCATCGGGAAGAACACTCCGCCGTTGCTCTGCGAACGCGTCAGCTTTCTGGAGGAGTGGGATCGTCCCGATCCCTCACGTTCACATATCGCCCAGCAGGTGCGAACATCTGAAACTCTCGTGATGGGGAATTAGGATGCCCCCTTCCGACTGCACACCTGTTTTCAACAAATCAGGATCTCAATACAGCTCCACAGGGGAACGTTTGCCGTCTTCGACGCTGAGATTTTTGGCCGCCTCTTCGCCGAGCGTATCGACGCGCAGCTGCCAGATGTCGCGATTGATGGCGGCGAAGCGGTCGAGATTGAACGAGTCCGGCTTCACCAGGCGCTTCTTGGTTTTCTCGATCCGCATCAAAGCATCATGCAGGGCCGGGGCTTCGACACCCTCAAGGTGCTGACGGGCCAGCTCCACCATTTCCACGCGGTGGCAGATCATGACGAGGTCATTGCCGGCGCGCACGGCTTCCTGAATGGCCTGCTCAAAGGTGACTTCATTCAGGATCGCACCCATGTCGAGGTCATCAGTCATGGCCAGGCCGTCGAAGGCGTACTGATGGCGCAGCAGCTTCGTCACGATGTTATGGCTAAGGCTGGCAGGCCAGCGGCCACGGTCCGGATCGTACGCGGTGTAGTTGCTGTGGCAGGTCATCACGCTGTCGAGTTCCGGCAGCAGCGCGGAGTAGGGCAGCAGTTCACTGCGCTCCATTTCTTCACGGCTTTTGGTGATGACGGGCAGGAACTCATGCGGATCACATTCCGCAGGCCCATAGCCAGGGAAGTGTTTGCCGCAGCTCAGGATGCCTTCTGCGCGCATGGCACGATTGAACACACCGGCGTTGTCGATCACCTGCTGTGGATCTTTGCCATAGGTGCGGCCTTTGAGAGAATTGTCCGCCGCATCATCATATGAGATGTCCAGCACAGGGCAGAGATCGAGATTGAAACCGAAGAGGCGCAAAATCTGCCCGGTGAGCTTGCCATGACGTTTGATCAGCGCGGGATCGCCCTTGTCACGCAGCGCTTGAGCATTCGGTGGTTCTTCACCAATCAGGCGGAGACGCGAGACGCGGCCACCTTCTTGATCAATCGTGATGAATGGTTCGACGTTGGAAATGTCGCGCAGGTCATCGATGAGTTTGCGGACCTGTTCGGGGGTCTGGATGTTGCGCCCGAATAAAATGAAGCCACCGGGCTGAAGTTTTTTGAGCCGTGCTGCGGTTTCTGGAGTCAGTTCGGCACCGGGGACACCCATGAGGAGGAGCTGGCCGAGGTCTTGGGAGGTGGGCATGATGGGGTGTGTTCGGTTGAGTAGTGGTTGGTCGAAAGTGACAGATCAGGTGTCAAGACGCGTTTTGCTAAAATTTTGATAACAATTGGGCGTTTTAGGCTCTCAGGATTGCGACTCAGCGGTTTCTTTTTGCAAAAGAAGGGTGGGCAGGTTGACGGGAGGGGCAAAACTTTTTAACATGCGGTCGTCTGTGGGGCAACCTGCGGGCCACGTTTGCAAGCTTCCTCAGCTAAAGCATTTCGTGCCAATCGGTCCTCTATCGTTGTTGGTTGCTGGATCGCCAATGGAACCCCCCGGCTTCGCATGCCGGGGGGTTCTCTGTTTCTGGGTGATGCATTCGCGCATTGTGAGCAACTGTGTGATTAGCTTGTTAGCTCGCTGTGATTAGTGTGTGAGCAACTCAATCAGCTCACGGTGCACTCAACTGACGCGCCCATTGAATCGCACGCAGCATGCCGGTGGCCTTGTTGATCGTTTCTTGATACTCGGCGGCAGGAACAGAGTCAGCCACAACACCCGCACCAGCCTGCACATAGGCTTTGCCATCCTTCACAACGCAGGTGCGCAGCGCGATGCACGAATCAAGGTTGCCATCAAAGCCGAAGTAACCCACCGCGCCGGCATAAGCGCAGCGCTTGCTCTTCTCACACTCGTTGATGATCTCCATGGCGCGCACCTTGGGCGAGCCGCTGACGGTGCCGGCGGGGAAGGTGGCGCGCATGACGTCGTATGCAGTCTTGTCCTCACGCAGATGGCCGTCCACATTGGAGACGATGTGCATGACGTGCGAGTAGCGCTCGATGATCATCAGATCACTGACGCGGACGGTACCATAGTCGGCCACACGTCCGACATCATTGCGTGCGAGATCGACGAGCATGATGTGCTCGGCGCGTTCTTTGGGATCATTCAGCAGCTCCTGGGCCAGAGCATCGTCTTCGGCGGGAGTTTTGCCTCTCCAGCGTGTGCCGGCGATGGGGCGGATGTCGATGCGGCCGTTCATGCACTTTACATGCACCTCCGGCGAACTGCCGACGAGCGCGAAGCCCTGCGGGAAGTCGATGCAGAACATGTAGGGGCTCGGATTCACATGCCGCAGTGCGCGGAAGAGATCCAGCGTGGTGCCCTGATAGTCCGTTTCAAAACGCTGGGAGGGCACGCCTTGGAAGATGTCACCGGCGCCGATGTACTCCTTCATCTTGAGCACCATCGCCTCGTATTCTTCCTGCGTGGTGTTGCTCACCGGCGGTGGCAACTGCCCCACTGGGGCAAAGGTTTGCAGCGGTCGGGCAGCCAGCGGCTTCTCCAGTTTGGCAATGACATCCGCGATCTGCTCCCGAGCCCAATCATAGGCAGCCTCCAGCGTGGCATGCTCATCAGTGTGGACATTGGCCACGATGGACAGGCGGCGGGTGCGGTGATCAAAAACCAGCACAGTGTCAGTGACCATGAAGACCATATCCGGCAGACCCAGTTCGTCCTTCGGCGGTGGCGGCAGCGTTGGCTCAAAGAAGCGCACCATGTCATACGCCAGGTAGCCAACCGCACCGCCGTGGAAGACCGGCAGCGGCTGCGTTTCCAGCGGGGTGAAGGGCTTCATCAGCTCCTGCAGTTCCGTCAGCGGATCGCCGGTAGTGGTGTAGCTGCGCTTCTTGCCGCGCTCCTCGATTTCAATCTCACGACCGCGCGCGGTGAAGATGATGCGCGGTGAACTGCCGAGCAGCGAGTAGCGCCCGGAGTGCTGAGTGAGCTCTGCGGATTCCAGCAGGAAGGCGCAGCGGCCATCATGGATCTTTTGGAATGCAGAGAGCGGGGTTTCGTAGTCGGCGGCGAGTTCCGCCATCACCGGTACGAGATTGCCCTGCTGCGCGAGCGTCTGAAAGGTGGCGAAGTCGGGCTGAAGATGGAGCTGTGGCATGCGGGGCGTGAAACGAGCACGCATTCTGGACGCGGAATCGCGTTGTGGCAATGATGCTTCAAAGCACCGCGCGCATGGCGGCCAGGAGCTCGCCATAGTCGTCGAAGGGCTTGAACTGCGGAAACTGCGCCTGAATGCTGGCCGGGGCGTGGAAGAAGAAACCGACATCGGCCTCGCCGAGCATCGTGGTGTCGTTGAACGAATCACCTGCGGCGATGACGCGGTAGTTCAGCGCCTTGAACGCAGCCACGGACTTCTGCTTCTGGTTCGGCTGGCGCAGCTTGTAGTCCACGATGCGACCGTCTGGGGCGACATCGAGCTGGTGGCAGAAAATCGTCGGCCATGCGAGCTGGCGCATCAGCGGCTGGGCAAATTCGGCGAAGGTGTCGCTCAGGATGATCACCTGGGTGATGGAGCGCAGTTCATCGAGGAAAGCCTTGGCACCTTCCATGGGGGAAAGCGTGCCGATGACCTGCTGGATGTCCGGCAGCTTCAGGCCGTGCTCATCGAGGATTTTGAGGCGGCCCTTCATGAGCACATCGTAGTCAGGTTCATCCCGCGTGGTGCGGCGCAGTTCGGGGATGCCGGTCTTCTCGGCAAAGGCGATCCAGATTTCGGGGACGAGAACGCCTTCGAGGTCGAGGGTGACGATGGTCTGCTGCTTCATGTGGGGAGATGTCATGCACGGGCCGCTCCTCCAGTAAAGCAGCGATCTTCAAAAAAGGCGCACATGCGGGCAAGCCACGCGGAGACGCTGTCGAAAATTTGGCGTTTGTTTGAACATGAAAATCGAAAACGAAGTCACTCGAAATGCCGCCCAGCTGGTGACGAACTGCCGCAATGCCGTACTGGCCACGTCAGACGCCGAGGGGCATCCGCATTCGGCCTGGATGACCACGCAGGTCACCACGGACATGGAGGAGATCATTTCCATCACCGCGCCGAACTCGCTGAAGGCCGACATCCTACGTGCCAATCCGCAGGCGGAGTGGATGTTTGCCTCACCCTCGATGGAGACCATCGTGTATCTTTCCGGACGCACGCGGCTGATCGAGGGAGATGCAGCAAAGCGCTACTGGGATCAGATGCCCGGCAAATCCAAGGCCTACTACCGCAAGTACTGCGAGACGGAGGACTATCACAAATTTGCCGTCATCCGCACGGATGTGAGCAAGGTCGTGCTGTGCAAACCCTACGCCTACACGAAGTCCGTGCTTTGGGACAAATCGGTGCCGGAAGCAGCCTAGTGGGATGCAGGGCGCGGTGCCTCCACCGCCTCGCACTTCTCGCGCCAGCCGGGAAAATTCCAGGTGTTGGGAAAGCCTTCGCACTGCACCGGCTTCACCGGCTGGATGCGGCACACATTCACGCCTTCAAGGAAGAGGCACTCGCCATTGGCCTTGTCGATGATGCTCAGGCCGGTGCGGTTGGCATTCAGCCGCGTGCATTGCTCCACGAACTCGATGCGCGGCATGTCCAGATACGCGGCGATGCGCGTGATCTCATCGTCCGTGACGCGCACATCTCCGGGCCAGCGGCAGCAGTTGCCGCAGCGCTGGCAGGCATACCACGGCGTGGAGGTGTCAAGTGGGGAGGCTTCGCTCATGAAAAGTATTCTGTTCGCGCATTGCTGCGCTGGAGGCATAGTTCGTGCGATGAACGGGTCTATGCAACGAAGGTTTGAAAATCGCCGCCCATGGCTGCGGCGTCAGTGGCTGTCGCGATGAAACTGCATCTGCTTCCCACCATCACTCTGCTGCCCGCGCCGCAAGACACGGCGGATGATCAGCGGGTCATCGAGGACTGGTCCCGTGGACTGGACTGGGTGAAGTGGCTGCTGGGCAGCGTGCGCGCCCGCGTGGAGGTCCTGCTGGTGGAAGATGTGGGCGACTGGAATGCCGCGGCTGAAAGTGTGCTGCGTGAAGCCAGCGGTCCGGCGCTCAAGTCCGCGTGGCAGAGCGCGCATGCGAATGATCTGGCTGGTCTCATCGCGGCTTCTTCCAGACTCTCTTCCCAGCTTTCACCCGCTGCCTGCCAGCGCAGCCTTCAGGCGGGCGCGGTGCTGCTCAAATCCACGAAACATGCGCGTTATCAAGGTGTGCTGGGTCGGCTGCGTGAGGCGGTGGAGCAGGGGAGATGCGACAGCCACATCGCCATCGTGTGGGCGGCGGTCGGGCATTTTTTCCAGCTCAGCCTCACCAATGTCATCGCCGAATACCTGCGGCTGGAATGGGACATGGCGGCGCGTGATTCGCATCTGCATGTGCCCTACGCCGGAAAGTTCAGCATCGCCGGAATCACGAGCCGCATCATGAGCGATGCCTCAAGCGAGTCCGCGCTGCGGGTGGTGGATGCGTGAATTCCGGCGTCTTTGCAAATCAACGCGTCACTGCTAAAACTTCACCGTCACACCAAGGTTCGCACCGAAACCGGGCTCGTTGGAGCCGGAGCCGTGGTAGCGGTAGGTTTTGTTCAGCAGATTGTCGAGAGAGGCGGTTAGGATGAGGTTCTCGGTGACGGAGTAGCCACCGCGCAGCGTGAGCAGCCAGAAAGAAGGCGTGCCGTTGGGCGGGACTCGCTGGGTGTCGAGCTGGTCAGAGGTGTTCAAGCGCCCGGCCTCGCCATAGGTGAGACAGACGAACTCTGTCCAAAACCGTTGATCCGTGGTCTGCCAGCGCACGCCACCGTAGCCCACGAGAGGGGAGATTTTGCCCAGCGGCTCGCGGCGTTTCTGCGTGGTGGTGCCGATGAACTGATCCGCCTCACCTTCCACCCATGCCAGATGGCCGAAGAGGCTCCAGTGCTTGTCGATCCGCCAGCGTGCGGCGAACTCGAAGCCCTGCATGTAACCGTCGCCGCCATTCGCCTTGGTGTCCTGCAGTGGCACGGAGGTGGAGCGCCGGATGATCAGATTGTCCAGCTTGGTGTAGAAGTAGGCCAGGCTGGCGGTGAGGCTTTCGGTGTTTGCTTTGAGACCGATCTCATAGGTCAGGTATTTTTCCGGGGACAGGTCGGTGGCCGGTGTTTCTTTGCGACCTGACAGAGCCACATCAAAACGGGAAAGGTCGGAGAGGTTGGGCGCACGGAAGGCCTGCGACACGCCGCCATACAGCGAATAGCGGTCCCTTTCATCGAGATCGATCACGAAACGCACGCTGCCGGAGAAGTTGTCCCAGCTGTTGGTAAAAGACTGCTGCGCGAGGGTGGTGGGATTCTGGAAGCTGCCGAGCCTGGCCGTGGCATGCGTGTAACGCTCTCCGAGGAAGAGATGCACGCGTTCGCCGAAGTCGATGGCGTCCTGAATGTGAACCCCCAGCAGGCTGTAGGTAGAGTTGTCCGCGACGGCTCCCTGAAAAGGATTGTCCGAGGCGTGTGATTGCACAAAGTCCTCATAAAAATCGACGCCATAGACCAAGGTGCCGATGGGTGACTCGCTGGTGAACTGGAGATCTGCACCGAGGGTGTCCACATCCACAATGTTATAGGATCTCGTGCCGCCTCCGGTGACACGGAACTGGTTTTCGCCTGCGGTTTGCACGGAGACGGTGAGGCTGGCGTTGTCGATGAAGCTGTTCAGGTCCTTCCCGGCGAGGCGGGCATACGTCAGGCTGCGCTCCTGGTCGAAGAGTCGCACGCGGTCGGTGCCAACGGCGGTGCCTTCAAAGGAAACGCCTGAGTTGGTGGAGTGCGTGCGCCACACATCGTTCTGGCGCACCTGCTGATGCGCGGCGGTGAAGGTCCACTGGTCGTCCAGCGCTATGTCCAGCCTCACATCAAAGGCCCATTGATCGTAACCGGTGTGTCGCTGCCGCCGTCCGCTGCCATCGGTGACATCGCCAAACTGGCTCAAGGTGACACCGGCATGCAGACCCCACTTCTGCCCCTCGCCGATGCTGGTTTCGAGGTGCTCCACATTGCTGTGCTCCGACGTGGAGTAACGATAATCCGCCCGGCCATGGGAGAAGAAGCTGCCTTCAGCTTCGCTGAGAAAGCCCGATCCCTTGGTGAAGGCGTTCACCGTACCGCCGATGGCGTCGCTGCCATACAGCACGGAACCTTGCGAAGGCAGCACTTCCACGCGGTCGATGCCATACTGATCGATCGTGTTCCAGTACTGGTTCGGTCCGTCACGGAAGGTGGAGTTGTTGAAGCGAATGCCGTCGACCATCATCAGGTTGCGGAAACCGGTGAAGCCGCGGATGAAAGGGGAGCCCTGCCCGTTGGAGGTCTTCTGAATCGAAACGCCGGGAGTTTCCTGCAGTGCCTCGGGGAAGGTGCGTGTCAGGCGCTCCTCCATCTGCTTTTTATCCAGTGTCTTCACCGCAGCAGGCACTTGGGACAGCGGAGTCGCGCTGCGCGTTGCCGTGATCACCACCTCGGGCAGGTCAGCGGTCTTGGTGGGCTTTTTCTTTTTATCTTCCGCTACCTCGGCGGCGAAGCTGGCAGTGGAGAAGACGAGCAGAAGTGGGAGGGAGAATCGGCGCATGGGTTTGATAGGCGGAATGCCAACCAAACATCAGCTAATTTTTTGTCATCCACGGGCTGCCGATGAATTGATGAATGGACAAATAGTGTCCATTTTGGCATCGAGACGGAATCGGAAGGCACGAAGGTGCAAACTCGTCCGAAAGGAAGTCCACGCTGGAGGCTGAGCAAGTTTCACCCGCCGCCCATGACTCAATGGCTCCTATTTCCCAAACAGGCCCTTGATGCCATCGGTCTTGAGTTTGTCGGTGCCACCTTGAAGCATGTTTTTGAGGGCACCGCTGGCGCTGGCTTTGACGGCCTCGGTATTGAGCTGTCGGAGAATCAGTGCCGTCAACTCCGCAGGACTGATGCCGGCGGCACCAGTGCCGAGATTGGTGAGGCGGATCTCAGGCAGCGCCATCCTGGCGTCTGCGCCTGGAACAACACCCGCTGCACTGGCGCTGAGTTTGGCCCCGGTGATGAGCAGTTCATTCACCTGGAGTTTGACGGACTTCTTCGGCTTGCCGTCGGCGGGGGGCGCGGCTGCATTCGGGGCGGCATTGCCAGCACGCGCGGTTTGCTGGGAGACAAAGTTCATCGCGTTGTCCGCGATGTGCTTGAGATTGGTGCCACCAAGGCCCGCTTCGAGATTGATCTCTGGGTCCGTGATGCGGATGTGCTGAATGACCACCTTGTCCGCGCTGACGCTGTTCAAGTCCAAACCCACCTCCGCACGACCAATGCGAACGGCATAGGGCCCCGTGAAGCCCTTGGGATTGCCGATCTGGAAGTCCTCAATAACGCCGCTGCCGGAGAATGGGGAGACGTTCACATGCCGGACAGACACGCTGGTCTGAACCACCGGAGGCGTGCCTTGCTCAATGCCAAACTTGACCAGATTGCCAAGCTGTGACCAGCCAAACCAAAGTCCGGCACCAATGATTAAAACGAGAACAACGACAATGCGGATGAGCCACTTCATAGGCCGCGAGCTTTCCCGGGGGATCAGGCGCTGTAAAGCTTCAAAACTGGCTTCTTCCGCAGTGGCGGGGTGCGGCCTGAGGCTGGACCTCAGCCTTCCGTGAACTGACCCAGGGCGCGGAACTTCTGATAGCGCTGCTCCAGCAGCTGGGCGGTCGGCAGGGTGTTGAGCTCCTTGAGCGTGGCCAGCACCGCGTCTTTGAGTGAATTCGCAGCGGCGAAGTGGTCGTTGTGCGCACCACCGAGAGGCTCGGGGATGATGCCGTCGATGATGCCGAGTTTGGAGAGATCCTGGGCGCTGAGCTTCAGCGCAGATGCGGCTTCAGGGGCATGCTCGCGGTGTTTCCACAGAATGGCGGCGCAGCCTTCTGGACTGATGACGGAGTAATAAGCGTTCTCCATCATGAGCACGCGGTCCGCGATGCCAATCCCGAGAGCACCACCGCTGCCACCTTCACCGATGACGATGGCGATGACCGGCGTGCGCAGGGTCATCATCTCACGCAGGTTGAAAGCGATGGCCTCGGCGATGTTGCGCTCTTCCGCGCCGATGCCAGGGAAGGCTCCGGGGGTGTCGATCAGAGTGATGATAGGCAGGCTGAATTTCTCGGCCATGCGCATGAGGCGGAGGGCTTTGCGGTAGCCTTCGGGATGGGCGCTGCCGAAGTTGCGCAGCAGGTTTTCCTTGGTGTCGCGGCCTTTCTGGTGGCCGAGGATCGCCACGCGCTGACCACCGATGGTGGCAAATCCGGCGGGCATCGCGTTGTCATCGCCGATGTGGCGGTCACCATGCAGTTCCACGAATTCATCCGTGATGTGCTTCACATAGTCGAGCATGAAGGGCCGGCCAATGTGGCGGGAGATCTGCACGCGCTGCCAGGGGGAGAGATTGGCGTGAATGTCACGCTGCAAGTTTTCGGCCTTCGTTTCGAGATCGGCGATCTGCTGGGCCAGCTTGTCGCTGGGCTTGGCGGCCAGCTTCTTTTTGGCCTCCTCGATTTCTTCGCGGATTTTGACGATGGGCTTTTCGAATTCCAAAACTTGTTTCATGGCGGTCTGGTTGGGAAAGGGGTGGGAGGGATTATCTCACGAGGCTCAACTTTGACCCTTTGCGAACGAGCGCAAAGAGTTCTTCGATGTCTTCACGGGCGAGGAAGATGCCGGTTTCCGCCGTTGGGGCGGGTGCTGGAGCGGGCATGGCGGCAGGAGCGCCAGATTTTTTTGGAGCAGGTGCCGGAACTTTTGGTTCCTCAACAGTTAGGGCTCGGGCCACCGGGGGAGTGCGGAGGCTGATGCCGGATTTTGTGCCGGCAAACCATTTCTCTGCATCGACGTAGTTGGGGTCGGTGGAGACCACGGGCTTGCCGTCAAAGATGGAGTTTTTTCCCGCGATCGTCATTTCCACCGGCAGGCGCATGCCGGGGGGCAGGCGGATGTCTTTCGCATTGTAAACTTTAAAGAGGTATTCTTTTTCACCCACTTTGCGCAGCAGCATGACCTGCTTTTTGGAGATGCTGACCCCCAGATGGAAGTCCATCGGGATGATGGTGAGATGGTCGCCGGGGTGCAGATTGAAGCTCATCAAACCGCTGGAGCGGATGATGGAGTCCACGGTGGTGTCGAACTTGGTGGCGATGGAGTTCAGCGAATTGCCCGGCTGCACGATGTAGTCCTTCTTCCCGGCGGTGGAGTTTGCCGAGTAGAGCTGGTCCATGTTGATTTCACCAATGATGCGCATGGCCTCGGCGCAGGTCTTGGATTCGGGAAACTGCTGGCAGAGCTTGTAGAGCGCATCACGACCGTCGTCGATTTTGCCCTGGTGAATGAGCTCCACGGCGGCTTCGAAGCGCCGGATGCCGGGGTCCACACGCGGGCGGTCCTTCGCCTTCATGGAGGCGATGTCCTGCTCCACCTGGCTCTCCTTGAGCAGGATGTTCATGTAAACCCAGTACCCCATCGCCAGAGTGCCTGCCACCAAGCCCACGGTGATGAGGAAAATCAGCAGTTTGATCTGGGTCTTGGCCATTGCGTGAACCTGCAAACTACCACTCAGCCCAGCAGGCCGCGGCGTTTGAAATCGAAGAGGTTGATGTTCTGGGACTTCTCGATCATCTCGACGGTGAACTTCAGCAGGCAGATCTCCCAGGTGTCGTCCACGCCTTGAATGACCGCACGCATCGGATTGCCCGAGGAGCGGATGTTGGCGAGCAGCTTGCCAGTGACTTCTTCCATGGATTCATGGATGATCTGCTCGCTGATGTCGCCTTTGCGAAATTTGAAGCCGTATTTGAGGATGGCCAGCTTATGCAGGTTGTCCCGCAGGAATTCGCCAAACCCGGCCACTTCGGGGCCAAAGCCTTCAAAGTCAAACTGGCCGGGCAGTTCCGGGCGCAGGATGAGAGGCTTCTCGGCCTCGATCCGGCCTTCACGCACGCGCACGGCACCGACGGTATCCATGAGTTCGGTGACGATCTGAAACTCGAAATGGGTGCTGCCAAAGGTGTCGATGCGGCGGTCCGGCTCATGGAGCACCTGGGTGTTTTCCAGGGCGTATTGAATATCGAACTCGGTGGGCATGATTTGGGGGTGGCTGAGACTAAGCTGCTTCCACGCAGGGGCCAGTGATTTCTTGGGGTCTCGGAGATGACAGGAACTGGCCGGATTCCGCCGAAAAGCAGGCTGAGCTTTTGGGAAGCCCGCCCATGGCGGGATCGCGTGTGCCAGATAAGCTGGATAATCAGAAACCTGCTTAACGGGAGATTCGGGTGACTTGTCATGCCTATGCTGAAATGACTCGAAAGTAAGCATTTTTGTCGGAAGGGCATGCAGGTTGACAGGACTTGGCTGGGCTCTATTTAACTAAAACCAACCTTATGATTAGCGACTCAGCGCCTTCCCTCAGCGCTCGTCAGCGTGATCTCCGTAATTTATCGCTCTGTCTGCTGGCCGTGTTGCTGGCAGGTCCTCTGCATGCGACGGATTTCACCTGGACGGGTACGACCAGTTCGGACTTTGCCGTTGGCACGAACTGGACGGGTGGCACAGCACCTGCGCCCACAGGCGGTGATGTGTCCTCTCCGGTGGCTTGGCGGCTCAATGTAACGGGATCGCGCACGCTGGTTTACGCCGACGCCCAGGGGCACACAGTGCTGAGCGGCGGCAGCTTGGGCCGGTCCCTCTTCATCGCGAACGGTGCCAACGGCTCGATGTCCATCACCGGCGGCATTTTCGAAAGCACGAGTTCGGCGGCAGACGGCATGGTCAACGGTGCCAATGCCGTGGGATTGCTGAGCATTGACGGCGGCACCTACAGGAAGATCACCGGCGCCGGTGCCGCATCCACCTTTGCCTTGTTCTACGGCGGCACGGGCAATACTCAGTCAACGCTCGACATCAACAGCGGCTCGTTTGAAGTGACGACGCTGGATCTGCAGAACAATGTCGGGAGTTCCACCCAGGCCGCTGGAGTTTATGAATCGGTCGTCAATCTCGACGGCGGCACTTTGTCCGTGGGCACCATCGTTCGAAGCGTGGTTTCAGCAGGCATCGATGCAGCGCTGAACTTCAATGGCGGCACGCTGCAGGCACGGCAGGACAGCACCACGTTTCTGGCGAATCTCGCACAATTCACCGCCAATGTGCAGGCGGGTGGGGCGGTGATCGACACACAGGCCTTCAATGTCACCATCGCAGCACCTCTGGTGCATGACACGGCGCTGGGAGCCACCGTGGATGGCGGACTGACAAAAGTGGGCACGGGTGCCCTGACACTGGCCGGTGCCAGCACCTACACCGGCGGCACCTTCATCAAAAATGGAAAGCTCATCTTGAGTGCTGGCAATGACCGCCTGCCCACGGGGACAGTGGTCACTCTCGGCGATGGCACGACCAATGACAGCGGCGTGCTGAAACTCGACTCAAACAGCCAGCGGCTCGCCGGACTGCTGACGTCAGGAACGGGGACCGGCAACAGCGTGGTCAATGGCAACGCCACTGCCGCCACGCTCACGCTCAGCATTGATGTGTCGGACATCTTTGCCGGAGTGCTGGGGGGAACGGGTACGAATGAAAACAACTTCGGCCTGACGAAAACAGGCGCAGGCGTGCTGACGCTTTCCGGCACCAATACCTACACCGGGGCGACGAGCATTCTGGCCGGCACGCTCCAGGCTGGAGCTGCGGGCGGGGGCTCCGTGTTTGGTGTGAATTCGGCCATCTCTCTGGCTGATGCAGCGGGCGTCGTGCTTGACTTGAACGGTTTCAATCAAACGGTGGGTTCGCTGGCTGGCGGTGGCAGCACAGGCGGGCAGGTGACGCTGGGCAGTGCGACGCTGACTCTGGGCGGGAGCAATGCCAGCACGGCGTTTGCTGGCATCATCAGCGGCGCTGGCGGTGCCTTGATCAAGACGGGCACAGGCACTCTCACTCTGTCAGGCGCAAACAGCTACACGGGGCTCACCACGGTGAGTGCCGGTTTTCTCGTGGTGGGCAGCAATACCGCGCTGGGTGGCACCGTCGGCGGAACGAGCGTGGCCTCAGGCGGTACCCTGGTGCTGGCCAACGGCGTCAAGGTGACAGGAGAGACTGTGGGCATCATCGGCAGCGGTGCCAACAGCATGGGTGCCCTGCAAACAGTGGCCGGTGGTGCGGCGGAATGGGCCGGTGTGGTGACGATCGAGGCTGGCGGCACGCGGTTGGGCGCTCAGGCGGGCGGCGTGCTGACCGTGAGCGGTGGCATTCAAAATGGCGCGTCAAATAATCTGGCCATCTCCGGTGAGGTTGGCACCGGCACGGTGCTCATCAGCGGCACGGGCAACACCTACACGGGAGTCACGCAGATCATTCGCGGCATTTTAAAGCTGGGCTCCACCAATGCCCTGCCGACGGCCACGGTGCTGGATGTGGACTCCCTGGGCTCGGCTGGAGTGAACGATGACGCGACCTTTGACTTGAACGGATTCAATCAAACGATCGCCGCATTGCAGCGCACTGGTGCGGGTTTTGGCACCGGCAGCAGTTACATCACCAACAGCAGTAGCACGGGGGCAACTCTCACCGCGTCCTCCACCAGCACCACGACCTACAGCGGCGTCATTCAGGATGGTCTCGGGGTGGTGAATCTGGCGCTGAGCGGTGGCGGCAGTCTCACTCTCTCTGGTGCCAACACTTACACGGGGTTCACAACTCTTTCGGCTGCGAATACCGCGCTCGTGGTGGCCAGCAACACCGCGCTGGGCGGCACGGCGGGCGGCACGACCGTGAATGCTGGCGCTCGCGTGGTGCTGGCAAATGGTGTTGTCGTGACGGGTGAGACCATCACCATCACGGACAATGGTGGAAACAACAATGGGGCACTGCAAACCGCCTCTGGTGCCACGGCAGAGTGGGCTGGAAACATCATCGTTACAGGCGGCGGCGCCCGTCTTGGCGGCGGCGTCGGCGGCACTCTGATCGTGTCCGGCGTCATCAGCGGCAGCTCAACGATTTTGTTCAACCGGGCGGACAACGCCACCACCATCCTGAAAGCCGTGAACACCTACACGGGCGACACCCAGATGTACAGCAGCGGCTCACTCACCAGTTCCTACCTCATCATCGGCGTGGACAATGCGATCAATGCCGCGAGCCGCCTGTCCGTCATCGCCACCGCCGCCACCAAGGCGAGCACCTTGGATCTCAACGGTCATGTGCTCACGCTGCGCGGCCTGGACACGTCCGGCAATCATGCCACTGGCGCGTTCCTGTTTGTGGCCAACAACTCGACCACCGCAGCCTCCGTGCTCACAATCTCGGATCCCGCCGCCAACACCACCTACTTTGCCGGCATCCTGAAGGATGGCACCAGCGGGGCGGGGGGATTGTCTCTGGTGAAGAGCGGCATCAGCACTCAGGTGCTCATTGGCGCCAATACATACACCGGCTCCACCACCGTCAATTCCGGCATCTTGCAGGTGGGCTTTGCGGTGTCCACCTATGGTGCCAGTGGTTCCCTGGCCTCCACCAGCTTCATCTTGAATGGTGGGACTTTCTCCATCGACAACACCGGTGCTAGCAACAACAACGCCAACCGCCTGGCGGACTCGGCGGACTTTGCCTTCAAAGGCGGCTCTTTCATCTACAAAGGCTCCGATCAAGCGGCCACGAACTCCAGCGAGACCATTCATAATCTCACCCTGAACTCAGGATTGAAAACACTCAGCGTGATCTTCGGCGGCACCAATACGGCGACGCTGACGGCCAACCAGATCACGCGCCCGGCGCAGGGCGGCCTTCTCCTGGTCAATGGCGTGAACCTCGGCATGGACTCACTCAGCACGGCCAGTGTGGCGCGGGTCTTTTTCACGGTCGTTCCAGACTTGGTGGGCGGTGCGGATGCGCTCTCGACGGGCATCAATGCCGCGGCGCAGAACACCAAAATCGTCCCCTATCTGCTCGGTGCGGCCACGGTGACAAGCGGCGGTGTGGGAACCGCCAGCACCACGCCCAACACCTTCATGACTTACAATGCGACGACCGGTCTGCGCCCGCTGAATCCCTCGGATGAGTTCACGCAGAACGCGATCGTGGCCGGGAACAACACGCGCCTTACCACAGACACGCCCATCAGCACTACGGCTGCGATCAATTCGCTCATTCTCGACGGTGCCAGCGCAACGATTGCCAGCGGGCAGAAACTGACGGTGAGCAGCGGAGCCATCTTGTTCGCCTCAGGCAATGGTGTGGGAATCAATGGCGGCACGCTCGACTTTGGCGCCCGCGAAGGCTTGATCACAATCAATTCCGTGGGCAACACCTTCATCAGTTCCGTGGTCACAGGCAGCGCCGGGGTCAGTTATTATGGCACAGGCACCCTGGTGCTGGCGACACAGCAGAACACGTACACAGGTGACACGATGCTGCAGGTCGCGCTGGTGATTCCGCAGTCGAGTTCCATGGGGCCGGCGGGTGCGCCCTCGAGCGGTCCGTTTGGGCAGGGGACGGTGATTTTCAACGGCTCCTCCATCCGCGCCACCTCCTCTTATGCGATCACCATCGGCAACAACATTCAGTTCAATGCGGACACCACGTTTGTGAGCAGCGGCGCTGCCAGCAACGACAAGACGCTCACGTTCACCGGGAATGTGACGCTGGCGGGAGGCGCACGCACCCTCACTCAGAGCTCGGGTGCCAACACCGTCTTTTCCGGCAGCATTGGCGATGGTGGCAACAATCTCGGCCTGACCATCGCGGGCAGCGGCCCCAGTGCAGTGGTGCTGTCTGGCACCAGCACCTACACCGGTGTCACCCAGGTGAATGGCAGCACGCTCCAGGTGGGTGCCAATGGCACGGGCACTTCGGGCACCGGCGCGGTAAAGGTGGCCAGCGGTGCCACGCTCGCGGGCTCTGGCGTCGTGCAGGGGGCCACGGTGATGAACGCCGGATCAGTGCTGCAGCCGGGAGATGTGACAACGGGCGGCACCACAAGCACGACGGTGACCAGCAACAACACGCTCACCTTCACCGCAGCGAATACAGCCCTCACCGTGAATGACGGAGCGCAGATCCGCCTCGGCATTTCCAGCCCCACGCTGACCTCCAACGTGATCTCCTTCTCGAACGGACTGTTCCATTACAATGGCCATGACTACAGCAGTGCGCTCTCTCTGTTCAGCGGTGAGTCGGGTGCGCTCACCACCTGGAATACCGGCACCAGCAGCGTCAGCAATCACGACTTCATCAAACTCACGGATGCCACGGGCACCCTGAGCATCGGCAACCGTACCGGCAGTGCCTGGGGACAGGGATCGGTGGTGGTGAATTCCAGCCTGGGCTCAGTGGTGGTCGGCCAGGTCTTCAATTTGATCGACTGGAACGGTGCGGCGATCAGCGGGAATTTCGACGTGGGTGGTCTGACCTTTGTGGATGCCAGCGGCAATGCCATTGCAGGAGATCTGGATCTGGCGGCGCTCGGCGCCGGCTTCGGCTGGGATGTGAGCGCCTTTCAGACCTACGGCATCATTGTCGTGGTGCCTGAGCCGGGGCGTGCCTGCCTGCTGCTGTTCGGCCTGCTGGGTTTGGGGCTGCGCCGGCGGCGCTGAGTTGATTCATTCCACCATGGCTTGTCAGCTTGCAACGTGACTGCGGGCGGACTATCGACGTAGGATGAAGCTCCCGCCCCACCTGCTCGACGAAATCATCCTCTCACTCGGAGAGGTCTTTGTGGGCAAACGCTATGCGGACAAGGTGATCGAGTTCACCTTCAAACGACACCGCAAGTGGGGCAGCCGGGACCGGCGCATCTTCGCCGAGTCCATCTATGAATGCGTGCGCTGGTGGCGCTGGTTCTGGTATCTCGCCGGTCTGCCGGACGAAGAGCACACGCAGCCGGAGAACATTACCCCGGAGCGTCTCTGGCGTGTATGGGCCGCCTATTGGATTTCCAATGGCCGTGATCTGCCCAAGGATGAAACCGCGCCCGAGGTGAAGCCGGAGGATGTGATGAAACGTGCCAAAGCAGGCGCGTCTCCTGCGATCCGTGCCGCAATCCCGGACTGGCTGGAAGCACGCGGCACTCGTGAACTCGGTGCTGCATGGCCCGCCCTGCGTGAGTCGCTGAATCTGCCTGCGGATGTCTTCATGCGCGTGAACACGCTCAAAAACGACCGCCGTGCCCTGCGCGAGCGTCTCGGCCAGGAAGGCTATGAAACCGAAGCCGTGGATCAGGTGCCCAGCGCCCTGCGTCTGAAGCAGCGGGCGAATTTGTTTGGCACCGATTCCTACAAAGCCGGCTTGTTTGAGGTGCAGGATGCCGCCTCTCAGCTCATCGCACCGTTTTTGCAGCCTGAACCCGGCATGCGGGTCATCGATGCCTGTGCTGGTGGCGGTGGCAAGGCGCTGCACCTCGCGGCTATCATGCGCAACAAGGGCCGCCTGCTGGCGCTGGACATTCATGCCTGGAAGCTGGCGGAGCTGCGCAAGCGCGCCTCACGTGCCGGGGTGGACATCATCGAAGCACGCGAGATCGAAGGCTCCAAGACCGTGAAGCGTCTGGCGCAAAAAGCGGATCGTGTCCTCCTAGACGTGCCATGCTCCGGCATGGGCGTGCTGCGCCGCAATCCGGATGCGAAGTGGAAACTCAGCGATACCGAGATCGATCGTCTCATCGCCCTCCAGGCCGAGATTCTCGAAAGCTACAGCCGCATGGTCGCCCCCGGCGGCAAACTCGTCTATGCCACCTGCAGCATCCTGCCCAGCGAAAACGAACTCCAGGTCCAGGCTTTCCTGGCCAAACACGGTGAGGAATGGACCCTCGAAGAGGAACTCCACCGCACGCCAGAGACCGGCGCATTTGACGGATTCTATGCGGCACGCTTGCAGCGAAAAACGGCCGTAAAGAATGAAGAACCCCAAGTGGCGAATGCCGAAGAAGCTCCGAATGACGAAGCTGTTCCGGCTGCTCCAGCCGTTTAGAGCGGTTTAAATAATGACGTGTCCGCTGAATCGCGGGCAGCCAAAGCGGTTCTCCCTCTCCCCGCCCCTGACACGCGACGGCATCGAATCTTTTTCTTCGGGGAGAGGGGTGGGGTGAGGGGGAAGGCTTTGTTCCCGCACGATGGCATGGGCCAAGAGGGCTGCAAAATACCTTAAAACGCGCTCGGCCTTCGAGCTCGGGATTCCATTCGTCATTCACTAATGGCAGCCACACCCCGTACCGCAGGAGCCACCCCCGCTTGATGCCTGGGAGCCGCCGCTGCTGCCGCCCATCAATCCGGTGCCACCAATCGGCACGCGACGGACCGGCTGTCCGCTGTCCGGGTGCTGCGTGAGGGCGGCATCCTTCATGCTCTGGCGGATTTCAAAGCGCTTGGTGGGTTCACCTTCAAACTGGGGGATGGTTTCGTAAACGTAGGTGGGCATGATCAGAAATGTCGAATTTTCGAAATACGAATGCCGAATGAATGAAGCTGCGCAAGGCAGGAAATAAAAACGGCGTCCCCGTAAAGGGACGCCGCGTGGGAGTAATGGATGGATAGATCAGGCTTTCGCAGCCATCTCCTCCTCAATGGTCAGAGGCTTGTAGCCGCCGATGGACTTGAAGTAGACCAGCAGGAGAAGGTAGATCACGGCCATCGTACCGGGGATGTAGGAGTCAAACTTCAGCGTCTTGCGGTCGCCCTGCTGATCGGCCAGCACCACGGCCTTCTGATCAGCAGTCTTTTCCTTGGCTTCCTTGGCTTCGGAGAGCTTCTTGCCATCAAGACCGATGGCAGCGGTCGCTTCCAGATTGAGGAACTTGCTCGGAGCTTCCGCCTTGTAGGTTTCGTAGAGGGCGGGGTTGGAGGCCTTCAGGGACTCACCAGCGAAGCGGTCCTTCGTATAGCCGAGGCCAGGACCACCGATGATACCAGCGGAGAGCATCCCGATGCCACCCATGATGGAGATGGCCACAGCGCCCGTGCTTGGAAAGCGGTCAGAAGCAACGGCCAGCATCGTGGGCCAGAAGAAGGTCTTGCCAAAGGCATACACGCCCAGAGCGACGAGCGCAGTGCCGAAGGTGTTCATGCCGGAGGCCAGTGTGAGACCGCCGCAGGCAAGGGCTGCGCAAATGCAGAGCAGGCCGACAGGGGAGAGCTTGAGCGTCTTTTCGATCCAATGAGCGCAGAAACGCAGGCCGAACATGATGGCGGAGGTCCAGAGGAAGAGGGCCTTGCCCTGCTCAGGGGTGAACAGGTTACCGGTGATGTTCTGGATCCAGCCGTCCGTGCCCAGCTCGACCGCACCGACGAGGGCGTGAGTGACGAAGAGGATGAAAAGCACAAGCGATCCAAGCGAGAACTTGGTGAGCACACCCACGGCGATCAGCACAATGCCGCCCGTGGCGTAGCCGAGGTTCTTGGCCAGAGCAGGCTCAACGCTGAGCACGTCCTTGAAGAAGCCTTCCGCAAAGAAGGAAAGGAGGAAGCAGGCCACGGCACCGCCGAGAATGCCGACGTCCTTGAGCATGTTGCCAAAGCTGACGCCCTTGGCCGCAGCGGCGGACTGGGGGAACTTCTGGCCCATGAACATGAGGCCGTAGATGATGGTCGGGATGAGATACAGCGCGAGCTGGATGCGCCAGTTGATCTCCATCTTGTCGTCAAGGAACCAGCCGATGATCACACCGATCACCATGCCGGCAGGCCAGGAGGCGTGCAGGATGTTGAGGTAATGCGTGCGGTTTTCCGGGAACAGCGTGGCGACGAGAGGATTGGCCACGGCTTCCAGAGTGCCATTCGCGAAGGCGAAGATGAACATGCCCAGAGAGAGCACCATGAAGGCGCTGCTGCCGCTGGCGGTGAAGGTGACGAGCGCGGAGACGATGTGCAGCAGGAAGGCCACCACGACGAGCTTGCCGTAGCCGATCTTGTCCACCACGACACCGCCAAGGATGATGCCAAAGCAGAAGCCGTTGAAGCCCATGCCGCCGATGGCTCCGAGCTGCGCGCCCGTGAAGCCGAACTCCTTCGCCCAGTTGTCAAAGATGCCGCCGCGGATGGCGAAGCCGACGCCGGCCGCGAGAATGGCCATGAAGCCGGCCCAGAGAAGTCTCATTCGATTGTTTTCGCTCATAGAGGAGGGAGTGGAGTGTGTGTTGGTTGGAGTGATGGTTGCGGGAACGGGCGTGTTTTAGGTGCCACGCCTCTGAGCGACAAGGAAAAAGTGTTCTCAAGACTGAGAAGTTGCCAGAACACGCAGCGGAAAGGTCCGCAAGTCGCGTCCAGAAAAAGACCTTTGCTGTGAGCGCTTTCGGGCGGGCGGACCTGTTATCGCTGCAAAGTCAGACGATCTTGCAGTGAATGCAGGGGCTCTCGATTCTGCGTGCGGGTCAGTGGGCCGGGCCGGCATCTCCTTCGGAAATGACGACAGGTTGGTAGCCGCCGCGGGACCTGAACCAGAAGAACATGCCCAGGTAGCAGGCCAGCATGAAGCTGGGGAGAATAGCGATGGTGGTGAAGACGCTGCGCTTGCTCGCGGCCTGCACGCTCTCGAGTTCCTGATGCTGAGGGGCAGGGAGGGCCTTGATTTTTTCCTGGTTCAGCGTTGGCGCATTGCCGAAGATGCCAGCCTTGGGCTCGCCTTTGATCTGGGAGTACAGAGCGCTGTGCTCAGTCGCGGAGAGACGATCGGCCATGTCGAGATCCTGCTTGTGACCGATGTAGGGGCTGCCCAGCACGCCCAGGAAGAGTACGCCCACAGCGGAGACGCCATTGAGGGTGAGGGCCCCGCCTTTGGGGAACTGCTCGGCGGTGAGGCCCAGCGTGGTGCTCCACAGGAAGGTCTTGCCCAGAGCATACACCGTCGCTGCCGCGAGGATAACCCAGCCAGTGGCATGGGAGAGGAGGATCAGCCCGGTGATGGCAATGGCCCCGCTGATGACCAGCAGGCCGATGGGGGAGAATCTGTGCACGATGGGGCCGGCGTAAAAGCGCAGCACCGTCATGATGACGGAGACATACACAAAGATCCACGTGGCGAAGTTCGGGAAATCCGGGCCGCTGAGCTTGAGCAGTTCCGGCATCCACCCATCGGTGCCGAGTTCGGTCGTGGCGAGAGGTCCAATGGTGATGAGAACGACGATGAAGAGCCAGTTGCCCAGTGAATGGGTGTAAAAACCAGTGGCAGCCCCCAGCACCAGCCCGGCAACGAGCGAGTCCCGCAGGGAGGCCTCGTAGCCGATCATCTGCATGACCGCGCAGTAAACAAGGGAACCAATGATGAAGGAGCCCACCGCACCCACTTCCTTGAGCATGTCGCGGTAGCTCACACCGGCGGCCACGCGCTCATTCACTGGGAATGTCCGTGGGAGGATCAGCAGCGTGTAAAGTACCACGGGGATGAAGCACAGCGCAAAGCGGAACTGCCACACGGCATTGAAGAACAGTTTCGTTTCTGGCAGCAGCGCACAAAACAGCGCGCCCAGCGCCAGTCCTGCGGGCCAGCCTGCATGCAGGATGTTCAGCCACTTTGATTTGTTCTTGCTGAAGATCGTGGCGACGACCGGATTGATGAACGACTCCACCGTCCCATTCGCCACGGCAACGAGCAGCGAGCTCCAGTAAAAGTCTTCATACCCGGAGGCGCGCAGGGTGAGCACCAGCGAAACGACATGGCAACCTGCGGCAAACAGCGCGACCGTTTTGTAGCCAATGCGGTCAATGATCAGGCTGAAGAAGATGATGCTCAGCGCAAACGGCCACATACCCGCGCCATTGATGGCTCCCTTCTGTGACTCAGACAGATTGAAGCTGTTCTGCAACTCACCAATCGTGTTGGCTCTCACCCCAAATACAAACGAGGTGGCGACCAGGGCGATGAAGCACGCCCAGAAGAGTTTCATGTCGGCTTTGCCGGAGGTGGTCTGAGTCATGGCGTGGGAGGGGATCGGTCAGGGAGTGCGCGATTCCAGCAAAAGCCGCCTCACAGCGCAACGTCTTTTTCCCGGTTCGAAAAATAACCTCATAATCCTCTTGAGTGGGAATCTCAGTTTGCACCGCAGAGCCCCTACAACCTCCGCAACCCATCCTCCGTCATCGCGCACGGGATCGCTTCATCGATCTCATTGATGCGGGCCAGCGTTTCAGCACTCAGCACCAGATCCGCAGCGGCCAGGCTCTCATTCAACTGCGCCACCGTCGTGGCACCGACGATGGTGGAGGCCACGAAGTTGTGCTGCTTGCTCCAGGCCAGCGCGAGCGCGGTGACGCTGACTCCGAGGTCGGCGGCGATGACCTGCAGGCGCGCGGTGGTCTCAAGACTGCGCTCATTGACGAAGCGCGCCGCCATCTTCTTCTGACGCGGGCCGCCGTTCTGGATGTAGTCGGTGAAGCGCGCCCCTTTCGGCAGGGCGCCGCCGTTGTATTTGCCGCACAGGACACCGCCACCCAGCGGTGAGTAGGGCAGCAGGCTCACGCCTTCCTTGCGGCAGATCTGGGCCAGCTCGCTCTCGCAGCGGCGGTTGATGAGGGAGAAATTGTTCTGCACCGTGGCCATGCGGGCCAGTCCATGCTTCTCGGCCTCCCACAGATTTTTCATCACACCCCAGCAGGTTTCATTGCTGCTGCCCCACGCGCGGATCTTGCCCTGATCGATGAGATCGGTCAGCGCTCCCAGCGTTTCCTCCTGCTGCATGCCGTGGTCCGGCCAATGAGTCTGGTAGAGGTCGATGTAATCCGTCTGGAGTCGGCGCAGACTGTCCTCGCAGGCTTGGAAAATTTGGCGGCGGTCCAGCGCCGTGAACCCACCACGCACCGGCGGCCGGAACCAGCCATGCCCCGGCCCCGTGACCTTCGAGGCAATGATGATCTCCCCACGCTTCTGCCCCTTGAGCCATTTCCCGACGATCTGCTCCGTCACCCCAAACAGCTCCGCACTCGGCGGCACGGGATAGAGCTCGGCGGTGTCGAAGAAGTCGATTCCCGCTTCAAGCGCGCGGTCCATGATTTCAAACGACGTTTTCTCGTCCGCCTGCAGACCAAAGGTCATGGTTCCCATGCAGATGTCAGTGACAACGATACCCGTGCGGCCAAGGCGTTTGCGATTCATATGGGGCGGATGCTAAAGCAGGAGGCCTGATGGGCAAACACGAAAGCGTCACGTGAATGCCTCGTTCCTTCCTGGAAAAAGAAGAGATCACATGGCCAGGCTTTCTTGGTGCTCGACAAAACAAGAGTCTGTCGTGTAGATCAGACATTTAAGATGGAATTGTTTTCCATCAGCGAGTTGGGCAGGTCTGCCAACTTTCTCAAGCAACGCACCCAAACATCCAAGACACCACCCGCCTCCATCCCATGGCAACCGAATACAATCCCGAATTAATTCAAAAACTGGCGGACAAGCTTTATAGCCAGGCGAACACCTCCATCGTGCTTGGAACGCTCATCGGTTTCGTGGCCGGTGGATTATTCGGTTTGTCCGCCTCGCACCAGTCTGCAACCGGGGCCATCATTGGCGTCGTGCTCGGGAGCATCGTGGGTTACCTCATCGGTCAGTCGCGTGCATTCTCGCTGCGTGTTCAAGCCCAAATGGCGCTCTGCCAGCGCCAGATCGAATTGAACACCCGGCACTGAATGCTGGCGCGGCCAGCCCAGCTGCTCACGTCTTGCTCGAACTCATCTCGACAGGATCAGCACAATCGTGGCATACCTGCACAGCAAACATTCTCCGCTTTCCTGTCAGATAATTACACGCTGAAAACCATGCGCATTCTCTGCTTCTATTGCTCGCTTCTGTTATGCACAAGCTGTGCCTCGACTCAGAGCCGTGCTTCCAGTTCTGAGGACGATGAGGTATCAGGGCCCAAAAAAGCGGGCGGTTATTGCCTGGGATTTCTTCAAGAGTGTTTGTACAGTTTTTACGCGGGTTCAGTCACACGCTAGTTGGACTCCTTACACTCACCGCATAGCGGATCGCCCCCAGCTACCGGATGCATGCTCCGTTTCTACCGCTTGTTCTTCTGATTAAAATTCGCCACCGTCCGGGCTGCTTCGCGGTTTTCGGCCTTCTCCTTCAGATCCTGTCTTTGATCCCCATGGGTTTTGCCTTTGCCGACACCGATCTCGATCTTGATGTGGTGTCCTTTCCAGTAGGCCCGCAGGATGGGCAGGGCGAGCCCCTTTTGCTGCGTCTGGGCCAGCAGCTTCATGATCTCGTTCTTGTGCAGCAGGAGCCGGCGCGTGCGGCGGGGCTCGTGAGTGGTGTGGCTGGCCTTCTCGTAGGTCTGAATGTCACAGCCGTAGAGCCAGACCTGACCGCGATCCACGCGGGCAAAGGCGTCTGAGATGTTGAGCTTGCCGAGGCGGATGGATTTCACCTCGGTGCCGCGGAGTTCGACGCCAGCCTCGTATTTTTCGAGGATGTGGTAGTCGCGCGGGGCTTTGCGGTTCGTGGCGATCTCGGACATGGGTCGCGCGGGGAACCGCAGATGTTAACGAAAAACTGGCGGTTCTGCCGGGAAGGGCAGGGTGGCCTAGCTCTTGTCGATGGTGGCGATGGTGATCTTGCCCTGAATGATTTCAAGGAGGGCGAGGTCGGCTTCACGGAGGCCGGGGCGGCGCTCGACGAGAACCGCATGGCCCGCGGCGATCTGACGGACTCGCTTGGAGACCATGTTGATCAGGATGGGGTGATCTTTGACGATTAGCGCGGCTTGTTCGACGAGGTCAGCTCTCATAAATTGAAATCGGGGCTGGGATTGGGGGGGCAGAGAATAAGGGGAGACTCGTGGGGTGCAACTGTTATGTTCCTGCTTTTCCCCTTGCGGAATGGGGGGCGGTATTGTCTCATCGGCGCTCGATTTGACTCATGAAGAAAGCTCTCATTACCGGAATCACAGGACAGGACGGCTCGTATCTCACGGAATTGCTGCTCGAAAAAGGCTATGAAGTGCACGGGATCATCCGCCGGGCTTCCAGTTTCAACACCGGGCGTCTTCAGCACCTGTTTGAGCCGGAATCCCACCTGCCGTCAAAGAATCTGCACCTGCATTACGGGGATTTGATGGACTCAGTGGCACTGGTAAAGCTGCTCTATGATCTGAAACCGGACGAAGTGTACAATCTCGGGGCACAGAGCCATGTACGTGTGTCGTTTGACGTGCCGGAGAGCACCGGAGACATCGTGGGCCTTGGTACACAGCGCATTCTGGAAGCCATTCGCGAAACTGGCCTGGTGGGCAAAGTCCGCTTCTATCAGGCCTCCTCCTCAGAGATGTTTGGCAAGGTGCAGGAGGTTCCACAGGTGGAGACCACGCCTTTTTGGCCCCGTTCGCCCTACGCCTGTGCGAAAGTTTATGGCCACTGGCTGACGGTGAACTACCGCGAAAGCTACGGCCTGCATGCCAGCAGCGGCATTCTTTTCAATCATGAGTCGCCACGCCGTGGGGAGACCTTTGTGACCCGCAAGATCACCCGCGCTGCCACCCGCATCAAAATGGGGTTGCAGGACAAGCTTTTCCTAGGAAACATGGATGCGAAGCGCGACTGGGGCTACGCGAAGGACTATGTGGAAATGATGTGGATGATGCTCCAGCAGGATCAGCCGGATGACTATGTGATCGCCACGAACGAGACGCACAGTGTGAAGGAATTCGTCCAGGAGGCCTTCGGCGCGCTGGATCTCGACTGGGAGCAGCACGTCAAATATGACGCCCGCTATGAACGCCCGGCGGAGGTGGAACTCCTCATCGGGGATCCGGCCAAGGCCCGCAAGAAGCTGGGCTGGGAGCCGAAGGTGAAATTTAAGGAACTGGTGAAGATCATGGTGGAGGCTGATCTGCAGCTCGCGAAGCATGAACTGGCGGTGAAGAACGTCAAAGCTGCCTGATTGGCTGGAGCCCGGCCGGGATAAAATGGGTGATTTCGTGCGCTGGTGCGCACGAAGTCACATTGCGGGCGGACCGGTCTGCTATGCAACCTGGGAGAATTCGAGACGGGCTTCGCTTCACACAAGCTGCATGCTCTTCACGCGCTTTGGTGCCGCGTCAGCAAGCCTCTACGTAGTGTTCTACTTGGCTGCGGTAGAAACGATCTGCGGGTAATCGGCAAGCTGGATCAGCGGGATGCCATAACGCCCGGCGATGGCATCTGCCTCCGACTCAGGGTAATCGTCGCGGAAATAGACTTCTTTGACGCCATAGGCGCAGAGCATCTGCATGCAGCTGGTGCAGGGTTTCGTGGTGCAGGCGACGAGCTTCACATTGCCACGGGTGAACAGGCTGCAAAGGTTCACCTCGGCATGCAGCATGTATTTACGTCGTGCATCCCGATCTGCCCAAAAATCAGGACCTGCATCGTAGCCGGGCGCAAGGCCATTGTAGGCGGTTCCGATCACCCGGTTGTCAAAGTCAATGGCCACCGCCCCAACCTTCCGAAAGGGATCCTCTGAACGCAGGCTGGCCACGTGGGCAAGCGCCATGGCGTATTCTGGGATGGTCAACCGCGCTGCCGGGGCAGGATGGGCTTCAATGGACATGGCCGCACATGAACTTTTAAACCTGCTGAGTCAAACAGGAGCGGTGAAGGCATGCATTTTTCAGCCGCCTTAAAATTCATTTGAACATGTTACAATGAACACTATATAGCTTTCGGAAAGTTGTCCTAATTATCAAACTCAAACCATGAACTCTTTCAATTCCAAGCGGCTTCCGATCGGTAAATTGTTCGGCAAATTACGCAGTTTGATCGCCCTGGCTCCCCCTTCCAACAGTCCTCACAGATCGTGGGACAGGGCATCCTCGAGAGAAATCCAGCTCGAGTTTGATTTTGAACACAGAAAACGCGTTCGTGAAACGCGGAATGCCGTTTCAGTGGTCGCCTTCAAGAACTGAAGGGGGGGAATTGGCTGGCCGCGTGTAGCGGCGAACGCCAAATTATTGTGAATCAAGGGAGAGTATGTGGCGAAATCGAGAGAAATTTGGTATAGACAAAACCAAGTAGAATTGCTTGTATCGTTGTTTTAATTCCCGACCCACTCTCTCCCGTCATGCTGATCAACAACTCTCGCCCCATCCCCATCAGTGCTCTCCTGATGGTGATTACCCTCACGACCGGCTGTTTGTTGCCGCAACGTTCCAACGCTCAATTTGGTGTTTCACCTTCACAAACCAGCAACTTTTTCAATGACCTTCGGTCCCGCACCGGTCAGATGAAAAAGACGACCCAGTCGTCCGCACGCAGTGGAGACGTGGTGTACGACTACGAAAAAGGGGCATACGTCAGCCAGGAAGACCAGGAGGGGTATCAAAGTCTTCAGCAATTGCTGCGTTCTGACCGTCAAATTTCACAGCCTTCCGTGCGCAGCGGCAGTTCCGCATTCGCCGCTCGTGCTGTGGGTGATTACACCACCTACTCCGGCCAGTATTCACAGTCACTGAGCTATTTTGCTCCCACCTACACCTCAGATCCCTTCCTTACGGGCAAGCGCAATCTGAAGGTTGGTCCTGTGAACATTGGTTTTGGCCTTTACCAGGGGTTTGAATACAACAGCAACATTCGCCGCACCGCCGTTCCGGTGTCAGACGTCATCAGCAGCACGCTGCTCAACGTCAGCGCCAACTATCGCGTTTCACAAAACAATGTCCTGAGTTTCACCGGCGGTCTCGGCGTGGATCATTATTTCAATCATCCAGAACTGGCAGCTTACGGAAACGGCAATTACCTGATCAACGTCTTGCCAGGAACGACGCTTGCTTTTGATATCAAGGCCGGCCCTGTGAATTTCACCATTTATGACCGCATGTCCATGCGTCCTGCGCTGAACAATGCCTTTGTCGGTGCTGCGAATAATTCGAGCTTCGGTGTCTTCCAGAACGATTTTGGTGTCGCCGCCAACTGGCAGATCAATTCGGCCTGGGCTCTGGCTGTCAACTACACAAACACCATCTCCGAGGCATTGGGCAGCAACAACAAGCAGTTCAGTCGGACGATGAACACCCTGCATGCCTCCCTCACATACAGCCCGACGGCGACTTGGATTTTGGGCACGGAAGGCGGGGTTTCGTTCCTGAACTACGTGAATCCTACTTTGAACGACGGCGTTCTCTTCAACTGGGGCGCGTTTGTCAGTGTGCCTCTGGGCAAATCAACCATTATCAAACTGGCTGGCGGTCTGCAGGCCTTCAATTTCGACTCGCCAACGGTTTTCGCCCCGAATGGTCCAGGAGACAGTTCCGACCTGAACAGCTATTACTACAACCTCAGCATTACCAACCAGCTCAATGCTCGCTTCAGCCACACGCTGACCGTTGGGCATGAATCCTCCATCAACCTGGCTTCGAACTACATTACCGCCGACTTCGTCAACTATGGGGTCTCGATGGTTGCCTGGAAGGGCGGTCGCTTCTCCATCTCAGGATACTATGAAAACGCAAAGCCCTCGCTTACCGACCCTGCTTTTCCAGGCACTGGGTACAAGCTGACTCAGTTCGGTGTGGATCTCTATTACACTCACCAGTTGACCTCAAAGCTGCGGGCAGGAACCGGCTATCACTTTGGGCGTGCCGACTACTTGGGGGTGGCCGGAAGAGATGCGGACCAGAGCGGCTTCTCCTTTGACCTGAACTACAACCTGACCGCCAAGGCAGGGCTTAACTTGGGCTACCGCTATTTCGTTACCAATTATAAGCAATCCAATGCGGATTCCACGCAGACACGCGTGATTTTGGGCTTCAATTACAATTTCTAACGAAACGGATCGTAATTGGTCTATGACTTTTGATCTCAGCCTGGCCGTGATCGGCATTGGCGCATGAGGGATTCAAAATTCATTCACTATCATCATGAAAAAGATATCACTGTCGCTGCTTCTGCTTGCCTTTGCTCTCCCGGCTTTGAAAGCTCAAGATCCTGGCTTTCGCATCCCTGAGTCCTCAAGGTCATCGCGCCAGGCAGCTGTTTCCACTGGTGGTCCGGCCAACGCTGGTGCGGCAGTCTTGAACTCGATGGACGTATTGGACAACAATCGTCCCATCTCGGTAGGGGATACCATCAGTATCCGCATTTTGGAAGACCGCCGTGATGCGCTGCAGCAGGTTGTTGCAGTGACAGGGGAGGTCCAGGCCCCTTACGTGGGTTTGGTGAATGCCCGGGGAAAAACCTGCCGTGATCTGGCTTTCACCATCAAGCGGGAGCTGGAAAAGAATTTTTTCCAAAATGCCACCGTGGTCATCGCGATCGACAAACTGAACGAAAAAACTCAGATGGAGGAGCGGGAGGTGGACCTGGAGTTCTACGTCATGTTCGGCATCGTGGCCAGACAGGGAAAATACGATCTGCCGGCCAATGAAGACATTTCCATCAGCCAGGCCATTCTTCGTGCAGGTGGCTTTGCCCAGTTCGCCAACAAGGAAAAAGTGAAAATCATCCGCAAAACCCCTCAGGGAAACAAAACCATTTTGGTCAATGTGGACGGGATCATGCGTCAGGGAGACCTCGAGCGTGACGTGTTCATTCGCAAGGATGACGTCATCATCGTCGAAGAAAAGACTGTTAATTTCTAAAATACCCGGGTTTCTCACAGGCATTTCGGAATCAAATGAGGTGAAATTTGATTTAAAATCGAACAGAGGCGCGGCCAAATAAATCCAATGGCTTAAGTTGTGTTTTTGAGCGATTCTGCCTGCCCAAAAAATGACGGGAGACAGCAGCAGCCTTTGGCAGCCCGACAGAACAAATTTGGATTTTTGAAATCATGGAACAAAACCTCACCCTCCCAGGCCCGGCGCAATCCAGCACGCTGAGTCGCATTCACGAGGCATCCGCCAAATTCCAGCGTTACAAGATCCTGCTCCGCCGCCGCTGGTGGTTCCTGCTCCTGACGGCCAGCATTGGTGTTTGTGTTCAGGCCTTGCGCATTACCGGGCGCCCTCAGGAGTTTCGCTCCTTGGCTAAACTCGTGGCCGGCGGTCAGCTGGCGTTCAACGACAACGTGACCTGGCGTGAACAGCAGGCGGACTTCTACGGAACGATCATCGAAACGATCGAGAGCGCCGAAATGAAACGACGCGCGCTGGATCGCGTCAGAGCATTGAACCCGGATGTGAAGGATTCGGACGTGGAAATCCGCGTGGCTCAGACCAAGGGTTCGGCCATTTTCAACATCCTTGCGACAGGCTCTGAGCCTAAGTACACGAAGATCTTTTTGGACGCCCTGCTGGACGAGTTCATCGCGTTTCGTCAGAGCATCCGCGAGCAGGCTCAGGGCAAGGTGCTCCAGCAGTTCCTCACCGAGGTGGTGAACAAGCAGAAGCTCATGGAGGACAGCCTTGAGCGTCTCACCAAATTCAAGGCCGCCAACAACATCCTCACGATCACCAATGGCAACAATCTTGCCGCACAGTACCTTGGAAACCTGGAAGCGCAGCGGATAGCACAACGCACGACACTTGACGATTTGAAGCTCGCAATCGCCAACGTCAATGCCGCCATGGAGGCGCGTGAACGCATGCTGAGCGGAGCCGCGGCAACGCCTGGTGCTCCAGGTTCCAAAGGTGCCGAAACCACCCAGCCATCAGGCGCAATCAAGGCAACTGAGACCTCGCCCGGGCGCAATGGCATGACCATGGCGGAGCAGGATTACCTGCGCACCAAATCGAAAATCACTGAACTCAAGACCAAGCTGGACTCTCTTCTGATCCAGTTCAAACAGCAGCACCCGATGGTGCAGGATGTTACCGAAGAACTGGCGGCGCAGAAGGCGCTGCTGGCTTCCTATGCAGAGCAGATTCAGCAGGAGATGGTGACTCAGATGGCGGATATTCAGCGTCGCGTGCAGGTCTTGGACGCTCAGATTCTTGAGAAGCAGAAAGAGGCCCTCGATCTCGGCGGTAAAATCGCAGAGCACGACAAACTGGAGAAAGCCGCCGAGTCGGCCAAGTTGACTTACGACAAGCTCTTTGAAAAAGTGGAGAGCATTCAGAGCGTCTTCAATTCCCAGGCAGACTTTGTGGCCATTCAAGAGCGTGCCATCCCAGCCTATGAAAATGTGGAAGACTGGGTGATGCCCATCGTTGTCGGTCTCATTGGCGGCATGGGGATTGGCATTGTGATCCTGCTGTTGTTCGACCGTCTGGACGACCGGATGAATTCCTACAGTGAGTTCCAGACCTTGTTCCCCGGGGAAGCGGTTCTTGGGCAGGTGCCGGAACAGAGAAATCGCGGTGATGTGGCCCTGCTTCGTCCAAATGACGACCGCCATCTCTACGCCGAGGCCTTCCGCAATATTCGTTCCTCCATTCTCTTCAAAAACTGGCAGGGCAAGCCGCCGAAGACCATTCTCATCACCAGTGCGGTTCCCAATGAAGGCAAGACCACCGTCACCTCCAATCTGGCTGTTACCATGGCCTTGGCCGGAGCGCGTGTCCTGCTGGCAGATTGCGACTTGCGCCGTGGTGGTGTGAGCGAGCTTTTCAAGCTTCCCTCCACTCCAGGCTTGAGCGAAGCCCTGCGTGGCAAACTGCACTGGCGTGATGCCGTTCAGGAAACCAGCACACGAAACCTGGACCTGCTCGCCCGCGGTGACGTCTTTGATCAGACCTCGGAAATGCTGCTCTCCAAAACAGCCGAAGAGATGCTGCGTGAGATGGGTGAGGAATACGATTACGTCATCTTCGACAGTGCTCCTGTCCTCGTGGCGGATGACACCGCCAGCTTCGCGCCGAAACTTGATTCGGTGCTCTTCGTGGTGCGCATGTCCTCCACCATGGCCCGTCTCTCAGGCAAGGCTCTGGATCTGCTCTATGAGCGCCAGGTCAACATCGGGGGTGTCATTCTCAACCGCTCCAGCTCGAACCTGAAAGAGTACACCTATTACAATTACGCCAGCTACTACTACGCGCCCACCAAGACCAATCCGCAGCAGGCTGCTGAACCTGCCGCCGCGAAGTCCTGATTTGATGCAGCTCGAGCCGGTGCTGCATGATTCTTTAAGCCGCTAACGGGGCAGGGCACAATGCCGCCCGCGAAGGTATGTTAGTCACGCGTTTGAGTTGTGGTTCCCATGTGAAAGCAGCTCGTTGGCCAGCTCCAGAAGTGATGCCGCCGCAGGAGAGAGCTCACTGCCCTTCTGCCAGACGGCGGCGATCTGGCGTTGCATTTTGGGTTCCCGAATGGCCACGGTAAGAATGGTCGCGGGCAGGTTTCCTGCCGCCAGCCGTGGGACAATGGCGAGTCCCAGCCCTGCGGAGACGAGCGCACGCACCGTTCCCAGTTCTCCGCTCTCGCACACGATGTGGGGTTCAAAACCGGCCTTGCGGCAGGCCTCCAACGCGGTGTCGCGGGCGCGGCCTTTGTAGAAGATGAAGGATTCAGCGGACAACTGCCGCAGCAGCACAGTTTTCTGTCCGGCAAGCGCATGCCTTTTGCCCACCAGAAGTACGAAAGGCTCGATAAGGAGAGTTTGTGACTTGAAAGCCGCCTTGCTCGCCGGGAGTTGCAGAAAGCCAATGTCGGCTCGCCCGGATTCCACACAGTCGGCCACACTTTCAGAACTGTCCTCGATCAAATGCAGGGCCACCTGATCGTGCTGCTGGCTGAAGGTTTCAATCACCTCCGGCAGCAAGCATGCGCTCACACTGGGGATGGCGGCGATGGTCAGCTTGCCGCCCCGCAGGTGGGCCACATCGGAGACGATCGCTTTGGCGGCTTCAGCCTGCGTGAGGAGACCTTCGGCACGCGGCAGGAAAGCTTTGCCGGCGGCGGTGAGCTGCACTTCTTTGCGGCTGCGGTTGAAAAGGGGCGTGCCCAGCTCCGCCTCGAGATTTTTCATCTGCTGGCTCAGCGCAGGCTGCGCCATGTGCAGCCGCCCGGCCGCCCGGGTGAAACTGCGTTGGCGGGCGATTTCGATGAAGTAGCCGAGTTGGTAGAGTTCCATGACCCGTCATTGATATTTCTGATCCAGGGTATCGTAAAATCATCTTTTTCTTATGAGCAGGCGCTGCCATGATCTTTCTCATGCGCCGACTTTGCGTCCACACCATCACCACCAAACCGCTCAGCCTTGAAGAATGCCTCGTGCAGTTCCCGCAGCGCGGCGTCAGCGGCATCACCATCTGGCGGCAGGCCCTGGAAGGGCGTGATCTGGGTTCTGTGGCGCGTCAGACGCAGGACGCAGGGCTGGAAGTCGTGAGCCTGTGCCGTGGCGGTTTTTTTCCAGCCGCGACCACAGCAGGGCGGCAGACGGCCATTGATGACAATCTGAAGGCCATCGAGCAGGCGCACGCCATTGGCGCTCCACTCATCGTCTTGGTCTGCGGTGCCGTGCCCGGGCAGTCGCTGGTGGAGTCGCGCAAGCAGATCGCCGATGGCATCGCTGCGGTGCTGCCGGCAGCTGAGCAGGCGGGCGTAAAACTTGCCATTGAACCTCTTCACCCCATGTATGCGGATGATCGCAGCGCCGTGAACACCATGCGCCAGGCCCACGAGATTTGCGATGTGCTGGGCTCGCCGAAATCGGTCGGAATCGCGCTGGATGTGTACCATGTCTGGTGGGATCCCGAGCTGAAGTCGCAGATTGATCTCGCAGGTCAGACCGGCCGCCTGCAGGCCTTTCACATCTGTGACTGGAGGACTCCGACCATTGATCTCTTGAATGATCGCGGCCTCATGGGCGAAGGCTGCATCAACATCAAAGAAATCAGCGACTGGGTGGATGCCACCGGCTTCGCGGGTTATCGCGAGGTGGAGATCTTTTCGAACCGCCTTTGGGCCATGGACCAGCAGGTGTTTCTTGAAAAAATCAGCCAGAGCTATGCGGCGCTTTATCCAGACGCCACGAGCAAATAACAAACTTTAAACCTTAAACTTGGAACTCAGTAACAATGGAAACCAAACGAATCGGCATCATCATGAACGGCGTCACGGGACGCATGGGTACCAACCAGCACCTGATTCGCTCGATCAAGGCCATCCGCGATCAAGGCGGACTCAAGGTGAGCGATGATCTCACGCTGATGCCCGACCCGATTCTCACGGGGCGGAATCATGACAAGCTCAAGGCCCTGGCAGAGCGCACGGGGGTGACGCGCTACACCACAGACATCGATGCGGCGCTGGCCAAAAAGGAGGACGAGATCTTCTTTGATGCCTCCGGCACTTTGCAGCGTGCAGGTTTTGTGGAAAAGGCGGTGAAGGCAGGCAAGGCGATCTACTGCGAGAAACCGACCGCCGTGGAAACGAGCGAGGCGTTACGTTTGGCCAAGCTCTGCGAAGATGCCGGTGTGAAAAACGGCGTCGTGCAGGACAAGCTCTGGCTCAGCGGCATTCGCAAGTTCCGCACACTGCGGGATCAGGGTTACTTTGGCCGCATCCTCAGCGTGCGCGGTGAGTTCGGTTACTGGGTCTTCACCGGCGAGGAAGGGGACCAGCCCGCGCAGCGTCCCTCATGGAATTACCGCAAGGAAGACGGCGGCGGCATCATTGTCGACATGCTCTGCCACTGGCGCTACGTCGTGGACAATCTCTTTGGCAAGGTGAAAGCCGTGAGTTGCATAGGCGCCACGCATCTGCCGAAGCGCATCGACGAGCGCGGCAAGCCCTACGCCTGTACCAGCGATGACGCATGCTACGCCACCTTTGAGTGCGAAGGCGGTGTCATCTGCCAGTTCAACAGTTCCTGGACGGTGCGCGTGCGGCGCGATGACCTGCTCACCATGCAGGTGGACGGCACGCACGGAAGCGCTGTGGTAGGTTTGCGCAAATGCTGGGTGCAGAGCATCGGCACCACGCCACGGCCCACGTGGAATCCAGACATCGACCAGCCGATCGATTTCTTCGGCGGCTGGCAGGAGGTGCCTGACACGACGACCTATGACAACGCCTTCAAGATCCAGTGGGAGGAATTTCTCAAGCACGTGGTGCTGGACACACCCTTCCCCTGGACCCTTCGTGAAGGTGCCAAAGGCGTGCAACTCGCTGAGCTCGGCCTGCAAAGCTGGGAGCAGCGCAAGTGGCTGCCGGTTGGCGATCTTTGAGGATGCGCCCGAAAGAATCTTGAGGCGGAAGGCGCTACGGCGTTGCGCAACTCCGGTGCGTGGGTGAAGGTTCCCGCACCGAATGTTGCGCGCCATAGGTCGTTACTCACTCTCCATTGTTCATGAACTGGGCGACTTTGCTCTCTTTACAGGGCAGTCTTTTCGTTCCGCAGTGGGTGCGCGGCGGCTTGGCAGGCGCATTGCGCGCGCCGGTTTTGAGCAGGGCGTGCGCTGCCTGCCGGTGATCCTCATCGTGGGCATGTTCACCGGCTTGGTGCTCGGCCTGCAGGGGTATTACGTCCTGAACCGCTTCGGCTCCGAAAGTTTGCTGGGCACCCTCGTCTCCCTCAGTCTGATACGTGAACTGGGGCCCGCCCTGGCGGCGCTGATGCTGGTTGGGCAGGCAGGGTCCGCCCTGGCGGCAGAGCTGGGCATTCAGCGCAACACAGAGCAGATCGCCGCACTTGAAACAATGGGTGTGAGTAGCCATGCCTACCTCGTCACCCCGAGATTGCTCGCCGCGCTGGTCGTCTATCCCATGCAGACGGCCCTGTTTGTCACGGTGGGTTTGTGGGGCGGCAGCCTTTCAGGTTCACTGCTGCTGGGCTTGGAGCCAGGCGTTTACTGGTCCTCCGTGGAGCACGCGGTCAAAGCCCAGGATGTGCGGGAGTGCATCATCAAGGCGGTCACTTTTGGCCTGCTGACCATCTCATTGTGCGCCTACCATGGCTTTAACGCGCACCGTTGCAGTTCCGCCACCGGCGCGCGTGCCGTCAGTGCCTCGACCACCCGTGCCGTGGTGCAGTCCAGCATCATTGTGCTGGCCGCGGATTACATCATCACCTCCTTCCTCGTCTGATCATGGGTGCTGATTCCAATCCAATGCTGCTGCGCATCGAGGGCTTGAACAAGTGCTTTGGAGAGAACGTCGTGCTGGATGGCGCCAGCCTCAATGTGCCGCGCGGCAGTCTCGTGACCGTCCTGGGCCGCAGTGGCGCTGGTAAATCGGTGCTCTTGAAATGCCTGGCCGATGTCATTCGTCCGGACTCAGGCAGCATTCACTTTGACGGCAGACTGCTCAGCATCGGCGATGCGGCGGCACGGGCCGATTTCCGCCGTCGCTGCAGTTTCCTTTTTCAAAGCAATGCCTTGTTCGACTCCCTGACCGCCCTGGAAAACGTGGCCCTGCCGCTGGAGCAGACCACGGATCTTTCCGACAAGGAAATCCGCGAACGCAGTCTCGAGGCGCTGCGGCAGATCGAGCTCGAAGCGCATCAGGACCGCTATCCCAGCCAGCTTTCCGGCGGCATGCAGAAGCGCCTGGCCCTGGCACGCGCCATCGTCACGCGGCCGGAACTCGTGCTGTTTGATGAACCCACCGCCGGCCTGGACCCCCTGCGACGCAACGCGGTCTTCGCCATGATCGCGAAATATCAACGTCAGTTTGGCTTCACTGCCTTGGTGGTCACGCATGATCTGACCGAAGCGCTGATCGCCAGCGACCGCGTGGCCCTCCTTGACAAAGGGCGCATGTGCTTTGAAGGCACCCCTGCTGAATTCTCGTCCTCCACCGTCGCCATGGTGGAGGATTTCCGCGACAGCGCGGAAGCACTTGGCCGTACACTTGCTGCTATACGGCGTGGCGAAGCCCTGCAATCTGAAGACTCATGAAACAATCCAAGCTGGAACTTTACGTTGGTCTCTTCGTCCTCCTGGGGATCGCCGCCATCGTCTACCTGACGGTGAAGCTCGGCTCAAAATCGATGCTCGGTGGAGACACCTATGTCATGGAGGCACGCTTCACCAATGCAGGGGGGCTCAATGCTGGCAGCAGTGTGCTGGTGGCGGGCGTCCCCGTGGGACGGGTTGAAGGCATCCGTGTGGATGGCACCGACTACACTGCCATGGTGACCCTCCGCGTGGAGGCCGGGCTGAAACTGCCCACCGACACGATGGCTTCCATCAAAACCACCGGACTCATCGGAGACAAATACGTGGCGCTTGCACCTGGAGCGGATGAAACTTACCTTTCTGCTGGTTCCCGGATCACGATGACTGAGTCCTCGGTCGATCTGGAGTCGTTAATTGGCAAAATGGCTTTTGGCAGTGTTGAAAAAGGCAAAGACTCCCCACCCCCCGCCCCATGACCCTACGTTTTCTGTTCCCGCTTTTCTTGGCCGCCGCGCCACTGGCCGTGTCCGCTCAGCTCGCCGAAGCCCAGACCCGCCTGAAAACCGCCGTGACTGAGGTGCTGGCCGTGGCCGACCGCACCGGAAACCGCAACGCCCTGCCGGAGAAACTGCGCCCTGTGCTGCAAAAGTACGTCAGCTTTGAAACCATGACCAAGCGTGCCGTGGGTCCGGGCTGGAGACAGTTCACACCCGCGCAACAGCAGCAGGCCTCCAAGCTCTTTTCCACGCTCATCATCCGCAGCTACAGCAGCAAGTTCACACCGGGAGAGCATCCGGACATCACTTACCACGCGGCCACAGAGCCGGCATCAGGACGTGTGGATGTGCCCACGAGCATGGTCTACAAAGGCAGCCATTATAACGTGATTTATCGCATGGAGCAGATGCTCATCACCGATGTGGTGATCGAAGGCGTGAGCCTCATCGCCAACTACCGCAGCCAGTTGGATGCGCAATTTAAAAAAGGTGGCGCGAATGCCGTCATCAGCTCTCTTACGCAGTCTGTCTCCCGCCCTCAATGAAATACCACGTCTTCACACTCCGTCTGTTGTTGCTGGCAGCCACTCCGCTGCTGACTGATTGCAGTACCCCAGCGACTAAGACCGCTGCAAAACCCACCACCGAAGCCGCCGTCAAGGGCAAGGCCGCCGACAAACCCGCGAAGAGCGATGACGAAGTGGATGAATATGCCACGGCGTCTGACATCTCCGACCCGCTTGAAAAGCTCAATCGCGGCACCTTCTGGGTGAACGACCAGTTTTACACCTTCCTCTTCCGTCCGATCTCAAAGGGCTATGAACTCATCCTGCCAAGGCCGGTGCGCAAGGGCATCGACAACGCCTTTGAGAATGCGAAGTACCCAGTGCGGTTCGTGAACTGCACGCTCCAGGGCAAGTTCAAGCGTGCTGGGCAGGAGACTGGCAAATTCGTCGTCAACACCGTGGGTGGTGTCGTCGGCATCTTCCGTCCTGCGGAAAATATCCCGGCTCTTGCCAATGTGCCGGATGAAGACACGGCTCAGACTCTGGGCAAGTGGGGCATTCCAAACGGCCCTTACCTGGTGCTGCCGCTGCTGGGACCCAGCAGCGTGCGCGACACCGTGGGCCTCGCCGGAGACTATGCCCTCAATCCGGTCAACTGGCCCTACCTCTACTGGTTCGGCAGCCGCTCCAAGCATGACTGGGTCATCGTTCCCCCTCTGTCCAACACTCTGCGCTCCATTCCTGGTCAGCTGGACCGGTATGACACGATCACAAAAGATGCCGTGGATCCATATCTCTCCGCTCGCAGCGCCTACACCCAGAGTCGTACTGAAGCCATCAAGAATTGAGCGGCCTGCTCGGAGCTTGTGCTGAAGGAGAGTGATCGTCCCGATCCCTCACGCTTCCACATCGCTCAGCGTTCCCGCACGTTGAGGATTCCCCTGCGTCCGCAGACCTGTCTTCATCAACCATGGGACCGATGTGGCTCGATAATCGGGGCCTCACCTCCACGAGCAGCAAGCCCCGCCTCACCCAGGCATGTCAGACTTCCTGCGCTTAGGTAGGGCGGTTGGTCCTCCAACCGCCGCCGAGCGTCTCCTTGGTTCTCTTTTCACAAATCAGTTCCGCAAATCGCCGCACGCAGACCGTCTTGGACACGCCTATGCAAAAAGCCTCTCCCAAGTCCGCCCACCTTCACTCACCGCGCAGGCAGCGCCCGTGGAATGTTTTCCAGTCCAGGTGAGCCAAACTGCATGGCTTCGTCATACACTTTGCTGCGACCGCTTTCGATGTTATTAGGCGTGTCGAGCGGATCATCCGAGCGCACAATGCGGGGCTGGATAAAAATAAGCAGCTCTTCGCGGGTGGTTTGATTCTGCGTGGTGCCGAAGAGATTGCCCAGAATCGGAATGCGCCGAAGACCGATGACTCCGTTTTTACCTTTGGTGACTCGCTCGGTGATCAGCCCGCCAAGAACGACCGTGGCTCCGTTTTTCACCGCCACTTCCGTGAGCAGCTTCTGCGTGCCGATGGTGGGCACGGTGTTGCCGCCGATGGACTGCGAACCGACGATGTTGTCATTCACCTGGGCGATTTTCAGGGTCACTTCGTCATCCGAGTTGATCAGGGGAATCACCTCCAGCTTGAGCAGCACATCCCGATAAGTCACGCTCACGCTGTTGCTCGCAACACCGCCGGTGAAGGCGCCGTTGGTCAGGATGTTGGCCGGCACCGCGATGCTCTGACCCGAGGAGATCACAGACTTGGCGGCGTTCTTGGCGTAGATGCTTGGCGTGGCCAGCACCTTGAAGTTGTTGTTGCTGTCGATGACCTTGATGTAGTTGCTCAGCGCGCCGATCTGGCCGTAGAAATTCAGCTGCCCGAATTTCGCAGGAAACTCGATGATGTTGGACGCGGTCGTCGTGGTGGAACTTCCCGATGTGGACGAACCATGCGCCCCGTTGCGGTTCATGCTGAAATCCGACAGCAGTTGCAGGAAATCGACGCCGTAGTTGAAGTTCTTGCCCAGGCTCAACTGGCCGATGATGGCGGAAATATAGATCTGCTGGGGGCGGATATCCATCTCCTCCAGCAGCTGATCGATGCGCGCAATGTGCTCAGGGGAGCCCGAAACAATGAGGCTGTTGGACTGAGGATCGCCGATGAGCAGCGTTTTCCCGACGACCATGGACTCGGGGGCGCCCACGTCTTCCGGATTGTCGAGCAGGCTGCGGTTCGAATTGGAATTCCCGGAGGAGTTGCCGAAGCTGCCACCCAGGCCGGTGTTCGCACCATAGGCCGAGTTGTTGCTGCTGCCGAAGCCGTTGGAGTTGTTCCGGCTGCTGTCATCTGAGGAGTCAGATGAGGCGCCGGATTTGCGGCGTGGGCTTCCTCCCCCACCCGGAGATCCTGCGATGGCACCGTCGTTGTTGCCTTGAATGTCGGTGTCTTTCGCCAGCGCATTGTAGGCCACGGTGAGAAAGTCCAGCACGTCGAGGTACTTCAGGCGGCGCTTGAGAAAATTGGAGCCGTCGCTCTGCTTGTCGAGTTTTTCGACCAGTCCCTTGATGTAGGTGATGTCCACCGGGCGGCCAATGACCAGCAGTTCATTCGTGCGGCGGTACGGGAAAACTTTGACGCGTGCAGCGGCGGGATTCGTCGCGGTGGTGCTGGCGTTTCCTGCAGGGCTGGTAGGCACGGCAGGCACTCCGGGGCGTGCTGCCGCATTCGGCATGGCGGCGGCAGGAGCGGTCGTGGAGCTCTTCGCCTTTTCCTCCTGCTCAAAGATTTCATTGATGATCTCAGCCACCAGCTCCACGTCGGACCGCTCCAGCTTGATCATTTCATTCGAGGTCTCCGTCGGCGGGACGTCGATGATCTGGGCGATCTCGCAGATGCTGCGGATGGTGGTGCTGTTTTCCGTGATGATGAGAGCGGTGTCATTGGAGACACCCGTCATGGCTCCGTAACCGTGAAGTTTGATCACCTGCTGAAAAGCCTTGGAGGCTTCATCCGCCGAGACGAACTGCAGGGGCAGCACATAGTGGCAGATCTCCTCGTTCAGCGGCAGGTCGCGCAGGGAATTGTACACCTTCAAGCCATCGGCCGTGGGACTTTTGCCTCCGGCCTGGTTGATCAGCTTCGCCGTGGTCGCATCCACATTGATGATGGCGTAGCCATTGAGCAGCAGGGTGGCTTCGATGAAGGCGATGGCGTCCTTCTTGGTGAGCATCTGCGGGGAAATGATGCGCAGCATCTCACCCTGGAGGGCGGAGTCGAGGATGAGCTTTTTGCCCGTGAGCTGGGTGTAAAAGGGAATGATCGCCTGGATGGGCGCGCTGGGAAAGTTGACCTTGATGCTGGCACCTTCACCCACCGGGACGTAAGTTCCGGCCGCAGGCAGCGGCGCGGCAGGGGCCTGAGCCTTCGTGGCTTGGCGCATGCCGAGAATCAAAAGCACCAACAACACGGCGAAGCGCAGGCGTGTCGGGAGCTGGGAAGGGAATTGCGACATATTATTGAAATTACAGTCAGTATATTGAATTTAGCCTTAGCGGCAAGGGTTTTAGTTAATATCTATTAAAATTCATGCTTCTCGCGGGGGGCTCATTGCTGCCTTGCAAGCGCCCGCAGGCCATGGATGATCGCCTCCCATGATCTCCATTCAGGGTCTCACCAAGCGCTTCGGCGCTCAAACCGCCGTCGATCATCTGACCTGGGAGGTACCGCCGGGCATGATCGTGGGTCTGCTAGGGCCAAACGGGGCAGGGAAGACCACCACCCTGAAAATGGTCACCGGCATGCTGCAGCCTGACGAAGGCACGGCGCTGATCTGCGGCGTGAACGTCTCCACCCATCCCGTGGAGGCCAAGCGCCTGCTCGGCTTCGTGCCGGACTCCGGCGCGGTCTATGAATCTCTCACCGGGCTGGAATTTCTCCTCATGATCGGGGCTCTCTACGGCATCTACGAGGACGAGGCCCGGCCGCGCATCCGGCAGTTCCTGGATTTCTTTGAGCTCGATGAGCAGACGCTCACCACCAAGCTCCTGGGCGCATACTCCAAGGGCATGCGGCGCAAGGTCGTCATCACCGCCGCGCTGCTGCACAATCCCAAGGTCGTTCTGCTGGACGAGCCCCTGGACGGCTTGGATGCAAATGCCGCTGTCGGCTTCAAAGCCCTGCTGGAAACCCTCGCGCGCGAAGGCAAGACGATCGTTTACAGCTCCCATGTGCTGGATGTCGTGGAGCGTGTGTGCAATCGCGTGGCCATCATGGCGCAGGGAAAACTGCTCGTGGAAGGCTCGCCGCACGACCTGCAGCACCAGCACGGGGCGGACACGCTGGAGCAGCTCTTCACCCAGCTCACCGGCCTCAGTGGTCTGGAGGCACGCGCCGAGACCTTTGCCAAAAGCATGCTGTCATGAGCACCGCCGCCGAAAACATGCCGCACACTCATGGCCGCCGGCCCCCCTCGCCGGCGAAGGTGCTGCGCAGCCTGTTCTGGAAGCTGCTCTTCCGTGGCCGTGCGGCGCAGCAGGCAGGCATGCAGAAAACGCGGCGGCAGATGAGCCTGGGCCTGACCCTGTTCATTTACGCGCTGGTCGGCCTCATGCCCGCGATGCTCTCAAAATTCACGGACACCTTTGTTTTTGCGTGCACGCTGCATGGCTTCACGCTGATGTTTGCCTCGCTCACGCTGGCCTCCAGCGCGGGCACCATGCTCTTCATGAAAGAGGAGGCGGAGATCCTGCTGCACCGCCCCGTGACTCCGCAGGAGATGCTGCGCGCCAAATGTGCGGTCCTTGCGGGCTTTGCCTTCTTGCTCGCCCTGGCGCTGAATCTCGCCGGACTCGTCGCCGGCCCATGGAGCAAAGGCGGGACGTGGCGCTTCCTCCCTGCGCATCTGTTTTCCACCGCGCTGCTCATGCTCTTCTCCGCCGCCAGCATCGTGCTGGTGTACAATGCCTGTCTCAAATGGTTCGGGCGCGAGCGTCTGGACAATTTGCTCGCCACCGTCCAGTCACTCCTCACGGTGGTCATGATCCTGGGCGGGCAGATCATGCCTCGGGTGATGCAGCTGGAGGCATTCAAGCATTTCGACCACATCACCGGCTGGATGCTGGCGCTGCCGCCGATCTGGTTCGGTGCGTTGGATGCATTGCTCAGCGGCACCACGCTCAATACTTCCACCATGTGGCTGCCTGCCGGGCTCGCAGTGGCCGTGACGGCGCTGACGAGCTGGCTGGCGCTGGAAAAGCTCGGCAGCGCCTACGGCCAGGGATTGATGAATTTGAATGAGTCTGCCGGCACGACCAAAGAGCGCACCAAGCCACGCGGCGTTTGGCTGGCGGCCATCGTCAAACTTCCGCTGCTGCACTGGTGGCTGCGGGATCCCGTGGAGCGCGAGTCGTTCAAGCTCACCACGGCCTATCTCTTTCGTGATCGTGAGATCAAGCTGCGGCTCTACCCCGGCATCGCGCCCATGCTCATCATGCCGCTGGTCATGCTCTTCTCCGGCGGCAAGGGCGGCGCTGATGGCGCGATGATGGTGCAGGGCTTTGCCACCTGCTTTCTCGGCATGGTATCCCTGCAGGCCATGATGTTCCTCGGCTGCTCCGAGCACTGGCGTGCGGCGGCCTTTTTCTATGTGGCACCGCTGCGGCACTGGAGCCCGCTCTTTCATGGCTCACGCAAGGCCGTGCTCTGCTGGCTGAGCTTCCCCGTGCTCATCCTGCAAACCGCCCTCATCTGCGGCCTGCAGCGCTCATGGACACCACTGGCGCTCAGCCTGCCAGCCATGATGTTTCTGCCCACCTTCTCCCTCGTGACCGGCCTCATGGGCCAGTGGCTGCCATTTTCAAAACCATCCGAAGACGTCAAGAACACCAGCGCCGGCTGCCTCATGATGGGGGCCTCCATGGCCGCCGCCGGCATCATCGGCGGTCTCTCAAGCTGGATGTGGCACATCGGCCATTTCGCCATCTTCCTCGCTCTGGAAGCCCTGGTGATGCTCGGAGCCACCGTCCTCATGAAATACCTCATGCGCGACACCCCCTGGGTGGCGCAGCCAGAGTAAAGCAGAGAGTCAGGATAGCACAGCCGCAATGTCTGGAACGCCGCATCAGGCGCCAGCAAAGTGGTCCGCACCTCGCGAAGCGCGCCGAAGGCAATCCTCTGTGCGGCGCTCCGCAATCCCCTGCTACTCCGAACCAAGCTGATCAGCCAGTTCATGCACGCTTGTGCCGCTCAGAGGGCGATTTGAATTAATTATCTGCGCCAGCCCAAAGCTCACACAATCTCTCTGATCGTTTTTTCGTTTCCCTGCGCTGCTTTGCGGCTATTCAAAGCGATACCATGACCCACGCCGAAGCCGCCAGCCGCGCCGCCTTTCTCAGCGCCGAACTTCACCGCCACAACCGCCTCTACTACGTCGAGGCACGTCCTGAAATCAGCGATCAGCAGTTCGATGCCCTCCTGCGCGAACTCCAGGACATCGAGGCGAAATTCCCCGATCTCCAGACGCCCGATTCTCCCACCCAGCGCGTCGGTGGCGCGCCCCTCGAAGGCTTCACGCAGATCACGCACACTGTGCGCATGATGAGCCTGGACAACACCTATTCGGAGGAGGAGCTCAGCGCCTTCTTCGCCCGCGTGCAGAAAGGCCTGGGCCGCGAAAAAGTGGACTGCGTCATCGAGCCCAAGGTGGACGGCGTCGCCATCACCATCCGCTACGAAAACGGCATTCTGAAATACGGCGCGACGCGCGGCGATGGCCAAACCGGCGATGATGTGACCAACAATCTCAAAACCATCGGCCGCCTGCCGCTGCGACTCCCCAAAGACGGCCCGCAGAGTTTCGAAGTGCGTGGCGAGGTCTTCATGCCCAAGGCAGGCTTTGCCAAACTCAATCAGGAACGCGAAGAAGCCGGCGAGGCCCTGTTTGCCAACCCCCGCAACTCCACCGCTGGCACCTTGAAGCTGCTGGACCCAAAGATCGTCGCGAAGCGGCCGCTCGACATTGTCTTTTACGGCCTAGTCGAAGCCAGCGCGGTGGACTCGCAGACAGACGTCTATGCACTGCTTGATGCCGCCGGACTGCGCAAAGCCGATCTCATCTGGCATGCTGACAGCGCCGAAGGTTTGCTGCACGCGATCCGTGAGCTCGACGAAAAACGCAAATTACTGCCCTACGAAACGGACGGCGCAGTGATCAAGGTCAACAGCTTCGCCGATCAGCGCGAACTCGGTGCCACCAGCAAAGCTCCCCGCTGGGCCATCGCCTACAAGTATCAGCCCGAGCAGGCGGAAACCAAAATCACCGCCATCGACATCCAGGTGGGACGCACCGGCGCTCTCACACCCGTGGCTCGCCTGGAGCCCGTCCTCGTCAGCGGCAGCACCGTCAGCAACGCCACCCTGCACAACTACGAGGAGATCGAGCGCAAGGACATCCGCGTCGGCGACACCGTCATCATCGAAAAAGCTGGCGAGATCATCCCCGCCGTCGTCTCCGTGAAAAAGGAGCTGCGCACTGGAACTGAAACCGCCGTGCCCGTGCCCACGCACTGCCCCGTCTGCGGCACCGCCGTGCATCGCGATGAAGAGCAGGTCGTCATCCGCTGCCCCAATCCGCACTGCCCCGAAGTCGTTAAACGCCGCATCGAGCACTTCGTCAGCCGCGGTGCCATGGACATCAGCGGCCTCGGCGAATCCGTCATCGCTCAGTTGGTCGAGCTCAAGCTCGTCAAAGATGTCGCCGATCTCTACGACCTCAACGAACTGCTGCTCGCCCGCCTCGAACGCGTCGGCACCAAGAGCATCGACAACTACCTCAAAGCCATCGCCTCCAGCAAGCAGCAGGACCCTTGGCGGCTCGTCTTCGGCCTCGGCATCCTGCATGTCGGCGCCGGTGGCGCTCGCAAGCTCATCGAACACTTCAGCAGCATCGACGCTGTCGCCAATGCCAGCGTGGAAGACCTCACCCAATGCCCCGACATCGGTGCCATCGTCGCGCCGAGCATTCACGCCTGGTTCCGCGAGGAGCACAACGTCACCCTCCTCAACCGCCTGCGCGCCGCAGGTCTTAACTTCACTCAAAAGACCGTCACCGCCGCCTCCGAAAAACTCAACGGCACCACCTGGGTCATCACCGGCACCTTGAGCGAAGACCGCGAAACCATCGCCGACACCATCCGCGCCAACGGCGGCAAAGTCAGCGGCAGCGTCAGCGGCAAAACAACCTATCTCCTAGCGGGTGAAGACGCCGGCAGCAAACTCGACAAAGCCACAAAGCTCGGCGTGAAGATCGTGAGCGAGGCTGAGTTTCGTGGGATGATTTGAACAGGGGATGGGGCCTCCTGATCCCACCCGCTCTGCCTTCAATCACTGCCCCCGAACCAAGGGTATCTAGGTGATTCTCCTCCAGACTTTGAGGTGGGCCGCTACCTCCATTTGGAGGTAAATGATTCTTTAGGGCTCTTGTATTGTAATAAATTATCATATTTAATATTCAAATATGAAAAAATTATCAAAATGCGGTTGATTGCCGAAGGATATTACTTATTACTACTATCGAATCATCACAAATTATCATCTTTGTGATTAATTTGTGAATTGTATGAAAAATATCTATCGTCACACGGCCTCAATCGTTAGCCTCCTCTTTGCTGCGCTGGCAGGGGTTTCGGTTCAAGCTCAGAGTCTGGATTACCGGAACTACAACGCGATAATCTTTAACAACCTCTATACCACCTCTGACATCGAGGGACGGACGTTTGTGGGCAATGACTTCACGGGAATGAATTCTGCCAATCTGGGCATCCACCTCAAAAACACGGTGCTGTCCAGCGACCGCTCATTCGTAGTGGGGAACAATCTCGTCAGTGGCAACCCGCTGAATTTGCAGCGCGGCAGCCTCTACATTGACGGCAGCACCAATGGTCGCGCCATCAACTTCAACGGCGGTGGCTCCGTGGTGGCAGACCACAGCATTGATGCGTCGCTGAACGAGATTCGGGGTTACTCCATCGCGGAGTCACAGGCCCTCAGCACCATGCTGGTGGACAGCACCGTTACCCTGCCTTCAGGCTCCCCCGGCCCCACGACGTTCAATGCCACGGCAGGTGCCGACGGTGTGGCGGTCTTCGCTGTGACTGCGGCCTCCATTTTTGACAATCCCAATGGCCAGCAATTCGATCTGAACGTGGATGCCAATACCTTCAACATCATCATCAATGTGAGCGGCACCTCCGTGAACTGGAGCAACGGCAACATGGTGGGCAACTTTAACAGCAACTACTGGCAGGGGCACATCCTGTGGAACTTCTACGAGGCCACCACCATCAACTTCAATGCTCACAACTTCAATGGCGCCATCCTAGCTCCCTACGCATCCATCACGACCTCCTCAAACATCGACGGACTTGTGGTGGCGAACAGCCTGACCACCTCTGCTGAAGTGCATCTTCCGGACAGCAACAGCACCATGGCCTACGCCTATGAAGGCTACACCGCTGCCATTCCCGAGCCTGGCAGCGCCGTCTTGATCGTTGCCGCGAGCGGTCTCTTTCTGATCATGCGGAACCGCCGTCTGGTGAGTGGGAAATATTGACGGGTCTGGCGCAGGCTGGAGAGGATGTTTGGTGATGCCTGAAGACGCAGGTAACAAACTCGTCAAGCCATGGAGCTTGATGTGAGGAGGGGCGCAGAGGCCGATATTTTTGGGAGATGATTGGAAGGCAGGAGGCATCCTCTTGGTCCCTCCGCTGCCCACAGCTTTCTGAACCCTTGGTGCGTCTTGCGATGATTCGGCTGCCAATATCGATGGCGAGTGAGAGGATGGTCAGCTCTGCCGCAACGGCGAAGGTAAACCGCATGCCCGAGGCAACGTCGGCGGGAGGCACCTGCGTGAGGTGAATGCTTCCCGCTGCAAATGCGAACAGCGCCCCCATGACGGAGGCCCCGGTGATGAGCCCCAGATTGCGCGAAAGATTGAGCATGCCGGAAATGACACCTCGATTCTCCGCAGAGATCGTGCTCATGACGGTCGTGTTGTTCGCCGTTTGAAACAAGGCGTATCCTGCGGTGATGATGCTGATGGCCGTGATGTAGCCGCTGCTCCCAGCCGCCATGGGAAGCAAGGATTGAATCAAACAACCACCCGTCATGCCGATGAGCCCAACGAGAGTCATCCGTTGGGTCCCAAACCTGTCCACGATGCGACCAGCGGGCGCCCCCGTCAGCGCTGCGACCAGCGGCCCGACAGACATCACCATGCCCACCACGGCCGAGTCGAGCCCCAGTGCGCGTGAAAGATAAAACGGCCCGACCACAAGTGTCGTCATCACCACCGTGGAGACAATCCCGCTCATGGCCAGATTGGCACTCAGCTGTGGATCACGAAATAGAGACAACTGGATCAAAGGCGAAGTCGCTCTCGACTCCACACGCAGGAATAGAGCAAATCCCACCGCCGCCCCCAGCAGCAGGGCAATGTTGATCGTTCCAAATTGACCACGCCCAAGTGTCATGGCGAGCGCGTAGGCCGTGAGAGTCATCGCCAGCAGCAGCGTGCCCAGAGGGTCCAGACGAGGGAGTTTCTTTTCCGGCCCTCGGCGCTCCCCTGGCAGGTGCTGGCTCACCAGCAGCAAGGCCACGATACCAAGCGGGACATTGATGACGAAAAGCGCACGCCAGCTCCACCCAGCAATCAGAACACCACCGAGCGACGGGCCAAGAGCCGTGCCAATCGCGGACATGGTGCCCAGCAGCCCCATGGCACGGCCGGTTTTTTCCTTCGGTACAATCTCACCGACAAACGCCATCGTCAGCGCCATCATGATGGCTGCACCAAGCCCCTGCACCGCACGGGCGGCGATCAACATCCAGAGTGTGGTGGACACTCCTCCTGCGATGGACGCCAAGGTGAAAATCAAGATGCCCGCCTGCAGCAGACGCCGCCGACCCACGAGGTCTCCAAGACGCCCGGCGCTGACGATCAGCGTGGTGATGGCGAGCAGATAGGCCAGGACCACCCACTGGACTTCTTGTAACGATGCACTGAACGCCCGGGTCAACGACGGCAGCGCAACATTGGCGATGCTCGTCCCAAGCGATGACAGCAGCATGCTCAACGAAAGGCCGGTGAGCGCCCAACGCACGGACGGCCGCTGTTTTGCGGTTGCAGCGATTTTCAAATCTTGGGATTCAATCAACGTCTTCATAGGGTTCGTGATTTCTGAGAGGCACGAGACGGATAGCCCTTGGCCAGACATGCGGAAGACGCACGGTTTGCACTTTATTCGTGCGTTTGACGCCATGTCATAATCAAGGCATGATGGCATCGTCCATGTCGAACCCCGATCTCAATCTGCTCTTCACCCTCGATGCGCTGCTTGCAGAAGGCAGCGTTGCGCGGGCGGCAAAGCGGCTGCGGCTGAGCCCCTCAGCGATGAGCCGTGCGCTGGGAAGATTGCGTGATGCAACGAGCGACCCTCTGCTGGTCCGCGCTGGACGCGGTTTGGTCCCCACTCCTCGCGCACTCGAACTCCGCGAACGAGTCCGGCAGCTCGTGGAAGATGCAGCCGCAGTCCTGCGCCCCGCCGCGAAACTGGACTTCAAACGTCTGGTCCGCACGTTCACCCTTCGGACCAGCGAGGGATGGGTGGAAAATTTCGGCCCCGCCCTCATTGCCCGCTGCGGAGCAGAAGCCCCCGGTGTGCGCCTACGCTTTGTGCCAAAGCCAGACAAAGACAGCGCACCCCTGCGCGAAGGGGCGGTAGATTTGGAAACAGGCGTGGTGGACGAAACCACGGGGCCCGAGCTGCGCACACAGGCCTTGTTCCGTGACCGCCTCGTGGGCGTCGTTCGCATGGGACACGCGCTATGCAAAGGGCGGATCACTTCCTCCCGCTACGCTGCCGGAAAGCACATTCTGGTATCCCGCGAAGGACACGAAACCGGCCCGATAGACGACGCATTGAAACCACTCGGATTGCAGCGGGAGATCGCCACGATTGTCAGCGGCTTTGCGACCGCAGTGGCCCTGGCCCGGGACAGCGATTTGATCGCCAGTGTTCCTGAACGCCACACCGCAAGCCTGCGCACTGGCATGCATGCCTTCCCCTTGCCGGTCGCCACGCCTGAGTTCACAGTCTCGATGCTCTGGCACCCCCGGCTCGATGCGGACGCTGCTCATCGCTGGCTGCGCACTCATGTGCGTGCGGTCTGCGGAGACAAGCGACTCTAGCTCTTCCTCACCAATCGCGCCACCAGCGCCGTCCATCCCGTCTGATGCGAGGCCCCGCAGCCACGTCCACTATCCGCGTGGAAAAATTCATGGAACAGGAGCAGGTCCTTCCAGGCGGGATCGCTGGCGTAGCGGGCATCGCCATTGTGGCAGGGGCGGTGGCCGTTGGCGTCCGGCTCAAAGAGGCGGCATAAACGCCGCGAGATCTCATTGGCCGCACCCTGCAGTGTCACCCGTTTACCACTGCCAGTCGGCAGTTCCACGGTGAAGTCGCTGCCATAGAAATGATGGTAACGTTCCAAGGCCTCAACAATCAGATAAGCGATGGGAAACCACACCGGACCGCGCCAGTTGGAGTTACCGCCAAACATGTGACTATCGCTTTCCCCTGGCACATAGCTCACAGTCAGATCGCCACCATTGAGGCGCAGCGTGTAAGGATGCGCTTCATGATATTTGGAGAGGGACCGAATGCCGAAAGGTGACAGAAACTCCTTCTCATCCAGCAGGTAGCCAAGCAGTCGCTCCAGACGCTCACGCGAAGGAATCGCCAGCAGTCGGTGCCCATGCGTACCACCCTTCATACAATAGCTCACGTGATGGGCAAGATCCGCGCGATGATGCAAAAACCAGTCCATGCGCTTCTTGAATCCCGGCAGTTTGGCGATGCGTCCTTCATCCAGCAGCTCCACCGCGATGAGCGGCAGCAGGCCCACCAGCGAGCGTGTGCGCAGCGGGATCGTGGGCCTGCCATCATCATGCAGCACATCGTAATAAAAGCCGTCAGTCTCATCCCACAGCCCCTCGTCACCGATGCTGTTGATGGCATCGACGATCTGCACAAAGTGCTCGAAGAATTTCGAGGCCATGTCCTCATACGCCGTGTTCACCGTGCCGTCGGGCCGCTGCGCGAGTTCCAGCGCCATGTTCAGCATGGTCAGCGCGTAGAAGGCCATCCACGCCGTGCCGTCCGCCTGCTCCAGCCGCTGCCCGTCCGGCAGCGGCTGCGATCGGTCAAAGATGCCGATGTTGTCCAGACCTAGAAAACCACCGGCAAAAAGGTTGTGCCCTTCGCTGTCCTTGCGGTTCACCCACCACGTGAAGTTGAGCAGCAGCTTCTGAAAACAGCGCTCCAAAAACTCGCGGTCACGCTCCCCGGCAGGTGCTGCGATTTTATACACACGCCAGCAGGCCCACGCATGCACCGGCGGATTCACATCGCTGAACTTCCACTCATAGGCCGGGATCTGGCCGTTCGGGTGCATGTACCACTCGCGCAGAAAGAGCAGCAGCTGCTCCTTGGCAAAGTCCGGGTCCAGCTCCGCAAACGGCAGCATGTGAAAGGCGGCGTCCCATGCCGCAAACCACGGATACTCCCACTTGTCCGGCATGGACAGCACATCGCGCGCATACAAATGCTGCCAGTGTTGGTTGCGCCCAGACAGCCGTTCCTCGGGTGGCGGCGGAAACGCTGGGTCTCCCTGCAGCCACTCCGACACCACGTAATAATAAAATTGCTTCGACCACAGCAGCCCCGCCAGCGCCTGTCGCTGGATCTGCGCCTGCACCGGATTCAAAGCGATGATCGTCTGGTAAAACGCATCCGCCTCCAGAATGCGCTGCGCAAAGACAGCATCAAACTCCGTGGCCGTTGTCATCGCTCGCTCACACAGGCGCAGCTGCAGCGTCACACTTCCACCCGCAGGAATGTTCAGCCGGTACAATGCGGCGGCCTTAGTTCCCGTTTGCGCCGGATTCACCGCACCAGCTTCGCCCCCGATCACATAACGATGAAACGCATCCTTGGTGTAGGGCGATGCATTGGGCGAATCAAACAGCAGCTTCTGATTCGTCTCGTTCTCAGTGAAAAGCCACTGCGGCTGCACACCGTCACTCGAGGTCAACGCCTGCAAACGATGCTGGCCGAGATCATTCGCCATCGGAGATTTCATGCCAACATGCGTCGCTTCCACCACGCCGTTCACGAGAGCAAGCTGCGGCCGGGCCGAGCCTTCTTCCCAGGACCACGTGTTGCGATACCAAAGCGTGGGCAGCACGTCCAGCGCCGCAGCCTCCGGACCGCGATTGTGCACCGTGATGCGGATGCAGATGTCCTCAGCCGCTGCCTTGGCATACTCCACGAAGACATCAAAGTAGCGCTCTTCGGCGAACGCCGCCGTGTCGGTGATTTCAAACTCAGGATCCGCCAGCCCGCGCCGCGCATTTTCATCTACCAGTTGCTGGTAGGGAAACTCACCCTGCGGATACTTGTACAACGCCTTCATGTAAGAGTGCGTCGGCGTGGAGTCGAGGTAGTAGTACAGCTCCTTCACATCCTCGCCGTGATTCCCCTGCGGCCCGGTCAGGCCGTACAGACGCTCTTTGAGAATGGGGTCGCGGTGATTCCACAGCGCCAGCGCAAAGCACAGTCGGCACTGGCGATCCGTGATGCCCAGCAGTCCGTCCTCGCCCCAGCGATAGGCGCGCGAACGTGCCTGCTCATGCGGAAAAGAAGCCCACGCATCCCCATCCGCCGAGTAGTCCTCGCGCACGGTGGACCACTGCCGCTCGGCCAGATACGGCCCCCAGCGCTTCCAGTTGCCCTGACGTTCGCGGTCAGCGCGCAGGCGTTCATGTTCTGGAGTGATGGCGGACATGCGTGTGAGTGTTTAGTTCATGCCCACCGCAGTGCAAGCAGCCGTCAGAGCAGCTGCGCTTCTGTCTCCGCCTTAAATTTCTCAAGCAGAGCCTTCAATTGCTGCGATGTGTAACGTGCTTTGACAGCCGCGATGGCCTCGTTCGCCAGTTCGTCGCAGCGTTCGTTTTCCGTATGTCCCGCATGGCCCTTGACCCAGTGCCACTCGATTTTGTGCATGGCGGTTGCAGCATCGAGTTCGCGCCAGAGGTCGGCGTTTTTCACCGCTTGCTTGTTGCTGGTGCGCCAGCCGTTGCGCTTCCACCCGGAGATCCACTGGCTGATGCCCTGGCGCACATACTGCGAGTCGGTGTGAAAATCGATCTGGCATGGCTCTTTGAGAATGCGCAGCGCCTCGATCGCAGCCTGCAGCTCCATGCGGTTGTTCGTGGTGGCAGGCACGCCCCCTTTGAGCTCGCGCACATGCTTGCCATAGGCCAGCACAGCCGCCCAGCCACCGGGGCCGGGGTTGCCATGGCAGCCGCCGTCGGAATGAATGAGCACCTTCTTCACGCCGGCGTCTGGGTGGAGTCCGCCGCCGCCCATGCACGCATGCGGCGGTCGATGAAAAAGGGCACAAACGGCAGCAGCGAGGCGATGAACACCAGCACAGCCCGGCTAAACGGCCACCCCGTGTGCATCAGCACCCGCCACAGCGCGATGCAGAAAAGCACAAACAGCCCGCCATGCACCGAACCCGCGATCTTGACCGCTAGTGGCATCCCCCAGGCATACTTCAACGGCATGGCGACAAAGAGCAGAATCAAATACGAAATGGCTTCGAGCAGGCCGACGCTGCGCAGAAAGGAGACAGGGTGTTTCATCAAGGGGGCTGTAGCACGGGTTCTCAATTTCTCGAAAGCAAAAACTCCGACCGCCTTGCGACGATCGGAGTTTTGAAACGAATTCGAAGACAGCTTACTTCTTGCGCAGCTCCTTCTTCTTCAGGTCGTTGTACAATTCGAAGGCCTTGTTCGCATTCAGCCCGCCGTGCACCACACCTTGCACGGCCTGCATCATGGAGACAGGAGCATCGCTCTGGAAAATATTACGGCCCATGTCCACGCCGCTCGCACCCTGCTTGATGGCATTGGCGCACATCTTCAGCGCATCGAGCTCCGGCAGCTTCTTGCCACCGGCGATCACGATTGGCACCGGGCAGCAGCTCGTCACCGTGTCGAATTCCTTCTCCGTGTAGTAGCACTTCACCACGTTCGCGCCCAGTTCCGCCATGATGCGGGTGGCCAGACGGAAATACTGCGGGGTGCGTGCCATCGCACGACCCACGGCGGTCACGCCCATGACGGCGATGCCGTAGCGGCTGGCGGCATCGACGAGGTCGGTGAGGTTCTTGAGGGACTGGCGCTCATACGCGCTGCCGATGAACACCTGCACAGCGAGGATGCTGGCATTGAGGCGGATGGCTTCTTCGATGTTGAGAGCGGTGCTTTCGTTGGAGAGGGGCTCAAAGCCGGGGCGGACAAACTTGGCCTTCTTGCCGTCGATTTCGCCTTCCCACTCTTCCATGGGGCTGATCATCGAGGTGCCGCCGGAGGCGCGCAGGGCGATTGCTTTCGTCGTGGAGGCAGGAATCACGGAACGCTGGATGCCACGGGTGAGCATCAGGCAGTCAGCGTAGGGGGCCAGGGGGAGGATGGTCTGGTCCACGCGCTCCAGGCCGGTGGTCGGGCCCTGGAAGTAGCCGTGGTCAAAGGCGAGCATGACGGTGCGGCCGTCCTTGGGGTTGAAGACCTTGGCGAGGCGGTTTTTGAGGCCCCAGTCGTACTGGTGGCAGCCCTTGAGGAAGAAGCCGGGGGCCTCCTGGGGGACGTCGGTGAAGAATTCCTTTTCCTTCTTGTCTGCAGCGCTGGTTTGGATGTCGGCCATGGTAATTTCAGGGGTACGGGTTAAACGGGGCGCTCAGGATGAGCGCGAATCGGTCCTGCGCAAGCACATTGCCAGAGCTTGCAAAACCCTTCTGCCTGTGGATTCTACGCGCCCCATGTCCGCGAATCTACTCATTTACCTTGATGGCAAGCTTGTTCCTGAATCCGAGGCGAAGATCTCCGTCTTCGACCACGGCCTGCTTTATGGGGATGGCGTATTCGAGGGTATCCGTATTTACAATGGCCGCGTGTTCCGCCTGACCGAGCATCTGCACCGTCTCTACGACTGCGCCAAGGCCATCTGCCTCACCGTGCCCATCCCGTTTGAGGAAATGGAAAAAGCCACGCTCGACACCGTGGCCGCCAACAATCTGCGAGACGGCTACATCCGCCTCGTCATCACACGCGGCGTGGGCTCCCTTGGTTTGAATCCCTACCAGTGCCCGAAGGCCAGCGTGTTCATCATCGCCAGCAGCATCACGCTGTATCCGGCAGAGCGCTATGAGAAGGGTCTGGAGCTCATCACCTGCGGCACCCGCCGTCCGAATTCCGCCGCACTCAGCCCCCAGGTCAAGAGCCTGAACTACCTCAACAACATCATGGCCAAGATCGAATGTCTCCAGGCCGGCTGCGATGAGGGCATCATGCTCAACGATCAGGGCTTCGTCTCCGAATGCACTGGCGACAACGTCTTCATCGTGAAAAACGGCAAGGTCACCACCCCGCCGATCTCCTCCGGCGCCCTGGATGGCATCACCCGCCGTGCTGTCATGGAAATCCTCGCGGAAATGGGCCAGCCCTGCACCGAGGCCGTCATGACCCGCTTTGACATTTATACCGCCGACGAATGCTTCCTCACCGGCACCGCCGCTGAAGTCATCCCCGCCGTGAAGTATGACCGCCGCCCCATTGGCGACGGCACCCCCGGCAAGCTGACACAGGAGCTGACCAAGCGCTTCAAGGCGCTGGCAAACAGCACCGGCACTCCGGTCACCTATGCATGAGGTCGCGATCGCTGCGCCAAATTCCGGTTGGAAGATGGCGCGCTAAATGCAAGTCCCCCCCCAGAATGAATCAGAAGACTCCATTCGCCCGCTGCTGCAGATGGCTGCTGCTGCTGGGATGGTCCCTGACCGCTCTCAGCTGTTCAAGCTCGAAGCCCGTCGCGGAGAATCCACTCAGCAGCCGCGCCTGGTGGAAGGGCGATGGCGTCGTGGGCAGTCCCCGGATCGTCATCAATCTCAGCACCCAGCGCGTGCAGTATTACAAGGGCAAGGAACTCGTCGGAGTCTCGCCGATCTCCTCAGGTCGTGAGAGCCATGGTACGGTGACCGGCTCATACAGCATTCTGGACAAAGACATCGACCATCGTTCCTCGCTCTTCGGCTCCTACGTGGACAAGGAAGGTAATGTTGTGCAGGGAGATGTGGACACCCGCACCGACCCTGCGCCCCCGGGGACTAAATACATCGGAGCCAACATGCGCTACTTCATGCGCATCGTCGGCGGCATCGGCATGCATGAGGGGTATCTCCCGGGGTATCCGGCCTCTCACGGCTGCATTCGCCTGCCCACCAAAATGGCCGCCATCTTCTTCAAGGAAACGCCGCCGGGAACACCAGTCCAAATCATTGGTGAAAGCTCGCTCGCCGCCACCGAAAGCGCGATCCCTATCGGCGTCGACACGATTCCCGATGTAGCTACGGTGGAGCCCAAACGTCCTGCCAAAAAGGCGAAAGTTGCAGCGGCTGCAGAATCGAAGCCGAAGTCAGCAGCAAAGCCCCAAACAACGGTGCGCCGGGCGATTGTGGATGCCAGCAAGCCTTCATGGTTCAAATGGACTCGCAGACCCCCACGCGGTGCCACGATCTATTTGAACGAGTAGCCCCTTCGAATCCGGAACGTAAACCGAACTTCCAAGTTCGGTGAGCGGGAACCGAAATGGTAGGTGACTATTCAGTCCCCCTCAAAAGTCGGCAAGGGGAAGGGGGGTGGATTCGCTAGCGGGGAGGCCGAGGTGCGCTCCCGACGTTTTCTGTTGCCCCTCACCCAGCCTTTGACTTCGTCTATCTTCGCTTCGCTATGGTTCCCTGAAGAAGACATGCCCCAAGCCATACCCTCGACGGGGAGAAGGGGACGCATTGCGGCTCCGATGAAGTTTCCAAGTGCTCCAGCGCGAATCTCCTCTCCCCGCCCACGGCTCCGTTGCTCCATATCTCTTTCGGGGAGAGGCTGGGTGAGGGGAGAAATTTCGGGAGCTCACCTTGGCTCCTCAGGGACCTGGATAGTTACCTTGGAACTTCGGTTCACTTCACCATGACCCATCCCACCAAGATCAGAATGGGCAGCAGGATGGGAATCGAGAAGCGGAACATGTAGGCCAGGAAAGAGGGCGCATGGACCTTGGATTTGTCCGCGATCGCTTTCACCATGAAATTGGGACCGTTGCCGATGTAGCTGCCCGCTCCGAAGAACACCGCGCCCAGTGAGATGGCGATGAGATGCGCCGCATGCTCGGCCGCGAACTTTATCACGTCGGCGGGGGAATCGACGGAGAGATGCTCCTGGCCCATCGAGGCGGCGAGGAAGGAAAGGTAGGTGGGGGCGTTGTCCAGGAAGGCGGAAAGCGCACCCGTGGTGAAATAATACTGCATGGGCGAGTTGATCTGCAGCGCCTCGCCGCTCTGCAGGATCTGCAGCGCGGGGATCATGGTGAGGAAGATGCCGACGAAGAGAAAACCGACTTCCTTGACCGGGCCGAAATTGAAGTCATTTGCGTCATGCACCTCCGGCTTGGTCGTGTAGTAGGAGGCCACGGCCGCGCCAAACATGATCAGGGCGGGGATGGAGAAGACACCGAGCAGGGTGGTCTCCTGAACGCTCTTGGGCAGGAAGACCGCCGCAAGCACCACACCGAGCCACAGGATGTTCAGCAGGCCGCGGAAGAGCCAGTCTTCATGCGCTGTTTCCATTTCACGAATTTCCTTGGGGATGCGGGAGAAGTTGCGCGTGTCGAAGATGAAGAAGACGACGAGCAGCAGGGTGACGGCAAGCGCCCAGGCCTGCCAGCAGTGCTGCAGCACCCAGAAGAAGGAAACGCCACGCAAAAAGCCAAGGAAGAGCGGCGGATCGCCGATGGGTGTGAGGCAGCCGCCGACGTTGCTGATGATGAAGATGAAGAAGACGATGTGGAAATGGGTGATGCGGAACTTGTTCATCTTGATCCACGGACGGATCAGGAGCATCGAGGCTCCGGTGGTTCCGATGAAGTTGGCCAGCACGGCTCCGATGAGGAGGTAGAGGGTGTTGACGAACGGGGTGGCTTCGCCCTTGACTCGGATGTTGATGCCTCCCGAGATGACGAAGAGGGAGCCCACCAGGGCCATGAAGCTGACGTATTCATGCGCGGCATGGTGCAGCGGGTGCCAGTCGTTCTGGACAAAGGCGTAGTAGGCGGTGGTGACCAGGCCCAGCCCCACGGCGACCTTTGGGTAGTGATGCTCCCAAAAGTGCGCCGCAAAGAGCGGCATCAGGGCGATGCAGAGCAGCAGGATGGCAAATGGTGCCAGCATGCCCATGGGGGGCAGTGCGGCGTGGGCGGGGGCATTGGCGAGGATGAACATGCAGCAGGGAATGGCTGGAGATATGTACAGGTGGATAGACGCAATCGGTGGGCCGAAAGCTGTAAAATCCTCGGGAAAGAGGCTGGGGAGAGCTTACTCCGGACGACGGTCCAGCATGCCCTTGGCTTTCTCAAGTTCGCCGATCGCCCAGTCGCTGATGCCGGGTTCATCGGTGTCTGCGGACCCGGTGATGTGCATGCGCCGGATGTAATACTTGTCCATGAACGCCACGATCTTCTCAGAAACACCGAGGATGCCGCGGTGCACGTGAAGGACGGGCTTTTTCAACTTTCGGGCGGTGCTGACGGCCTTCTGGGCGGTGCCTGCGGCCTTGGCGGCGAGGGTAAAGACCAGGGTGGCTTCCGCATCACGCACGTTGGAACTGACAGCCTCCAGCACGTTTTCCGTCTCGCCTTCCTTGAGCTTGTAGCGCGGGTCCAGCGTTTCCGCAGATCCGAGCAGGCCCTTCGGGCACCAGCCGCCGTGGGGACATTCGTATTTCAACGCCCACTCCAGAGCGGCGCGTTCGACGCCCATCTGAGCGCCGGTGATGATGACAAGTTTGAAAGCCATGGAACGTTCAGAAGAAATCAGGACTGCGTCTACGGCAAGCACGATCTCGCTTTATTCCAGGTGCCGTCCCAGCATCAGGTCCAGATTGCGTTCCACGATTTCACCCATGGATTTGCAGGAATCAAACAGATGGGAGTTGTGGTATTCACCCAGTTCGGAGCGGAGCTGCACGACCTTTTCGAAGGGCTCCACCGCATTGTTCTTCATGCAGTGCAGCAGGGAGGTGATGCGCTGGTGCTCGGAGAGGTAGCGGCGGGAGATGAGGCTGCGCTCCTCCTCCTGGTACTGCTTCATCGTGGGGTAGTTCAGGCAGGAGGAGCAGAGCTGCACCACCGGGTTGTTCTCTTTGAAGAACTGCGGGAGGTACAGGCTTTTGCGCCCTTCATAGCTCTGCTGGTCGAAGTCGATGGCACGCACGCGGTACTGCACCTCCTCAAAGTCAGGCGTCATGTCCACCACGTAATTGTAGCTGCGCATGTCGCCCAGAAGGCGGATGAAGCAGCGTTCGCTGAATTTCACGAACTCCTTGGCCAGACGGACACCGTTGAAGTCAGGACGCTGCAGGTAGTCGCGGATGAAGGCGTCTCCCGGCACACCGGCGATGTGCTCCTCCACCAGGGTGCCGCCCCGGTGCATCAGATAGTTGATGCGGTTCGGGGAGAGCAGGTGCTCCAGCTCCAGACCATAGACGCGGGAGGCGTCCGCAGTTTTCACGTAGAAGTGGTCGTAGTTGTCATTGTACTGGTTCACCACCCGGACTCGGAAGGGGCGGGAGTTGCCAAATTCGCAGTAGTCTACACGCTCCACGAAGAGGTGCGGCACCGCATGGAAGTCCCCCGTGCGGAGCTGCGAGTAGATGCTGGTGAGCTTGGGATAGAGCTCCTTCTGCAGCTCGCGCGGATAAAGTACGCTGCTCCAGTAGGTGGCATTGCCCTCCTTGTCGAAGAGAGGGTAGCTTTCGGAGAAGTTGCGCAGTTCATCATACTGCGTGGGCAGCGAGTAGCAGCGCCCGAACTGATCGAGGTACTCGATCAGCTCATCGGTGACGGGGATGAAGTTTTTGCGCTTGGTGATCTCGTTCATGCCGGCGCTGTGTCGCACTTCGCGTTCCAACTATCAAGGCGGACCTATTTGAGGCTTGTGCGATAGACTGACTTCCTTGCCTTGAAGGCCAACGGCCTTCCGTCATATAGCCTAGGGGGGGCGAGCTTTAGCGAGTGCTCCCCTGGGTTCCGGCAGCCACTCTGGGAAGCAAACCCAGTACTCCGCCACACTTTTATCCCGCCAGCAGCGTCTGCAATGAGCCCCGCTGCGAGTTTGCCGCATTCAGGCACTGAGTCCACTTCCAGCAGAAATGCTCTGCTTGTCAGTCCATTGCGCAAGGTTCAATAGGCGCCGCTTTACGGAGCGGTAGTCGCAATTGGAGCACTTCAGGTCCCGGCGGGTGGCAGGAAGCCGATGCTTGAGAGGTGCTGGAGGTAGAGGTTCATGCGGGCCTGATTGATCGGCGGGCAGGTGATTCCGCTGCCCTCAAGATCCTGCAGCGCATTGTGGCAGAATTCGGAGGAGCGCTCTTGAGTCAGATTGAAGAGCACCTGGCGCGGAATGAAGAGCTGGTACACGGCAATGGGGTTTTGTTGTACGCCCAGGCCGCCGGCAAGTGTTGCCTCCCATTGCGCCTCTGGCACTTCCTGGATGGAGTAGCCGAAGTCACGCGTGAGTTTCAGCACCTCACGGAAGCCCGGGGCGGCGGGATTGATGAGGTGGTAGTTGCGTCCGGTACCGGTGAGATTGAGCGAGAGCCGCACGATGGCTGCGGCCACGAAATCGACGGGTGTTAGAAGGGTGCTGTTTCCTGAGTCTGGCCCCACGCCTGCGGCCAGGCAGGTTTTGAGGAAGGTCCAGATGATATTGTCAGCGGGGCAGATGCCGGTGCGGTCATCACCCACGAGCAGGCCAGGGCGGTACACATGGACCGGGAGGCCGTGCTCACGGGCTTGCGCAAACAGCTGCTCGGAAACCCAGCGGCTCTGGCTGTAACCTACGACGAGTTTCTCATGCAGCGGGAGCGGCGAATCTTCGCGCAGCGGCTGTCCATCCATGGCTTCACCGGCGGCGAAAATGCTGACACTGGAGAGGTAGTGCACGGGCTTGAGCCTGCCCTGGGCGGCCAGACGGATGATCTCCACCGAACCGCTCACATTGATCGTCCTGAGCTGTGCATAGGCGGCAATGTGGTTGATGTGTGACGCTGTATGATAAATGCTGTCCACCGTGGTGGCGAGTTCATCAAAGGCGGCGGGTTCAAGACCGAGCAAGGGCAGCGCGAGGTCTCCCAGGACCGGGATAATGCGGGCGCGGAAGGACTCCTCCCAGCAGCCATGCTTTTGCAAATGCGCCTCGATCTGCTGCACGGCGTCGGCAGTGTCTGCTGCGCCAATGAGGCAGTACACCTTGGCATGGGTCTTCAGCAAAAGATCACGCAGCAGATAGGCGCCGAGGAATTCCAGCGCTCCCGTAAGGAAGAGGCACTGCGGCTGCTGGATCTGTGCTGCCGAGACATGCCCCGTGGCGAAAGGAATGTTCCAACGGGCGAGGTCTGCATCCTGCACCATGTCATTTTCAGCAGGGACAAGCGCCGCAGATTCCGACGTGGCCGCGGCAGGCTCGGCTTTGCCGCCGGTCATCAAGTTGAGCAGGATCTCGGCGAGTTTTTGCACCGTTGGCGCACCACCCATGAGCTGCCCGGTGGGGATGGCGATGCCGGTCTGACCTTCGATCTGATGGATGAGCTCGACCGCCATGAGCGAGTCGATGCCGATCTCATTGAGCGGACGCTTGGAGTCGATCTTGCCGGGAGTGGTGCGGAGGATCTTGGCCACCTGCTCGCGCAAAAAGGTGTCCAAAATGCCCAGCTGCTCTGCGGGCGCGGCGGCAAGCACGGCCTCGCGCAGCCAGTTGGAATCGTCGGACTGATGTTGCCTGAGCGCATCTTCCGTGGTCAGCAGCGCATAGCGCGGCGTCGCGATGATGGCTGGTGTGACGGAGGCCCACTTGGACCAGTCAATGCGCGAGACCATCATCTGGCAGATGGCAGGCTGCTGCATGAGACGGCCCAGAATGGGCAGGCTCTCCACAGGTGTGATGCCAGACCAGCCGATGCGGGCAAAGTGCTCCTCAAGCTTCTTGTGACGCGCCACGTAACCGACACCCGCCATGACGCCCCAGTTGATGGTGAGACCCGGCAGGCCCTGCATGCGCCGATGGTTTGCCAGGGCATCCAGGAAGGCGTTCGCCGCAGCGTAGTTCGCCTGGCCGGGACTGCCAATGATGGACGCCACCGAGGAGAACATCACAAAATGATCGAGCTCCAGTCCCTGCGTCTGCAAATGCAGATTCCACGCGCCGTTGATCTTCGGCGTGGTGACCTTGGTGAATCGCTCCGCATTCAGTTGCGAGATCAGCCCGTCATCCAGCACCATCGCAACGTGGAAAACACCCCGCAGCGGCGGGTGAGACTGCGCGATCTCCTGCAGCAGCGCGGTCACGCTGGCAGGATCGCTCACGTCGGACTTGATCACCGTCACTTCGGCACCCGCGGCCTGCATGGCGGCCACGCCGGCACGGGCTTCATCACTGGAGGCACCACTGCGGCTGGAGAGAACAAGATGTCGCGCGCCTTGCTTCACAAGCCACTGCGACATGGCCAGGCCAAAGCCCCCAAGTCCGCCCGCCACGAGGTAGGTGGCATCAGGATTCAACTGGAGCGCCCCATCCGCTGTGTCGGCGCTGAGCGAGACCTTGGCATCCGCCATGGTGAGCACCACTTTGCCGATCTGCCTTGCCTGCGTGATGTAGCGGAACGCATGCGCCGCATCCGCCAGCGCAAACGAGCGATAGGGGAGTGCAGGAAGCTTGTGCGAACCAAACAGCTTTTTCAGGCTGCCCATGATGGACTTCGAATTCCGCGGATCGAGCGCATGACCAAGGTCGATCGCGTGATACGAAAGATTATGGCGGAAGGGGAAGAGCCCCACCTTCGTGTTGCCATAGATGTCCCGTTTGCCGATTTCAAGGAAGCGCCCGTACTGGCGCAGCAGCGAGAGGCTCTGATGAATGGCCTCGCCCGCCAGCGAATTCAGCACAAGATCCACGCCCTCATTATTCGTGATGCGCATGACCTCGCCCGCAAAGGCCAGCGTGCGTGAATCCAGCACATGCTCCACGCCGATCTTCTTCAAGAACGCACGCTTCTCCGCGCTGCCGGCAGTGGCAAAAATCTCCGCCCCAGTGGCCTTGGCGATGCGCACCGCCGCCTGACCGACACCGCCCGTGGCGGCATGGATGAGCACACGTTCACCCTTCGCCATGCGCCCCTGATGCGTGAGCGCATAGGAGGCGGTCAAATACGTCACCATCATCGTGGCCGCCTCTTCCATCGTGAGGTGCGCGGGCTTGATCAATACCGCATACTCGACCGTGGTGACGTGCGTGCCGAAGCACCCGGCCGCGAGCGCCATGACCTCGTCTCCCGGTTTGAACTGCGTCACATGGCTGCCCACGCGTACAATACGTCCGGCACACTCATCGCCAAGCAGCATCGCATCCGCAGCTTCGGCGGGATAAATGCCCAACGCCTTCATCACATCGCGGAAGTTCAGTGCAGCGGCGCAGATTTCGATCTCCACCTCATTCGGGCCCGGCGCGCGGCGCGCCTTGGCGCGGAACACTAGCTTGTCCAAGGAGCCAGGTTTGGCAGACTCAAGACGGAAGCACTGCTCAGCGTTGAGCGTGGACGTGCTGCTTTGCGCAAGATGATCCAGCGAGCCATGCACCAGACGGTGGGCATACCGCGCCTCACCGCGCCAGGCGATCTCGGTTTCCTCATCGGCATGGAGTAGTTCGTTGAGCAAAATCGCACGGTCCTGCGCGCCAGCAGCGGCATCGAGATCAATGCTGCGGCAGTGCAGGTCCGGATGCTCGCTCATAATCACGCGGGCCATGCCGTGCAGCGGCGATTGCGTGAGCGAGAGCGCAGACGTTTTCACACCAGCAGGCTGCGCTCCACGCGTGACGAACCACAGGCCGGGCAGCGTCACATGGCCTGCTGCAATCAGCGCCTGCACCAGATGGAGCGCACTGTGGCAGACGAGTGCCTGAGACTGCACAATCTCATCCGTCGTGATGTCCGCACCCGCCGGTGCGTCGAGACTCCAGAGATGGATGACGCCTCGCAGGGGCGCGGTTGGCGGCAGGTCGGAAAGCAGGCGTGTGTAGTCTTCGGCTGCGGATGCGCGGAGCTTGACGTCATCAGCAGAAATTCGCTCGAAGGTGTCCGCAGCGGTGACCACGCGGCAGGTGTTGCCTCGCTGACGCAACTCCTCCGCGAGTGATGGTGCAAGGCCCTGCTGATCGGCTAGGATCAGCCAGTGGCCAGCCTCCGCAGGCGCTTCATCCACGACGCCGGCAAGTTGCGGCAGTTCCGGACCACGCGCGAGCAGGACGACCTGCCCGCTCTGGCTTTGGTTGGAGGCATCAGCCACCGCTTCCACGCTGGCAAAGCCTGCTGCGGCGATGATCTGAAGCCAGTCGATGGCAGGCAGCACAGGATGATGCGCGCGCAGCGCCGAGTCCTGGAAGTTCCACCAGCGTGCGTCCGTGCCGCATACCAGATCATGCCAGGGTGTGGCTCGCTCGAGCTCCAGGACCATGAGCAGTCCGCCGGAGGCCAGCAGCTGGCGCACATGTCCCAGCGACTGCTGCACGTTCTGTGTCAATGACAGCGCATTGGAAATGAGGACGATGTCAAAACGCTCGTCAGCAAAACCCTGTTCAGCCGGCGCGAGATCTAGATCCAGCACGCGGTACTGCACCGAATGGTAGTCGCTGAATTTTTTCCCGGCCTGATCAAAGTGGCGGTCCGAGACATCCGTGAAGCAGTACTCCACACCCGACTGCGGCAGGCATGGCAGCACGCTGGCGGTCACTCCGCCGGTGCGTGCGCCGATCTCCAGGATGCGCGCGCGCCGTCCCTCGGGAAGATTCGCCAGCGCTGCGCTGACCGCTTCACCAATGACATGGTTGTAAACTCGCGTGAAGACGGACGCCGCCTCAAAGTGCTCCAGCATGTTCGCGGAAAGCACGCCTGCGGCATCGCTCTTGCCGCGCAGTAAATCAGCCAGTCCGTCGGTGCTGCGGTCCAGCAGGATGAGCTCGGGATGGAAGGCCGGGAAATGGAAGACGAAGTCCTGCCAGGGCTTGTCGCGATTCAGTGATGCCGGTTTTGCCGTGACCGTCCATGCAGGTGCTTCAGCAGATGGCACAGCTTGCAGCCAGCCGTCCGGCTCCAGCAAGATGAGCAGGCGGTGTACAAAGCGCTCATGCGCGGGCTGCACCTTCGTGCGTTTCAGCAAGGCGGGCAGCGTGAAAGTCTCGCCCGGTTTGGGGCGCCAGCCGAGCTGCTTGAACACCGCGAGAATCGAGCTGCGGCACAGCTGCAGAAAGCGCGGCTCCCATTCCTGATAGCGCACGTTCATGCCCAGCGCCGTGCTGAAATCAGCAGCGCTCTCTCGCAGCTTTGCGGCCAGCTTGGCGTTGTCTGGCAGGTAGTCAGCAGGCGTGCGCACGCTAGGCACTGCAGAGAGCGGCTTCAGCTGCCACTCGGACTGGTACAGCCAGTCTGCCTGTGCGCCGGAGCCGGGTGCGCTGTTCATGGCGGTGTGCTTGCAAAGAAAATCGGTGATCTCCAACTGCACATTGCCCTCGTCGTCGAGGATGAAAAGATCGATGACGATGATCTTCTTCGCGATCGCCTGCGTCCTGCGCACATAGGCCCACACCTTGGCACCGGGCCTGGAGTAGCAGCGGATGCGCTCCATGCGCGCCGGGAGGTAAAGTCCATCCGCAGGAATCGCGATCGTGGGATGGATGCACGCGTCCAGCAGTGCGGGATGGACGATGTAGCGGTCCATCTCCGCCACCACAGCGGCAGGCAGTTCGATTCGGCCGAGGGCTTCATCCTGGCCCGCCCAGACATGCGTCAGCGCCTGAAACTGCGGGCCGTAGTGCAGCTCCGCAGTGGCGGCAGATTGATAAAAAGTTTTGCCATCGAGTTCCGACACGCAGCGCTTTTGGATCGCGGCAAGATCAAACGGCGCAGGCTGTCGGCGCTCGGGCTCGGCGCGCATGCGTCCGGTGACGTGCTGCGTCCAGTTCGGCGGGTCCTCGGTGAGGGTGCTCTTGATGACGAAGGTGTTTTCCTCCGGCTGGCAGGAGATCTGCACCAGCGGCACATCATCCCCTGCAGGCAGGATGCAGCCGCGATGGATTTCGAGTTCTTCAACGAGCACCGGCTTTTCCAGGTGCAGCTCACGGCCGGCGGCCAGCGCCATCTCCACATAGCCTGCACCGGGGAAGATGAGGTGCTGGCCCACTCGGTGGTCCTTCAGCCAGGTCAGTACGTTTTTGTTCAGCGCAGTTTCCCAGGTGGGCTGAAAGTTTTGCAGTGCCAGCTTGAGCAGCGGATTCAGCTGCGGACGCGTCCGCAAATTCATCGAATACGCGGGCTCATGCCAGAAGTGCTCCTTCTGCCAGGGGTATTCCGGCAGGCGAATCGCGGAGCTCGCCTGCGTGTAGAGTCCCTGCCAGTCCACCTCATGACCATTCACATGCAGTGCCCCCAGTGTGCCCAGCAGCGTGGCGCGCTCCGGCTTCTGGCGTCGCAGGGATGGCAGCACCAGCCCGATGGCTTCCGCCGTGGTGAGGCATTCGGACATCGAATTGGACAGCACGGGGTGCGGGCTGATCTCAAGAAAATGCGTCTGTCCTGCGGCGATCACCGCATCAATCGCCGGAGCAAAGAGCACGCTCTGCCGCACATTGTGCCACCAGTACTCCGCGTCATAGTCCGTGCCTTCGGCCAGCTTTCCGGTGACGGTGGAGAAGATTTTGACGCTGCCCGTCTGGGGCTGCAGACCAGCCAGTGACTCGGCCAGTTCTTCCCTCACCGGGTCCATGTGGGCGCTGTGAAACGCATAGTTCACCGGCACGTACCGCACAAAAAGCGCGCGCTGCTCCACCACCTGGAAAATCTCATCCACCGCATCGCTGTCACCCGAGATGGAGACCATCTTCGGCCCGTTCACAGCCGCGAGCGAGGCTCTGTCGCCATACGGGGCGATGAGGGCTTCGGCCTCCTCTCGCGTCAGCGCGGCGGCGATCATCTTGCCGCGCAGCGGTGTCTTCTCCATGCAGCGTCCTCGATGGTGGATGACACGCACCGCCTCGGGCAGAGACAGCGCACCGCATACATGCGCCGCGGCGACTTCTCCCATGCTATGTCCTACTACAGCATACGGTCGCACGCCCCACGATTGCCACAGCGCCGCCAGTCCCACCTGCAGGGCAAAGAGCGCCGTCTGCGCGATCTGCGTTTCGTTCAGCCGCGTGGTCGTTTCATCACGACGCAGCTCATCCAGCAGCGAGCAGCCGCCGAGCTTGAGCAGTTCTTCATGGCAGGTCTGGATGATCTCGCGGAACACCGGCTCCTGCTCCAGAAGTTCACGCCCCATCGCCCACCACTGCGGCCCCTGACCGCTGAAGACAAAGACGAGGCGGGCGTTTTTGACTGGCTGCCCAACGTTGAGTCCGGGGGTCTGCTCTCCGCTCAAATAGGCGGACAGTGCGGCGCTCATCCCGGCACGTGTGCTTGCCACCGCTGCGAGACGAAATTCATGGTGCGTGCGCCTGCGGCTCGCCGCGGCGCAGATGTCGCTCAGAGAGAGGGATTCATCCGCAGACTCCAGGAAATCGTGGAAGGACTTGGCCACGGCCACCAGTGAGGCATCCGTGCCGCGTGCGGAGATTGGCAGGATGAGCTCCAGCTCATCGCCAGCGGGTGCCGGGACGGGAGCCGGCGCTGGACGTGGCGGTGCAGCCTCCAGCACGGCATGGGCATTGGTTCCGCCAAAGCCAAAGGAATTGATGCAGGCCAGCAGGCGGTGCTTCGCGTCCTGCTTCAGCGGCGTGGCGGTCACCGGCACCTTCAGCCGCAGACGCTCAAAGTTGAGCGAGGGATTCGGCGTGTTGAAATGCAGATTCGGCGGCACCATGCCGTGCTTCAGGCACAGGGCCACTTTGATCAGCCCCGCGATGCCTGAGCCCGCCTCCAGATGGCCGATGTTCGTCTTCACCGATCCGAGCAGGCAGTCATCTCCGGGCTGACGCCCGACGCCAAGGATCGTGCCCAGAGCGCTGCCTTCGATGAGATCGCCGATGGTGGTGCCTGTGCCGTGGGCTTCGGCATACTGAATTTCATTCGGAGATACGCCTGCGAGACGGCAGGCCGTGGCGATGAGCTCCTGCTGGGAGCCTCGGCTTGGCACCGTCATCCCGGACGTACGTCCGTCTTGATTGACGGCGGTGCTGCGGATGACGGCATAAATGGGATCGCCATCCGCCAGCGCGGCAGAGAGCGGTTTCAGGCACACCGCACCCACGCCTTCACCCCTGACGAAGCCGTTGGCGCTGGCATCAAAGGCTTTGCAGCGCCCGTCCGCAGACAGCATGCCCATGCTGGAGAAGGCAACAAAGGGGAAGGGGGTGATGATGCAGTTCACCCCGGCGGCGATGGCACGTGAGCATTCCTTGTTCCACAGCGCCTGGCAGGCCATGTGCACCGCCACCATGGAGGAGGAGCAGGCCGTGTCCACCGCCACGCTGGGTCCTTGGAAATTCAGCGCGTAGGAGATGCGGTTGGCCGCGATGCTGGCCGCGACTCCCGTGGCGGAATGCGGATAGGCCAGGCCACGACCTGCGGAATTCTGCTGAATGTCCCCGTAATCATGCGTGGAGATGCCCACAAAGACACCGGTGTCTTCACCTTTGACGATGTCCACCTGCTGGCCCGCATCCATCAGAGCCTCCCAGGTGGCCTCAAGCAGCAGTCGCTGCTGCGGGTCGACGAAAGGAGCCTCACGCTGCGTGATGCCGAAGAAGCCCGGGTCAAAAGTGTCGATCTCATCGATCAGCCCCGCCCACTTGGAATAGGTCTTGCCCGGCTTGCCAGGTTCGGGGTCGTAGTAAAAGAGGTGGTCCCAGCGGTCCTGCGGTACTTCGCGGATGGCATCCACCCCGCCCATGAGCATCTGCCAGAAAGTTTGGGCGTTGGTGGCTCCTCCGGGTAGGCGGCATCCGATTCCAATGATGGCGATGGGGGCGGCAGAGGTTGGTTCTGGCATGGGTTTTACTTGCTTACTTGCTCACGGTGCGGCTTGTCAACAAACCGGCTTGGAAATAGCATGTTCTCTGGCGTTGCAAACTCATCAAGCTGGGGCTTGAAAAGTGTGTGACCCTTTTTCATGGCCGCCGTTGCATATTCATTCTGAATGATCACCACACTTGACCGCAAACTGCTCCGCGACCTCGGCGGCATGAAAGGGCAGGTACTGGTGGTGAGCCTCGTCATGGCCTGCGGCGTGGCCATGATGATCGTGTCCCAAAGCGTGATTCTGAGCCTGGAAAGAACACGGGACAGCTACTACCAGCGTTACCACATGCCGGATGTGTTCGGTCAGGTGAAGAGCGCGCCGCTGTCCCTGCGGGACCGGCTTAGCCACATCCCCGGTGTGGCGGCGGTGGAGCTCCGCGTGGTGGAAGGCGCTCTGCTGGACATGGAAGGCGTGCAGGAGCCGGTCAGGGGGCGGCTGGTTTCCCTGCCGGATGACGGCAAGCTCAATCTCAACCAGATCTTTCTGCGGCGGGGCAGGCTCCCCGCAGTGGGGGCCCAGCGGGAGGCCGTGGTGAGCGAGGCCTTCGCGCAGGCAAACGGGCTTCAGATAGGTGACCGCATCACCGCCATCCTCAATGGGCATCGCGACCACCTGGACATCTGCGGCATCGGGCTGTCGCCGGAGTTCGTGTTTGAAGCGCCTCCGGGGCAGACCCTGCCGGACAACAAGCACTACGGCATCTTCTGGCTGCGCTACCAGTCCCTGGCCTCCGCCTTTGATCTGGATGGCGCTTTCAATGACTTCTGCATGGATCTGTCTCCCGGAACACCGCCCAAGGAGGTGATCGAGGAGGTGGACCAGATGCTGGTCACCTACGGTGCCCCCGGCGCGTATGCGTTGAGCGATCACTCCAGCTCAAAGCGGCTGGGTGACGAACTGCGGATCGTTCGAGCGCTCTCCCTCGCGTATCCCTTGGTGTTTCTGTGCGTGGCGGCCTTCATGGTAAATTCCGTCACCTCCCGGCTTGTGCGTCTGCAGCGGGAGCAGATCGCCCAGCTCAAGGCGCTCGGCTACACCTCCTGGCAGGTGGGCCGGCACTACCTGAACTATGCCTTGGTGATCGTGGCCGCAGGCACCGCAGTGGGCATTTTTGCCAGCTGGCGTCTGGGCCACACCATGCTGGCGGTGTACACCCTGCTGTTTCATTTCCCTGAGCTGCACTTCCAGCTGGATCAGAGCGCCATGGTCATGGCCCTGGTCATCAGCATCGCGGCGGCAGTCCTGGGGGTGGCTGGGGCCGTATGGCTGGCGGTCAAGCTCTCCCCGGCGGAGGCCATGCGGCCGGAACCCCCGGCGGATTTCAAGCCATCGCTGCTGGAGCGCCTTGGCGTCACGCGGGGCACGGGGCTCGTGTTTCGCATGGCCTTGAGAAACATCGAACGTCGCCCGGTGCAGGCCGGCTTCACCGTGGCGGGGCTGGCGCTGGCCACCGGCCTGCTGGTGCTGCCGGGCGCCCTCGCGGACAGCGTGGACCAGCTGCTCACCTATCAGTGGAATGACCAGTTCCGGCAGAACGTGGTGATCCACATGCGGGATCCCGTCTCCCGCAATACAATGCATGATCTGGAGCATCTGCCTGGGGCCATTCGGGTGGAGCCGCTGCGCGGCTTTGTGGCCACTGTGAGCAATGCGCACCACGAGCGCCGGCTGTTCATCCTCGGCTTCGCCAAGGGGCACAAGCTCATCAATCCACGGGACGCGCAGGGACGGCCCCTCGTGCTGCCGGGTGAGGGGCTGGTCGTTTCGCAGAAACTGGCGGAGGTCCTCGGGGTCAAGATCGGGGACCGTCTGCATGTCCAGGTGCTGGAAGGACGCTGCGAACACCGGGAGGTCACCGTGCGCGGCTTCATGGCGGACTTCTATGGCATGGCCGCGTACATGGACATCGATGCGGTGCGCCAGCTGCTGCGGGAGAGCGACACCATGACAGGAGCCTTCCTCACCGTGGACACCAATCGCTGGGACGACTTCATGCGCGAGGTCAAAAAACAGCCGAAGATCGAATTCGCCAGTGTGAAGAAAAATGAGCTGGCCGCGTTTCGTGCCTCCACAGGTCAGAGCATCGGCACCCTGCGCCAGTTGTTTCTGTGGATGGCGGTCATCGTCGCCTTCGGGGTGGTGTACAACAGCGCGCGCATCGCCCTCTCCGAGCGCGGGCGTGACCTCGCCACCCTGCGGGTGGTCGGCCTGACGAAACGCGAAGTGGCCGGCGTGCTGCTGGGTGAGCTGACCCTGCTCGTGCTCGTGGCGCTCCCGCTGGGCCTCGTGTTTGGCAGCGTCCTGGCCTCCTACGTGATCAGTGCCGTGAGCAATGAAACCGTGCGTCTGCCGCAGTACATCAGCACCATCACCTATGCCAAATCCGTGCTCGTCGTCCTCGCAGCCTCAGGCGCCTCCTTCGCCATGGTCGGCTTCATGCTCAACAAGCTCGATCTCGTAAGCGTTCTCAAAGCACGCGACTGAACAAAGCCCCTCCCTATCAGCCGCACACAATCTCTTCCCCGTTGCTCCACGACATCGCAAACCCAGCGCACGTATTGTAGTCCCGCCTTTAGGCGGTTCCGGACGAACATCCCCAAGCCACGTCACTCAGTCACCTCTTGAACTTTGGATCTGATGTCCGGCTGGAACGGCACTCAGTTAAGCGCATGCATCGTGGGTTTTCGATTCGCTACACAAGGCCACGCGACAGTTTTTGGACTGCTGTCGCGCAGATGCACGGCGCAAGCCTGCATCGAAGCCACCGCTTTCGCGTAGTGAAGAACGTTTTCCGGCCTCAGCCGCTATCCAAAATAATACCAGGCATGAATGGCACTCAGTTAAGGCGAGTTGTCGTCGGTCCGGGATGCTGGACACTCTGCGCGTTCTTGCAGGGAAGACTTGCTCTTTCATCTTTTCGCCACCTTGCCCACACCAGCCCCAAAGGGGCTGCGGATTACAGCCCAGTGTCAGCCGAGCCTGAGCGAGGCGACTCTGGGTATGGCACCACACGACAGGAAAGCAAATCCAGCGTCTTCGCCACACAATACGGCAACCAGCAGCGTCTGCCATAAGCTCCGCCGCGCGGACTGCGCGTCGCCAGCTCAAAATTCACGATCAACACCCTTAACTGAGTGCCATTCATACCAGACATTCAATATTTTTTGCGTGTGTTTTCTCATCGGATCACGACACCTGCCCGTTGTCATTTTCCAGCGGCTGAGTCATCGTCTGCCATGTCACAGCCCCCCGATCCGCATGCTTTCGCCCAGGAATGGATTGCCGCATGGAATGCCCATGACCTGCCCCGCATCCTTTCGCATTACGCGGATGACCTGGAGTTTGAGTCGCCCTTCATCTCCCGCGTGTTGGGAGAGGGGGCCACACAGATCCCGAACCACCTGGTGGGAAAGACCGCCGTGGCGGGCTACTGGAGCCAGGCGCTGACACACTACCCGGACCTGCGCTTTGAGCTGCTCCACGTGCTCGCAGGCGCGCACTCCCTGTGCCTCCTTTACCAGTCCGTGCAGAACCTCACCGCCGCCGAGTTTTTCTGGTTTGATGAGCGCGGCCTGGTATGCCGCGCGGCAGCGCACTACGCGCCGGGCTGAGGTGAAGCCATGCTTGGTCCCGTTCATGCGCTGCATAATCGCATCTATTTTTGCAAAGCACGCGCATGAACGTATTCATACTGCCGCATGCTCACGCCTCTCGATCTGAAACTCTTCCGCGACCTCGGTCGCATGAAGGGGCAGATCGTTGCGGTCAGCCTCGTCATGGCCTGCGGACTGGCGATGATGATCATGACGCGCAGCATCGTGCTCACTTTGGAAGGCACGCGGGATGCCTACTACCAGCGCTATCGCCTTGCGGATGTCTTTGCCTCCCTGAAACGGGCGCCGCTTTCGCTGGCCGAGCGCGTGGCAGAAATCCCCGGCGTGGCTGCGGTGGAGGCGCGCGTCGTGGTCGATGCCACGCTCGATCTCGTGGGCATGACCGAGCCTGCATCGGCGCATCTGGTGTCACTTCCGGAAGGACGGCCGCAGATACTCAACAAGACCTTCATCCGGCAGGGCCGGCTGCCGCAGCCCGATGAACGGCGGCAGGCGGTGGTGAGTGAATCCTTCGCACTGGCGAACAAGCTGCAGATTGGCGACAGCCTCGTGGCTATCATCAACGGCCACCGCGACATCATCATCATTTGCGGCATCGGCCTGTCGCCTGAATTTGTCTTTGAGGCCCGGCCCGGGCAGACTCTGCCTGACAACAAACGCTATGGCGTCTTCTGGATGAATTATGAGGCCATCGCCGTGCCTTACGATCTTGACGGCGCGTTCAACGATCTCTGCATTGATCTTTCCCCAGGTGCCCAGGCCGGGCCGGTGATGGCGGAAATCGACCGCCTTCTGCTGGACTATGGCGCGCAGGGGGCCTACACGCGGCGTGAGCACAACAGCGCGCAACGGCTGGATGACGAACTGCGCGTGGTGCGTGCTCTCTCTGTGGCCTACCCCCTGGTCTTTCTCAGCGTGGCGGCGTTCATGGTCAATGCGGTGCTCGCACGGCTGGTGCGCTTGCAGCGGGAGCAGATCGCGCAGCTCAAGGCACTGGGCTATTCCTCCTGGCAGGTGGGCCGGCACTACCTGAACTATGCCCTCGTCATTGTCGTGCTGGGCACCCTGATTGGAAGCGTGGTGGGACGCTGGATGGGGGGCGCTCTGATAAGAATCTACGACATCTTTTTCCGCTTCCCCTCATTGAACTTTCGCATGGATTACAGTGCGCTGGTCATTGCACTGGTCGTCAGCACAGCCGCCTCGTTTCTTGGCGTCATCAGTGTCGTCTGGATGGCGGTCAAGCTGCCGCCTGCCGAGGCCATGCGGCCAGAGCCACCGGCGGACTTCAAGCCTTCGGCGCTCGAGCGCATGGGTCTCACCCGTGGCAGCAGTCCTGCGCTGCGCATGGCCTTAAGAAACATCGAGCGTCGCCCGGTGCAGGCTCTGTTCACGGTTTTCGGTCTCGCCCTGGCCACGGGGCTGATGGTGCTGCCCGGCTCCATGGCGGACAGCATTGACTACATGCTCACCTATCAATGGAACGACGTACAGCGGCAGGATGTAGTGGCCTTTTTCGCCGAGCCCGGATCGGCCGATTCGCTGCACAATCTGGAGCAACTGCCGGGCGTGCAGCGCGCCGAGCCCGTGCGTGCCGTGCAGGCGCGCATCCACTACGGCCACCATTCACGCAAGATCGCTGTGACCGGACTGCCGCGTGATGCAGACCTGAATCGCCTGCTGGATGCGGAACGGCGGCTCATCGTACTGCCGGAGGAAGGCATCGTGATGTCCGCACAGCTGGGCAAAATCCTCGGCGCACGCATTGGCGATGTCGTTCAGGTGGAAGCGCTCGAAGGCCGGCGCGAAACGGTGGGCGTCCCTATCCGTGGTTTCATGCAGGACTTCGCCGGCATCTCCGCCTTCATGGACATCCAGGCGCTTCATCGCCTCATGCGTGAAGGGGGCACCGTGAGCGGAGCCTACATGACCGTGGACCAGGCTCGCTGGAGTGACTTCATGCGCGCCGTGAAAGACACGCCGCGAATCGCCATCACCTTGGTGAAACAGGACCAGCTCGATTCCTTTCGCAGCACCACCGGGCAGAGCATCGGCATCCTGCGCAAGCTCTACCTCGTGCTCGCCATCGTGGTGGCTTTTGGCGTGGTCTACAACAGCGCCCGCATCGCGCTCTCCGAACGCAGCCGTGATCTGGCCACCCTGCGCGTCATCGGCTTCACCCAGCGCGAAGTCGCTGGTGTGCTGCTGGGCGAACTGCTGCTGCTCATCTCCACCGCCATCCCCGTGGGCCTCCTGTTTGGCAAAGGCCTGGCCACCTTCATCATTGCCAAAGTAAGCACTGAAACCATCCGCATGCCTCTGGTCATCAGCCTGAACACCTACACCATGGCCGTCCTCGTGGTCGCAGCGGCCTCCAGCGCCTCCTTCATCGTTGTCAGCCGCATGCTGCGCAAGCTGGACATGGTCGGCGTCCTGAAGGCGAGGGATTGAGTGTAAATGTAACGAAACCGCTGCCGATCCTCGGGCGGACATAGATCGCAGCCAGGTTGCCGGACACCACGGCCATCGTTTGAATGCGAAGATTCCGTAACTTGAGCATCTCACGCTATGCATGCCCATTCAGGCTCTTGAAAAGTGCCGGTCAATTTCAATAGCAAGCCGAGGCTTCCGGTTCGGTGCTGCTCGCGGTGCTGTGTCTGCTCGCTGTGCTTTCCTTTCTGATCATCACCACAGCAGCCATGTCACGGGAGCATAGCGAAATGCAGCAGGCCCGCACCAGCATGATGCGCGCACGCCAGCTCGCGGAATCCGGCATCGACGTGGCGGCCATCTACTCATCAAAGCCGGAGATCTGCTGCTGCTTAACCTGCGCAGAACGTGCCGATGAACTGCCGGATGCGGACTAGGTGGTGACGCATGTGCTGCAGCTTAATCACCTGAGTGCGGGGGATGCAGAAATCAAATAGTGATTGATCGGCGTTGATCCAACCGTTGCGGAATTCAATTGGATGCTGTCAAAAGACTTGGCCTCCTCTGCGTTTTGAGGTGTAATGCCAGGCATGAGCCAGACTGCTAACCAAAACCCGGCCTTTGCCCTCGTGGCACAGCGTGTCCAGGTGTGGGTGGCGCTGCGGCGCTGGCTGGCGGTGCTGCGCATGACGCTGATTCCTGCGTCGTTAGTGCTGGTGCTCCTGATGCTGGCTGCGTTGCGTGGTTCGGGTGCGGTGTTTTCACCGTGGTTTGGGCTGGTTGTGTGGCTGGTGGGCTGTCTTGGCTATGTGTGGTGGCAGCGCCCAGGTGAGTTCAGCGCACTGGCCTTGTGGGACCAGGCGGCAGGACGGCGGGAGGCCTTCGCCTCCGCCTGGTGGTTTGAGAAGCACGCTGAGGAAGGTGAGAAGGCACGTGCACACATCGACGCGCAGCGTGAAGTTTTGGCGCAGGCATGGCCCGCATCGTTGAAACGAGACCTACCCTTGCGGCCGGACCGCTGGCTTGCCTTGCCGCTGCTCATTGCCATTCTCGGCAGCTTCATCAGCATCATCACGGCTCCGCCATCCGATGTGGTGGTAATGGATCAGGACATGACGCGGAAGGCCGCCGAAGAGGCGAAGAAACTGGCGCAGACCGACTGGGAAAAGAAAAAGCTCGCGGGGCTTAAGGAGGAAGAATCCAAGCAGGTGGAAGACCTGAAACAGAAGCTGCAGAAGACCGCCGCAGATCTCGCCCAGGCAGGAGGCAAGGACGCACGTGATGTGCTGGCCGAGTTGGAAAAGCGTGCGCGTGAGGCTGAGAAGCTGGCGGATGAACTCGGCAACGGCAAGGAAGCCTGGGCTTCCGAAAAACTCATCGATGCACTGCGCCAGCATGCCGACACGGCGGACCTCGGCGATGCCGTGGCCGCGAAGAATGCCCAAGCCTCATCGCAGGCGGCCGAGGCGCTTGCGAGCCAGCTTAAATCACCCCAGCTCGCGGCGGAAGCGAAGGAGCGCATGAACGAAACGCTCAAGGATGCGCAGCAGCAGGCGGATCAGGATGATCGCAAACGCGCCGTGGGCCAGAACGTTCTCGCGGCGGGAGATCAGATGCAGCAGGGCAAAGCGGCCGGTGCAGGGGAAGAATTTCAAAAACTCGCCGACAAGCTGCGCGAACTCGCGCTGCGTGAGCAGTCGCGCAAGGAGCTGCAGCAGCTGGCCCAGCAGTTGCGTGATTCTGGCAGCAACATCGCCGGACAACAGGACAGCAGCAATGGGGCGATGCAGCAGATGAGCCAGGCGGGGCAGGGGGAGTCCTCCCAGCAGCAGGGGCAGCAGGGGCAGCAGAGTGCACCGCAGACAGGGCAGGCGCAGAATGGGCAGCAGATGAATCCTCCAGGCATGGGGCAAGGTGCGCAGCAAAACCAAATGCAGCAGCCTCAGGACGGACAAGGGCAGGGCCAGCAACAGCAGCCCATGATGAGCATGGGCCAGGGGCAGCCGGGACAGGCTGGCAAGCAGGGGCAGCCCAGCGATGGCCAGCCGATGCTGCTGGCCCCCATCCCCGGCGGACCCAAGCCTGATGACAAGGCCCCCACGATCATCATCACCGGGGACGGCCCGCCGCCTGATCCCAACAGCCCCATGCTGAGCATGCCCGGCAATGGGCTGCCGCCCGGCAAAGGCAAAGCCGATCTCAACAACACGCCCACCGCCAAACAAACGACCGACAAACAAAGCGTGGTGCGCGCTCAGCAGAACAGCGAGGGCCAGAGCACCGTGCGTAGCGTCGAAGGTGGTGCGCGCAATGAACAGTCCACCCGCACATCCACGCAGACTGCGCTTGATGCGATTCAAGCCGAAGAAGCTGCTCTGGATGAAGCGGCCCTGCCACCCGCACGCCGCGAGCAGGTGCGGCGTTACTTCAACGAATTGCGGAAGCGGTTTGAGGGGAAGTGAGCGCAGTCATGCGCTCCAGAGCTGCATCTCGCCTCACGGCACGTGCCGCTTCGCTTTCGAGCCGCCGCCTTTCCAGATGTCGTACTTCGGGTCGCCATAGCGGTTGAAGAACGCATCGAGCTGCCTGGCCAGATCTGCTTTGATCTCTTCCGTGCCGGGCTGGCCGTACTGGTTGAAGCGTTCCTGCGGGTCGGTCTGCATGTCGTAGAGTTCGTAGGGGCCGGAGGGAAAGCGGGCGACGTATTTCCAGCGGGCGGTGCGGATGGCGCGGGTGGTTTCCATTTCGTAGAAGACGGTGTTGTCCCAGTTCGGGAGGGGCTGGCCGCGCAGGGCAGGGGAGAAGTCGCGACCGGGGGACTTCGGCTGTTGCGGCATCTTGTCGCCCTGGCCTAGATGGGAGAGCACGCTGGGCATGAAGTCGTAATTGCTCACGAGGGCATCGCAGGTCTGCCCGGGCGGGATGGTGCCGGGCTGGCGGAAGATGAGGGGGATCTGCATCATGAGCTCATGCGCGCCGATGGGACGGAAGTGATCGCCCATGCCCCACATGCCGTTTTGGCCGCCCATCCAGCCTTGATCGCTGGAATAGACGACAAGGGTGTTTTCCTCCAGGCCGTTCGCCTTCAGCGCGGCCATGATCTCACCCACGCCGTCGTCCACACCGCTGACTTCGCTGGCCATGCGGCGGCGAGCGGCGTCGGTGTTATGGAAGGCTTTGTTGTCATGTTGCCAGGGGTGCATGGCATCGCGCGGGAAGGAGTGCAGCGGCTTGTCTGCGTAGTAGGCTGCGTGGCGGTTTTTGGACTCATTGAGCATGAGCTTGCCGAGTGAATAAGGGCCGTTGTAGGCGAGATAGAGGAAGAAGGGCCTGTCCTTGTTCGCGGTGATGAACTCCACCCCTTTGCGAGTCCAGAAATCCGTGGTGTAGCCGGGTTCCACGCGGAGCTGGCCGTGTTCGATGACCTTTTGGTCGTAGAACTCCATGGTGCTGCCATCGGGCTTGGTGGTCCAGGTGGTGAAGCCCTCGCTTGGCGTCATGTTTGCGCCCAGGTGCCATTTGCCGCTGAGACCGCAGGTGTAGCCCGCATCCCGCAATACCTCGCCCAACGAGGTGAATTCCTGAAGCGTGTTGTAGGCCTCCGGCCCCATCATGAACTTGGGATCGAGAAAGGAATGCATGCCGTGCTGGGAGGGGATCAGCCCCGTCAGAAACGTCGCCCGCGTGGGCGAGCACACCGGGTTGCTGCTCAGCGCATGGGTGAAGCGCACGCCCTCCGCCGCGAGGCGGTCGATGTTCGGCGTGCGGATGTCCGGATTCCCATAGCAGCCCAGCGTCCAGGCTCCTTGGTTGTCCGTCAGGATGAAGACGAGATTGGGGGGACGCGGCGCTGCGGCGGAGGCCATGCATAGAGTTCCCAGGGCAAGCAGACAGCATGTCTTTACAGCGGCAGACATGCATGCAAAACGGGTCATGCGGGGCGAACTTGCCCCGGCCGGATCAAATGCCGGAGAAAACGCCAGGCAGAGGCACCGCCACGCGGCGTGCTGAAGCAGCGGCCTGTATGATGCAGAGGGTTGCGGAAGGCTTCAGCGGCGAAGCAACCGGAGCACCCCGCCCACCACGGAGGCTGCAAATTTGAGCCATTTGACACCGGGGCTGGCGGCTAGCTCTGCTGCAATTGGCGGCTTGAAGTGCTGCAGGAAGCTTTCTTTTACTCCAGTCAGTCGGAACGCCGGACCGCGCGCCATCAGCAGAGCCTCGCTCGCGGCGTCCAGCGTCACCTCCACGGTTCTGGAAGGCCCCTTGATCATGTGGCCATCAGCATTCCCGTGCGCCACGGCGCGGACTCTCTCTCAAACGGTGCCTGTAGATCCCTGAAGATGTCCCAGACGGTCCGGAGCACCTTCCATACCAGTGCCATGGCTGCCAGCCCCGTCAGCGGAGGTGTGAACAAGCTCACCATTTCCAGCACCTTCACCCCCAGCCGCACCACCACCTCAAGTGCACGGTTCTCATCTTGGATCAGGGCAAAATGCGCCTCCACATCCTCAGCCAGCAGAGCCGGGCCTCCCAGCGTCATCGCGTCCTGATCCAAGGAAAACTTCGTCAACACCCAGCGCGAGCCTGATGCGGCATGCACGTAGGGCGCCCCGGTGAACATGCGGATCACCCGCTGAGCAGTCAGCTTCGCTATGTTGAGGGCAGGCTCGAGGATGCGCTGCAAAAACCGGAAGGCTTGCCGCACGGCACCCCGGATCGTTTCCAACACGGTCTTGACGAAATTTTCCACATATTTCCAAGCGCGCTGCACCACGTTCAGTATCCGCTGGATGCCCCGGCCGATCATGCCCAGCGAGAAGTTCCACCTGCGCCGCCCACTACTGCTGTCCTCATCTTCAGCCACTTTGGCAAACACCTGCTCCCAGGCCTTTCGCCGCTCCGCCTCGGTTGCCCCAAGCTTGTCCAGGCGATCATCGATCGCCTCCTGCATCTTGAAGATGTCGTCCGGGGATTTCGCATTCTGGGGTGCCGTGGTTTGACTGGAGGCACGTATGAAGGAGGACCCGTCCAGGTAGTAGTAGTCCCGTGAGGCCATCCAGTAGCCTTCGTGGTTACTGTCCCGCCATTTCTTCAAAGGTTCGGCCGGCAGATGGTGGGCTTCCAGCGCGCTTATGAAAGCCGCCTGACTGAGGGGGCCCCACAGCCCGTCGATTTCTCCAAAATAGTGGCCCCGGTGCCAGAGATAGACCTGGAGAAAACGGATCCCGAACAGATTCCAGTTCGGCGGCGACCACGCGGCCCCGTCGTTTGTCTCAAATGCGCCGACCTCCACGACACGGGTCGGCAGCGGTTTTTCCCTGATGGCTTTCCATTGTTCCATCTGAGTTTTGAGGGAATCGCTCCAATCATCTCCTGTTTTGGGCGCAGGAATCCAAATGCTCGCGTCCTCAAACTGCTTCGCAAACGTCTCAACCACCGCATCGAACTGGTTCAGTTCGTTCATGACATTGAGGAGGGTTGTCTCGTCGGCCTTCACCCCCCGCAGTGAACGCAGGCTCCGCAGGGCGCGCAGCGAACTCCCGGTGTAGGCAGAGGAGGCATCGAAATCGTCCGGCAGCACGCCATAGATCCGCAGCAGATAGTGAAGGACGCGAGTCCGGAGGCTCGTCTCTCCCATTTTGGGTTCGCCGAGGAACTCGACCTTCCCATCCAGCGATGTCAGCGCCCGGAGTCGAACAATGGTGGAGAACTTCACCACCAGCGGCTCTTTGAGCCGATTTTCCAGCACCGCGTCGCGAAAGACGTTTTTCGGCTCGCCGGATTCTCCGGGGCTGAGATGGTAGCGAAACAGAATTTCAAAACTGTCCAGATCAGCGTAGCAGAGCTCCAGCGCCCTGGCCAGTTTCTCCTCGTCCTCCGGACCAGGCATGATCTCGTTTCCATTCTCATCCAGCAGGGGCTTGAGGTAGCCCAAATCACGCAGGTGCTGCACCACTTCCCGAAGCGGATCGCTTTCCGGATCTTTGAGTTCCTCCCTGAGGTCGCAGAAATCCGGGGAAAAGACCTCGGATTCACCTGCGGCAGATCTCGAAAGCGTCCTGTCAAGATCCGCCCAAAGATCCTTTCCCGCCACTGCCAGATCCCGCGTCATGCGTGGCGGTGGGGCTTTAGAACAGGCCCTTCAGTGCCTTGATGAAGGACTGCCTGGCCTCGACCGCCGTTTGCACGGCTTTGTTATGAGCCTCCATCAATCCCGCATTGGCGTCCTCCTTGGCGATCATGACCGAGTCCAGATCAAAATCGACATGAGTGTGGGCCACCAGCGTCAGAGAACTGCCATCATTCACCTTGGCCTGCATTTCTTTGAAAAGCTCGTCGAGTTTGAAAGCCTTTCCGCCGCTGAGATCAAGCGTCACACTCGGCGCACTGAAAGTCGTCACATCGAGGGTCACGAGATCAACGGCCACTTCCTTGATGGAGTCCCAAACATTTTTGAGGGGTGTGTCTGCCATAGTGCGGTGATACTGCACGAATTCGGGGTGGTGTGTCAATCAAATTTTGTAATATGATAAAGCAAATGACGTGCTCAATTCAAGCTACTTGCATAAAACGCTGATGTAAAAAATGCTCAGGGTTCAAAGGTGAGCGGATCACCCTTTTGATTATGGCGGTGGTTTATTCCTTCTCCCGTTCAAGGGAGAGTTTCGTTTCTTTCCCTCCCGATCCCGATGGGAATGCATGGAAGGGAAATGGGCACTGAATGCTGAACCTGTGTTTAGCTCTTTTTCTAAAGCATCCCTAAACACCAATAATTAACTAGAATTACCATATTAAACAGGGTTTATTATGCTCGTCTGTGCCGTTTTCAGGTACTTCGGATTTTTCATGCCCGCCCCCCCAGTTTCCCAGCAATTACCCGACAAGCCAGTGCGCATCGCACCGTGGCGGGGGCCGTTGCATTTTGGGCTTCTGGTTTTCACCGCCGCCTGCACGCTGGCTTTGCTGCTCTGCTATCTTTCACTGGTGGTGGGTTTGCTGGTATGGATGGGCAGGGAGGCGTGGCTGATGACCGGGCACAAGGCGTGGAGTGATCTGCTGCAGTGGCGCATGGTTCCGGTGCTGTTCAAGTTCCTCTTCATGGGGGTCACCTGGGGGTTCATGGTCCGGCCCCTGCTGCCCAGGCCCAAGCGCGCGCAGGTGGCGGTGCAGGTCAGCCAAGCCACACAGCCGCAGCTCTTTGAGATCATCCACCTGCTTTGCTGGCACCTCCGCGCGCAGGCACCGGTGCAGGTTTGGCTGGACTCCACCATCCGGGTGCGCAGCGCCATGCTGGGTGGTTTGAGCGGCATCCTCAGCGGGCAGACGGTGCTGCATCTGGGCCTGCCGGTGGTGTCCGTCATCACCTCGCGTGAGCTCGGTGGCCTGCTGGCGCAGGAACTTAGCTGCAATGCCGGCGGAATCGGCACCCCTTTTGTACATGTTGTGCGGGAGATGAACGCCTGGTTTTTCCGTGCCGCGCTGGAGCGTGATCCGTGGGAAATCTACGCGCACCTGAAGCCGCAGCGCGAGGCCGAGTGGCACCATCTGGGCCGCAGGCTCATGCGCGGATGGATGTGGGCGGCCAAAGTGCCGTTCATGGTTTTTGCGATTGTCTCCCGGGTGGTCAGCGCGCCCACGCTATGGCTTGTCAGACGATCGGCGGAACGCTGCGGGGCCAATGTCATCGGCAAGGACATATGCCGGCGCATGCAGCACAAGTTCGCGCTGCTCAGCGGAGCGTGGGAGGCAGCGCAGCAGGAGATCCAGGAAGGCATCACCCAGCATCGGCTGCCGGAGAATCTTTCATTGCTCATGGCGCGTCACGTGGCCAATGAAGCCAAGGAGCGCGCCTCTGCTCGTGCGGAAGCGGAGGCGGCTGCGGGCGGCGAACCGAAACCTGCTGGCGAATTCATGAAGGGATCAGGTGAAGTCGTCAAGGGCGCGGCCATTGTCGCCCATTTATCTCACTCGCAGCCGGCTGCCTCGTTGCTGAGGCAGTTCGTTGATCTCTCGCGGCAGGTCAGCTGTTTCTACTACCAGCACGGGCTGGGCTTGAACCTGCATGAGCACCGCATGGTGGGGGACGAGGAGGCCATTCATGAAAACAGGGGCGAGGAAGAGGCGCTGCTCGTCATCCGTCGTTATTTTGGCGGGCTGGCGCATCCGGAGCGGGCGATGTGCGGTCTGGGCAGCACGCCCACGAGTTCCACCGCATTGCCGGAATTGCAGCGCGAGATCCTGCAGGTGCGCGAAGAAATCATTGCCTGGGGGCCACAGTTCAAAGTGGCATTGCAGGAGTGGAACCATGCGTGGCAGCGCCGGCGAGATCTCGAAGCTGCGGCCACGCTCAGCATCGCGGGCTTCACCGTCTCGCGCATGCAGTTTGGCACGCGTGACTCCACCCCCGGGTCCCTGCGCGACGAGGCCTACTGCCAGCGCATGGTCATGGAGCACATGGAGGGCCCGCTGCAGGAGCGCGAGCGAGTGCTGGAGCGCCGCTTTGCCGCCGCACTCGGCATGCTCTGGTGGAGTGATCCCGCAGACCTCAGTGAATGGCTGCGCGTGCGGCGCCGTGACCTCCCTGCCTGGGTGACGATCTATGAGGCAATGAGCGGGGCGCTGCCGTCCTTTCGTGAGCTGCTCACCACCTTTTTTGCCTTCCAGACTCTGAATGCGAAGTTTGCCACCGTGGATGATCCCAGCGCCTTCCTCACCGCGCTGCAGTCCGTGGTGCCGAAGATGCTCAATCTCCTGCGGCAGATCTCCGCCACCATGGACGGTGCGCCGTTTCCCTTCACGGACAATGGAAAAACAGTCACCCTGAACCAGCATCTCATGCCTGGGCCGCTGCCTGAGATGCCGGGGGTTTCGATGACTCTGATGGATGCCGCCAGCATGCGCGGCATCGGCGAGCAAATGGCTTCGCGGGCCTCCGAATCCATCGCCCCCTATGTGGAAGCCTTTCTAAGTCACTACCATCGCGCCTTTTCCTGGCTGGCGGAATCTGCGGAACGCACGGAGACTCACTTTCTGGGCTCGCTCAATTACGGTTCGAACACCGAAATCCTCCTGCCTGATGAGTTCACCACACAGCGTCTCGGGATGAAATCACGATCTCCAGACGCCATCGCGGCATGGAAGCCGCCGTCGTGAGCATGCTTACTTCTTGTCCTTCGAAGCACTTTTCTGGACCTCCAAGGCGTCTTGAAGTGCCGATTGGTAATCCTTCAAAGTTTCCTTTGGCACCTTGCGTGCCTTCATGACGTCGAGTACGAGTTTTAAAGCTCCTACAGCATCTTCATCGGATGCGTACTCAGCAAAACTTGTCAGTTTTTCTTCAGCAGGGGTGAGTTGCTCAAGCAGAGGTTTGACTCTGGTGTCGCGCTGCTCTTCTGGCAGGGCCTGCCAGAGGATCCAGAGAGCGGCGACCGAGTTGGGATAATCTGCAGCCCAGCCTTCGACGGCGGCCAGGTATTCCTTGTCCTGTTTGAGTTCGCGGTGGGAGTCTACCAGCATGGACCAGGAGTCCTCGTCATGGCCCACAGATGCGCCGATCTTTTTGGCCCACACGATGGTTTTCTGGTAGTCGGATGCGTCGTAACTGCTGGCTGCACGCATCAAGTAGAGAACGGGATTGGTCGGGGCGATTTTTTCCAGATCGTTCAATGAGGTTTCCAGTTCCTCCTTTTTGTCATCCATCTGAGAAAGTACTCCCAGCTTGGTCGCCAGGAATACTTCGGAGAGCACTGATGGCAGCCCGGAGGCTTCGAGCTCTTTGATGAGCGCATAGGCTTTGTCGGTTTCACCATCCTGAACAGCGACGCCCAGCTGGATGAATTTCGCAGACTGCTCCTTGCTCATTCCTTCCTGCGATGAGGCTGCCTGAAAGCCCATCAGCAAGAGTGCGGAAAAGCGCGTGTTGACTGTGATGTTTTCGAAGTCTGTCAGCTGCCATTGTCCGTCGCGGCGCAACAGCCACCAGCGCAGCTTGAATTCGACGCCGTCCTCATCGTGAGTTCTTGCGATGATCACGGCCTTGTCGCCGGTGAGATCGATGCGGCGTATTTCGGCATCAAGGAACAGAAAAAACGGGCGCATGATGGGGAACATGCGTTCGCTGGTCAGCAGCATGGCATTTTTCAGCCGGAGCTTCTTGGCATCGGATGGCTGTTCCGATGCCCCGGAGTAAGTGGCCTCGATCAGGGCGTCCCAATTGACCATCTGCAGATAGTCACGGATGCGCATCTGGTAAACCACGTTTTGGAATTGGGACAGCCACTTCACCAAGTCGCCCTGCGTGGCGGCATCGATGGTGGGAACACCCGACAGCAGGGACACACGGATTTTGGCCGGAGCTTCGCCCGCAGGGGGCGTTTGCGCGACAATGGCAGGGTGGAAGAAGAGGGCCAGGCCTGCAAGCAGGGCGGTGAATGAGCGGCGCATTGCCAAAAAATGTGCCAGAAACAGTCCGAACTGACAAGTATTGGCACGGGGTATGTTATTCATTCTCCAGAGTAAACGCTGGCTTGAACATCTGTCGCATGGCAGGATAGTCCAGCATCCTTCCCCTACACAGCGCCCCCCATGTCGGAGCCGAGTCTATTCAGACATTATCAAATCGTTCAAGACGCCGACGGCAACAACGTCGAGCTCGTTCGGAATTCCGAACAGGTGGCGGTGCTGGCATTTGACCTAGAACGGCTGGAATACGTGCACTGCCACGTGCTGCTGGAGCCCCTGGCAAACCGTGCTGTATTTGAGGAGTCCTGCAAACTGCTGCAGAAGCGCGGCCACCCCGCGCTGGCGCGCATGATTGAGTTTGGCGAAGACGAGGGGAATCCATTTTACATCACCAGCAATGTGGACGGCGAGGCTCTGCGGCCCTATCTCGCCCGGCTGCAGGACATTCCAGGATGGCTTGCCATCATGATCGCCACGCGTGCGATGGAGACTGCCGTGGCGCTGTGTGAGCGAGGCGAGTTTCTCTCTGAGTCTCCGCTGGATGGACTGCGCATTGTGCAGACCGCGCCGCAGGCCGTGCAGGTGCTGGCGGCGGATTATCATGTCATCGAGACCCCTGCCGGGAAAAAGCGGTCTTTGAAGACCAGCTTTGAAAAGCAGGCCAAATTTCTGCGCACCTTCCTCGTGGAGCAGGGTGGCACACTGCCGGACCACGCCCTGGCGGTGGCGGATTTTGCCGAACTTCTGGGCGCCTGCCTTTCCAGCGCGGGGGTGGGTGTCATCGCCGCCATGCGCGAGCTGCGCACCAGTTTGCAAAAGCTCGCGCCAGCGCAGCTTTCCGGGGAGATCCCCACGGCGCAGAAACCGCGCGCGCTGCTGGCCCCGCTGCTGGCCGGGTATCAGGATGTGGCACGCGGGCTGGTCAATCTGGTGCGCATTCAAAGCCAGCGCCTGGACATGGCCAATCCCTACAGCATGCGCGGGACGCTGACGAAGACGGGGCGATCCGTGCTCATCGAGCAGGTGCCGCCCGCGCGTATTTCGCATACGCGCGTGAAGGAGGCGGATGATGCTGCCTTCAAGATCACTAAGCAGCGCGACAATCCGAGCCTCATCACCCTCGCGCTGGTCAATGAGTCGGAAGACATCACGTGCCTTGCGGAAGAAATCGCCGAGGGTATCAGCCTTGCCGAGCTCATGCGGGAACGTCACTGCCTGGAAGTGCAGGAGGCTTACCTCGTTCTGGCAGGGCTGGACACCGCACTCACGCAGCTGGACAAATCCACGCTGCCCACCAACAAGCTGCGGCTGGAGGATATTTTCCTGCTCACTGGATTTGCCCGCGAAGATTCGCGCAGCACCAAGCTGCTCGTTTCAAAGCTTAATGAATGGCCTGCTTTTAACATCATCGTGCGTGCTCATCCCACGCTCGCCTCCATGTCCGGGCGCGGCACCGATCCTGCGGTGCTCCTGCCGCCTGCACGCGATGGAGAGACTACCACGGCATGGCATGGCGGATGGCTTGCGGCCTTGTGCAAATTCCTCCTTGGTTTTGAGCCCCCGCTCGGTATTCACGTGGAAAACACAGGAGGTGCGCGCGAGCGCGAAACTGTGGCGCGTCTGCTGGATGATGAGATCGCCAAAGTGGCCGAGACCAAGCCGGCCCAGCGCAGCGACTTCCTGGCCCGCTATGCGCGCATCATCCAGCATTATGACCTCGCCAAACCCAGCGAACCTGTGCGCATAGGGGGCACGGAACCTGCGGTGAGCCCTGGCTTGAAGTCACGTCCCCAGACAGTTCCTGTCTCCAAAGCACAGGCACCGGTAAAGCGTGAAGTTTCCGCGCCCTTGGGAATCGATTCCTCCCGTCCATCGCCGGTTGCACTCACCTCAGGTGGTGCGGCCAGAGGCGGGGACGAGCCCACGATCGGCTTTGCTGAGTTGCTCTTCCGCAATGGAGGCGAACCCTCACCTCCTGAAGCGCCCGACTGGGCGCTCGCTGCCGCCAGCGCGTCACCTACTCTGCCCGCGCATCTCGTCGTGCGTGAGGAAGTGCCCATCTGGCTGAAGGCTGCGGTGTTTCTCAGCGGCTCCATGGTCATTGGTGCCATGTGCGCGCATCTTTCCGGCTCCGCGCTCTGGCAGAAAAAGCACACGCCAGCCCCGGTGGAGGCCACCGCCCCAAGCCAGCCCGCCAGCGCTGCTGCGGTCGCCAAGCCTGCGCCAGCGCCAAAGGCTATTGCTGTCGAGCCTAATGTGCCCAAGGCGATTCCGGTCCCTGTGCCCACGCCTCCGCTGGAAGTCACCGCACCACCGGAAAGCAGTGTGCCACGCGGCAGCGGCGTCTCACTCACTTTACCGTCAGGGGCTACGAACCAACTGCGCGATCAGCTCCCTGGGGGAAATTCACCTGCACCACCACCGCGATGAAGACATTGTTTCGTGGCCTTGCCGCTGCACTGCTCGCCTGCGTACTCACCGCCTGCCCGGAGACCACCGTTAACGAGGACTTCGGACTGAAGCCCGCCGTGCTCAAAGCTGCAGACTGGAATGGCAGCTGGACGCCGGTGGATGAGGGCGATGACGACGCAGTGCAGTTCAACGTTGCCAACGCGGACCAAGGGCTCCTCGTGCTGACCGAGCCTGGCAAAAAGGACGCCAAGCCCATCGAGTTCCGCATTCGCCGCGCCAGCACTGACTCCAAGATCAAGCTGTGCTTTGCCGTCGCCCAAGAGAGGGATGCCAAAAAGCCTGGTGCCGCTTCACTGTTTCTCATGCGTACTGCTGAGAGCGGTGTGATCTACACTTGGGGAATCAATCACGATGCCGTCGCCGCAGCCATCAAAGCGGGCCAGCTCAAAGGCAGCGTCAAGCCCGACAAGGACGGTGCCCACAGCCATCTCGACTCCAGTCCCGCCAACTATGAGAAGCTGCTGGAGCCGCAGTTTTGGAGCTGGTCTGAGCCGACTTGCCTGAAGCGTGCGAAGGAGTGATGCGGGAGTTGGTTGGCTGAGGATGTCACCAAGATGAGGTGAAATGTACTCCGCACTTTGGATGTAGACATTGCGCGCGCTCGCCGGTGGCATCATGCCTGCGCCACCTCAACTGAATGACGTTTTTTCCTGCATGAAGCTGGTGGCTGATGCTGCCCACCGAGGTCACCCAGTGAAGGGACCGTGATTGATCTTTGATCAGTCGTTCAGAGAGATCACGCGCGAGCCTTCTCTGGCTGAAACCAGGCATGCATCCAGCACGCGTTGGGTCAGCAGACTGATCTTGGGCCAGTGCGAGTCGATTTTACCATCGATCACGAGCTGGGAAAACGTGTGAAACAGACCTGCCTCCTGCGAGCCGGGCGCGTTGTTGCTGGGTTCATCGAGGGCTTCGATTTGCCGGCCTTCGTGCATGTGGGCCTGGCAGCGATCGAGTGCGAACTCGGAGCGCGTGAGGCTGTACTTTGTTTGCGGGCCGGAGAAGGGCAGCACAAAGTCGGAGACCTGCAGCAGTCCCTTGTCACCGCTGACGATGGCCCATTGTGCATTGGTTGTGGTGAAGGAGCAGTAGAAGGAGGCGTTCGCGCCGTCTGCAAAGCTCAGCGTGCCGGAGAATTCCAGCGGCACGGCAGGTGAATCGGCCGTCTGCTGAGTTTCCGTGTGGATGCGGCCCGTCACCTGAAAGGGCGTGGCGTAGTTCATGGCCCAGAGGGTGAAACGCAGGCAGTACCAGCCGAGATCACCCAGGCAGCCCAGCGGCTCCAGTTTGCCATGTGCGCGGATGTTGCTGCGCTGGAATTCGTCATCGCTCATGAAGCTGAACTGCGTGGCGATGTTGCGCACCTTGCCGACGTCGCGGTCCATCACTTCGCGCAGGCGCTTGAGACGTTTTCCGTGCATGAACATCACTCCGTCCATGAACTGCACTCCGTGCTGTTCACAGGCGGCGATGATTTCCGCCACATCTGACGCTGTCACGCCCACTGGTTTTTCCACCAGCACATGCTTGCCGGCCTGTGCGGCGCGGATCACCCACTCTTTGCGCAGGCCCGTGGGGAGGGGGATGTACACGGCATCGATGTCCGTGCGTGCCAGGAGCGCCGCGTAGTCGTCCATCGCGTCCGGCAGGGCAGCATGTGGCGCGCTGCTCTGGCATTCCGCAATGAAGGCCTGTGCGCGTGAGAGGTCACGGCTGGCCACCGCGATGAGCGTGGCATTGCCGGCATCACGAATGGCCTGCCAGTTTTTACGGGCGATGAAAGCGGCACCGAGGATGCCCCAGCGGCAGTGGTTGTGATTGTTCATGCCGGATCAAGCATGCGCCTTCATGTCCAGTCAAGCGGCTCACAGCATCAAACCAAAACGTGCGGTGATGGCACGCAGCACTGCAAAGAGCAGAAGCGTCAGCACCGCGCTGCCGCCGAGGGCACCGTGAAAGCCCCACCAGCGTTGGAACAGCGGAAAGAGCAGAAACATGGGCAGCGTGGGAAGTACATACCAGAAGATGTAGTACATGTGGTCTGCTGTCTTCTGCGCCCGCACTTCGGGCGCGCTTTCGTAGTGCACCCAGAAGAGAGTGATGAGGCTGACGAACGGCAGAGCGGCCAGCAGCGCGCCGAGCTTGTCGCTGCGTTTCACCATCTCGCTCACCAGGGTGATGATGCCCGCGCTGAGCAGGTATTTGAGGATGATGTTCAGAGTCATTGCGGTGGGTGGGTAATAAAAATGTGAGTAACGATTTTCGGTGCGCGGGATTACTCCGGTCAACGAGATCACGCACAAGCGTGACAGCAGCCAACCCAATCTTGTCATGAAAGCGATCCGCATCACCTCTTATCTCGCACTTGCCCTGGCGTCTTCCTTCGCGCTGCATGTCATGGCACAGCCACCCAAGCATCCACCAAACCGCCCGCAGCATCCGCCTCATCCGCCAGGATCGCCACCGAACGGCATGAAGCCACCGCAGTTTGGGGATCCGCTGCCGGGACTCACGAAGGCGCAGGTGGCGACCTTCCTCGATGGCAAAGATGATTTCGAAGACACGGAAACCGAGGCTGGCGGGCTGGGTCCCATCTTCAACCGCTCCTCCTGTGTGACCTGCCACAACGCGCCGGCCACAGGCGGCGCGGGCCCCATCAATGTCACGCGCTTTGGCCGCACGGAAAACGGCGTGTTCAATCCACTCGCCTCGCTCGGTGGTTCGTTGCAGCAGGAGGTGGAGATCAATTCTGCGTTGCACGAGATGGTCCCGCCGGAGGCCAATGTGGTGGCGCATCGCAACTCAACCCCTCTCTTCGGCCTTGGACTGATCGAGGCGATCCCTGACCAGGAAATCCTGCGCAATGTGCGGCGCACGCCGCTTGATGGCGTGCTGGGGAAGGTGGCCAAGGTGGCGGACGCGGCCACTGGCAAGACCCTCATCGGGCGCTTCGGCTGGAAGGCCCAGCAGGCCACGCTGCTGAGCTTTGCGGGTGATGCTTACCTGAATGAAATGGGCATCACCAGCCGCCTTTTTCCGGTGGAAAACGCCCCGAACGGCAACGCCCTGCTTCTCGCGCAGTATGATACGGTGGTCGATCCTGAAGATGTGGTCGATCGGGCCACGGGAAGGGGAGACATTGATCGCGTGGCCGACTTCATGCGCTTCCTCGGTGCGCCACCGCGCCTGCCTCCGACCCATTCTGCGGCTGCCGGACGCAGCGTGTTTCAAAACACCGGATGCGCTGTCTGTCATGTGCCGCTGATGATCACCGGGCCGAACAAAGTGACTGCGCTGAATCAGCAGGAGGTCTGGCTTTTCTCCGATCTGCTGCTGCATGACATGGGCTCTCTGGGAGACGGCATCGCCCAGGGCACAGCGGATGTGCGTGACATGAAGACCGCGCCGCTCTGGGGCCTGCGCGCCAGCGCCCCTTATCTCCATGATGGCCGTGCTGCGACGACCGACGAAGCGATCAAAGCCCACGATGGCGAAGCGAAGGCTTCCAAGGACCGTTACATGAAGCTTAACAAGCAGCAGGTGCAGCAGCTTATCGATTTCCTCATGTCCATTTGATGGAGTGTGTCTGTGTGAGGGTTGGAATGTGTGAAGCAGGCAGCAATGCCTGCTTCATTCGTTGTCATTGACTGGGCACAAATAGGCACAAAGACGACACCTGCATTCGCCTCTAAGTAAAGATGACAAGCTCAGCTCAACGCTGTTTCTGTGTCGCACCGCTTTTCGCCGGGGTGGTCTTCTGGCCGCAGCGCGGCAGAACAAAGATGGCCAGCAGGAGTACTAAAGCCGCAGCGGCGATGGCGATGGGCTTGTGGCTTTTGATTTTGGCCAGTGCGTCTGCCAGAGCCGTGGATTGGGCTGCTGGAGGCGTCGGCTTGCGGGGCATAGGCGCTGAGATTTTGCGCTGTGCGGGCATTAAAGCAGCGGTGGGGCGCTGGGACCTGTTGGCCGCCACGTGCATTCCAGGGGAAATGGGGATCGTGCTTGAAGTGGCATTGCGCGCGCCTTGCTGGGGATTGGGCAGAACCACAGGCGCGGAAACCTGCGGCTGGACGAGATTGACTGGCGGCGGGGGAGGGGCGCTCTCTGCGAGTTCGGCGCGGGTTGATGGCAGTTCCGGCAGGTTGGGCGCTTCACGGCGCTCGAACAACTCCATGGCCGCACCCGCCTTGCGCGGACGCTGCTCAGGGTCTGCCGCCATGAGGTGCATCACCCAAGCACACATCCAGCTCGGGACATGTGAGGCGAGTTTTTGCAGGGGGGCCAGATCGTGGCCGAGGTGCTTCAGCCGCAGTTCCTTCAGAACGCGACCGTCAAAGGGAGGTCTTGCGGTGAGTGCTTCATACAGGATGCAGCCAAGAGCGTAGACATCGGTGCGGCGGCGGGTGGTGCCGTCCTGCCACTGTTCGGGGGCGGTGCAGCGGTAGGAGCGGATTTGTTCCTCCTTGCTGTCATTCCGAGCGGCGAAGCCCTGGCCAAAGCCGTGCAGTGTCACCTGCCAGTCTGCAGCGGATTTGCCGGAGATGCGTACATAATCAGGCCGCAGGCTGCCGTGGACAATGGCCTCCTCGTGAAGGGCGGAAACCGCCTCCAGGAGCTGCCGAGCGACGGTTTCAAACTCCTTTTCGGTGAGAGGTCCGCGTTCCAGCACTTCGGTCAAGGTTTCTCCCGGCAGCATCCCTGCCACAATGGTGTAAAAGCCGTCTTTATCGGCACCGAAATCGATCAAATGGTCGAGGTGCGGGTTTTGCAGGGGGGCAAGCTGGCGGAACAATTCCTGCAGGCCCTCGATTTCCTCTGGTTTGTTGGTTTTGAAGCGTCTGAGCCGCAATTCATCGCCGCGTTTGTTGTCGCGGACGAGCAATAGCTTGCTGGCGGTGTCCTCTTCCAGAGGACGCAGAATTTCAAAGCGGGAGGACATCCGATAAAGCTGGCCCGTTCCAGCGAATCCCGCAAGCTTCTTGCCACATCCATTATTTCCACGCTAAAGTGCCGACCCATCCCTGCATGGAAGATTTTCTCGTTATTGATCACGTTTCCAAAACCTTCGGCACCCAGCGTGCCGTGGATGATGTGGCGTTAACCGTGGCGCAGGGGGAATCGTTTTCACTTCTCGGGCCCAGCGGCTGCGGCAAAACCACGCTGCTGCGGATGATTGCGGGATTCGAGCGGCCTGACCATGGGCGGATTTTAGTGGGGGGGAGGGACATCACCGAGCTGCCTCCCGAACAGCGTCCGGTGAACACGGTGTTTCAAAACTACGCGCTTTTTCCGCATTTAAGCGTGTGGGAAAACATCGCCTTCGGGCTGCGCATGAGCCGCCGTCCGCGTGAGGAAATTCGCAGTGGAGTGGAGCGCATGCTCGAACTGGTGCGACTCGGCGAGCACGCGAGAAAGCGCCCTGCCCAGCTCAGCGGTGGGCAGCGGCAGCGGGTGGCCATAGCGCGCGCTTTGGTGAACCGACCCCAGGTGCTGCTGCTGGACGAGCCGCTGGCGGCGCTGGATCTCAAACTGCGCCAGCACATGCTCATGGAACTGAACACGATTCACGAGCAGGTCGGCACCACCTTCATCTATGTGACCCATGATCAGGGCGAGGCGATGAGCCTGAGCGACCGCATCGCCGTGATGAATGCGGGCAAGGTGGAGCAGGTGGATTCGCCGGAGAATCTGTATGAAACACCGCGCAGCAGCTTTGTGGCCTCCTTCATTGGGGATGCCAATTTTTTCACGGGGGTCGCAGTCGAAGTGCAGCACGAAGGCTACGTGCGTGTGCTGGTGGACGGATTGGGCAGTCCGCTAGTGCTGAGCCATGGAGCGGTCTCGGCGAACCAAACACTGCGGCTCATGGTGAGGCCGGAAAAAATAAGCCTCACACTCACCCGCCCGCCGAGTGGCGAGAGGGTGAATGCCTTCATTGGGGTGGTGGAGGACATGGCCTATTTCGGATCACACACCCGCTACCGCATTCGTGCAGGCGAGCACAGCATCCTGGCCCAGCTGCAGCGCAGCCGCTTCAGCGGCGGAGAGATTGATCCCGCGCGCGGTGCGGAAGTGTGGATGAGTTTTCATCCGGATGAAGGCCGCGTCGTACGGCTGGAGGAGGCGGCATGAGCATCGAATCCCGGACTGCCAGGCAGTGGATGATTTCACTGCCCTCACTCACATGGCTTGCCGTGTTTTTTGTGATCCCTGCCATCCTTGTGATCATCACCGCTTTTCGACCGGCTGATTTGCAGGGAGGAGTCGGGCCTGGCTGGACGCTGGCCACGCTGCGAGAAGTGGAGGATCCTGCCTACCTGCCCATCCTGTGGCGAACTTTCTGGCTCAGCGGGGCGACCACGGTGGTCTGTCTGGCTCTGGCGCTGCCGATGGCTTTTCAAATGGCGCGTGCCGGGCAGCGCATGCGGCAGGTGCTGCTGCTGCTGGTGGTCATCCCGTTTCTCTCGAATTTTCTGATCCGCATCTTTGCGTGGAAATCCCTGCTGCATCCCGAAGGACCGCTGACGAAGCTGCTGATCGGGCTGCATCTTATTCCAGAGAATGCCGTGCTGCTGAACCATGGGGGGACGGTGCTGCTGGTGCTCGTCTACACGCAGCTGCCGTTCGCGATCCTGCCGCTCTATGCTGCGGCGGAGAAGTTTGACTTTGGGCTGCTGGATGCGGCGAGGGATCTCGGAGCCGGGCCGTGGCGTGCGTTTTCCAAGGTGTTCGTTCCTGGTGTGCGCCGCGGCATCATCTCTGCGGCGGGCATGGTGTTTGTGTGCTGCCTGGGGCAGTACGTCATCCCGCAGATGGTGGGCGGCACCTCGGATGAAATGCTCGGCAGCAAGATCGCCCAACGCGTGTTTTCAGACCGCAATCTGCCGCATGCGAGCGCCCTGGCGGGCGGGCTGATGCTTGCGGTGCTGGTGCCCATGGTCGTGATCGTGCTCTGGCAGCAGTTTGGCAGAAAGGAGGCGGAATGAAGCGCTCCTGGCTGCCTGCAGTGATCACCATTGGTGTGATCCTGTTTCTGTTCGCGCCACTGGGAGTTCTGGTGGTGAATTCATTCAATGCTTCGCGTTTTGGCGGTGAGTGGGAAGGCTTCACCTGGAACTGGTACGAGAAGCTCTGGGCTGCGGGAGAGGTCTGGGAATCGCTCTGGATCACGCTCAAGATCGCCGTCTCCGCCTCGCTGGCGGCGATGGTCCTTGGCACATTGGCGGCCTATGCTTTGCATCGGTTCCGCTCCTGGCTGCAAAACGTGCACCACATGCTGATCACGCTGCCGCTGGTGATGCCGGACATTCTCATGGGCATGTCTCTGCTGGCCTTGTTTGTGCTCACGGGCGTTGAAACCGGGATGCTCACCATCTGGATTGCGCATGTCACCTTTTGCCTGAGTTTCGTGACGATGGTGGTGCTGGGCCGTCTGCAGGATTTCGATTTCACCCTGCTGGATGCCGCCCGTGATCTGGGTGCGACCCAGGCCAAGGCCGTGAAAAAAGTGCTGGTGCCTCTCCTGCTGCCTGGTGTGCTGGCCGGCGGGTTGCTGGCCTTCACGCTTTCGATCGATGACTATGTCATCACCTTCTTTGTCTCCGGCCCCGGTACGACCACGCTGCCATTGCGCGTCGCCAGCATGATGAAAACCAGCCGCAGTCTTCCCATGATCAACGCGCTCAGCACGCTGCTCATTGCCAGCACCTTCCTGATTGCCGTGTGCAGTTCTCGCCTTCAACGCCGCTTATGACCTCCTTCTTCAGATCCCTGGCTGATTTCCTGGAACCCACCGGACTCATCTGGCTCATGCTTTCTGCATGGGTGGGGGTCATGATCCGTCGTCGCCGATGGCGGGCACTGATCCTGCCGGGCACCGCGTGGCTGCTGCTGACGCTCACATCCGCCACCGGCTTATCACATTCATTGCTGGCAGTCTTGGAGTCTCAGTGGGCTCCGGTGGATGTGGCCGCCCTGCCTGTGTGCGACGCAGTCATTGTCCTTGGTGGCGGCATGGAGCCCTCCCACAACGAGCCGGCGGGCATTCATTTGAAGGGAGGAGCGGACCGATTGTTTACCGGCTTGATGCTTGCGAAAAAGGGCAAAGGAAAGCTGCTGGTCCTTGGCGGGGGGAGTCTGAAGACGTCTTGTGGCACAGAGTCTGAGGCGGATGCCGTCAAACTCTGGCTGGAGGAGTGGCAGATCTCACCTATTCCGGTGCAAAGTCTGGGCCACTGCCTGGATACTCATGATGAGGCCGTCAAAGTCTCTGCTTTGGCGGTCAAACATGGCTGGCAGAAGGTTGCGCTGGTGACATCCGCCTACCACATGACCCGCGCCAGAGCTGTTTTTGAAGCCGCTGGCACCTCGGTTGTGGCTGTGCCCTGCAACTACAACAGCGAGTCCTTGCGTGAGCACCAAGTGAAATGGCTGAATGTCCCAAATGCCACGAACCTGTGTCATTTTGAGACCTGGATGCACGAAATGATTGGTTGGTGGGCTTATCGCATCGCTGGCTGGGTTTGATGCACCTTATTTTGGCCTGCATTCTGCTTAGAAGGCAGGAAAGAAGGCTTGCTTTTGAACCATAGTGATGGTCATGTATAACTCACATGACTAGTGGCCTGGCTTTAGCCGATACCATCAATCTTGGCGGCAGAAACAGGACGGGCACCGAGCTTATCCTGGCCACCAAGCCTTTCACCGTGGACGACCCCGTCAAAAGCTGGTGGTACATCCTTTCTACGGCCGCGCTTTGGCTGGCTGTGATCGCCGGCACGCTGTGGATTCCGTACCTTGCCGCGAAGCTGGCGCTGAGCGTGCTTTCAGGACTGCTGCTGCTGCGTTTGTTTGTCATCTATCATGACCAGCAGCACAACGCGATCCTGCCGAATTCCAAGCTCGCAGAATGGATGATGCGTGGCTTTGGCATTCTCGCCCTCAGTCCCAGCAGCATCTGGCGCAGTTCTCACAATCATCATCACAATCACAACTCCAAGATCAAGGGGTCGCACATCGGGTCCTTCCCGATCATGACGAAGGAGCACTACCTGAAGGCATCCAAGTCCGCGAGGTTGATCTACCTCTTCATGCGTCATCCGCTGACGATTCTCTTTGGCTACGTGTTTGTGTTTCTGCACGGCATGTGCCTTCGGCCGTTTGTCATGAAGCCCCGGCAGCATCTGGACTGCCTGCTGGCCCTGCTGGTGCACGGAGGCATCGCTGCGGCACTGATTTATTTCTTTGGCTGGCAGATGTGGCTGCTGGTGCAGGTGATCCCGCATTTCATCACGTATGCCATCGGGTCCTACCTCTTCTATGCGCAGCACAACTTTCCAGATGTGGCCTTCTATGACAAGGCGGGCTGGACCTATGAGCGCGCCGCACTGGATTCTTCCAGCTACATGAAGACCAGCAAGCTCATGGCTTGGTTCTCCGCCAACATTGGCTACCATCATATTCATCATCTGAACGCACGCATTCCCTTCTACCGCCTGCCTGAGGTGCTGAAGGCCATGCCTGAACTGCAGAAGCCGAAGGTCACCACCCTGAGCCCGCGCGACATCCTGCGCTGCCTGCGACTCAAGGTCTGGGACACAGAACTGCAACGCATGGTGCCGCTGCCTACACGGTAACAGACTCCGGCTCACCGATCCCCACATGTTTACCGCATCAAATCTTGCAGAGCTGATCGGTGGTGAAGTGGTGGGGGATGGATCTGTCATTCTCACGGGCATCGCTCCTGCGGATGTCGCTGCAAGTGGGGATCTCACGTTTGCTGAGAAGCCCAGCTACCTGGCTGCGGCCGAAGCCGGCATGGCCAGCGCCATCTTGGTGCCCCGAGGGTTTGAGTCTGCGACGAAAGTCCTGATCCGGGTGAAGGATGCGCGAATTGCCATCGCCAAAGTGCTGCCACTGTTCTTTCCGCCAGAAAGGATTGCCGCGGGCATCCATGCGAGCGCGGTGGTCGATGCCACGGCGCAAATTGATGTGACTGCGAGCGTCGGTCCTCATTGCGTCGTGGGGGCCGGTGTCAAGCTGGGGAAGAACTCGGTGCTCATGGGTGGCAACCACATCGGCCGGGACAGTCAGGTGGGAGAGGATGTCTGCCTACATCCCAATGTGGTGCTGTATGCCAGGACGCAGATCGGCAACCGCGTGAACATTCATGCGGGCACCACCATCGGCTCGGATGGGTACGGGTATGTTTTTGACCAGGGCCACCACCGCAAAATGCTGCAGGTGGGGAACGTCGTGATTCATGACGATGTGGAGATCGGCTCCAACACCTCGATTGATCGCGGTGCGCTGGGCTCCACGGTGATCGGGCAGGGAACGAAGATCGACAATCTGGTGCACGTGGCACACAATGTGGTCATGGGGTGCCACTGCCTCATCATGGGCCAGGTGGGCTTTGCCGGGAGCACGCATCTCTCTGACTATGTCGTTATCGCCTCGCAGTCGGGTATTGGTGGACACCTCAAGCTTGGAGCGCAGTCCACCATTGGTGCGAAATCGGGTGTGATGCGCGACGTTGCGGCGGGTGACACCGTGCTGGGGTATCCTTCAGCATCGGACAAGCAGGCGAAGCGCCAGTGGATTGCCGTTTCCAAGATGCCGGAAGCTTTGCGGCGGCTGAAAACATTGGAAAAACGGATGAACGGCAGCAAAGAGGCTTAATGGCCTTTTTCGCGCTTCACCTCGTGGCAACTCACGCCATGATGGGGGCATGACCCGCGAAGACGCCGCCACTATTTTCGAACGCATCGCCCTGCTGCTGGAGCTGAAGGGGGAGAACAGCTTTAAAGTACGCGCCTACCGAACCGGCGCGGAGATCGTGGAAAGCTACAGCGGGGACATCATGAAGCTGGCGGCGGAGAACCAGCTGGCAGGCATCAAGGGACTGGGGGAAGCGCTGCGTGACAAGCTGCATGAAATGGCCACGACGGGGAAGCTGGAATTCTACGAGAAGCTCAAGGCCGAATTTCCTGACACGCTGTTTGAGTTGTTCGATGTGCAGGGGCTCGGGCCGAAGAAGGTGGCCGCGTTGCATGCGGAGCTTGGTGTGTCATCCATCGCCGATTTGAAGCGAGCCTGCGAGAGCGGCGAGGCGGCAAAGCTTTCCGGGTTTGGTGGTAAAACGGTGGAGAAGATTCTCGAAAGCATCGCCTTCCGTGAGCAGCATGCGGCGGAGTTTCGTCTGGATCTGGTGCAGCCATTGGTACAGGAGATTTTAGAGGCGCTGCGTCAGCACCCGAACGTTTCGCACGCCGAGGTGTGCGGCAGTTTCCGCCGTGGCAAGGAGACGGTGCATGATCTCGATTTCCTTGTGGCCACACGGAAGCCGGAGCTGGTGATCGAGTCTTTTGTGCAACTGCCGCTGGTGGTGGATGTCATTGCCAAAGGGCCAACGAAGGCGAGTGTGCATGTGACTCACGGGGTGCAGTGTGATCTGCGTGCCGTATCGAGCAAGGAGTTCCCCTTTGCACTCGCCTACTTCACCGGAAGCAAGGAGCACAATGTGGCCATCCGCCAGCGTGCGCTGGCGCGTGGCTGGTCGCTCAATGAGTATGCTTTCACTCCAGTGCCGGATCATGCGGATGCGCCGGTCATTCCACCGGTTCATGATGAGGCGGAGCTTTACCGAGCACTGGATCTCGACTTCATCGATCCTGAGTTGCGTGAGAACACGGGCGAGATCGACGCGGCCGAACACGGCGGCCTGCCGCGCCTCGTCTTGCTTGAAAATCTGCGCGGTGTTTTCCACAACCACACTACCGCCAGCGACGGGGGCGCGACCTTGCGCGAGATGGCGGAGGCGGCGCATGAGCTGGGTCTGCAGTACCTCGGCATCGCCGATCACAGCAAGTCGTCCTTCCAGGCGAATGGGCTTGATGAAAAGCGCCTGCTGAAACAGATCGAAGAAATCAAGGCGCTGAATGAGGAGATGGCCGAAGAGGGCTTCCGCGTCTTCGCCGGCAGCGAGGTGGACATTCTCAAGGATGGCAGCCTCGATTTCAGTGACGAGATTATGGGCCAGCTCGATTATGTGGTCGCCTCCGTGCACAACGTCTTCAATTTGCCCGAGGCGGAGATGACGAAGCGCATCATTCGCGCGATTGAAAATCCACATGTCACCATGCTGGGGCATCTCACGGGCAGGCTGCTGCTGCAGCGCCCGGCTTACAATGTCAACGTGGCTGCGGTGATCGATGCCGCAGCGGAAACCGGCACGATCATTGAGCTCAATGCCAGTGCCTGGCGCCTCGACATGGACTGGCGCTGGTGGAAGCTCGCGAAGGCCAAGGGCGTGAAATGCAGCATCAACCCTGACGCCCACAGCACGCACGGATTGCAGGCGGTGATCTATGGTATCAAAGCCGCGCGCAAAGGCTGGCTCACGCGCAAAGACGTGATCAACTGTCTTCCGCTGGGTGAGGTGGAGGAAGTGCTGCGGGCGAAACGCGCCGTACTTTAGATCCGCAAAAAAGGAGGCATTGCTTTTCAGCAATGCCTCCCGGGATTTAACGGTGAACGTTAATGACTTAGAACTTGTAGCTGAGGCGCAGGCCCACGTAATGAGCCTCCACTGACTGACGGAAGAACTGCCCCTGGTAGTTGAGCAGCAAACCGAGGTTTGGCGTGAACTGGAAGTTCAGGCCAGCTCCTGCGACCATGTAATCCTGGCCATAGCTCTGACTGCCGCCGCTTACCACGAATGGCTGGTTGATGAGGCCAACGGTGGTGCCGTTGTTGTTGCTCAAATTCTGGCGCTCGTAGCTCAGACGGGCCTGTGCCGTAATGACTGCGAAGTCTGTTTTGACATACTTGCTCACCGACCAGCCAATGCGGGAGATGAGGGACTCGGCGGTACTTTTGTTGTAGGCCAGGGCTGCGAGGCCACCGCTGGACTCTCCAAAGGCGTCAATGGAGACGTGGGTGTAGTCGAGGCCGATGAACGGACCGGTCACCAGGCTGTTGTTCTGGAAACGGAAGTTCCAGCCCGAGTTAAACTGCACCGTGTTGGTGTAGGCGTCTGTGTCGCCGCGAGCATTGCCGAAGCCGATGGGGTTGCGGTTCGTTTCGATGTCATAGCTGCCGAAGTTGTAAAGCAAATCAGCCCAAAAGGCCTTCTTCACGTAGGAAGTGTAGGCGCTCAAAGCATAACCATTCATGTCCATGTTGCCGACGCCGTTGGCGAAGGTTTGATTGGACTCCAGCCAGTTGAGGGCGAAACCGATGGCCACGTTCGGGGTGACATGAATCTCAGCGCCGACTCCTGGGCTCCAACTGTCAGACTGGACTCCCGCCTGATTGCCGAGAGCACCGAGCCGGGCGTTGTTGTAATTCATCGAGGCAAAAACCTCCCATTGGTTGGTAGGAGTGCGGCGCTGTGCCACCGGGTTCGGAGCCGGGTTCTTGCCGGGACCGTCGCCCTGACCTTCGACCACGCCGCCGTTGTATTCATTGTCTTCGGACAGGTCACCCTGGCCAGCGCGGAGGAAGAAGAGGCGTCCATTCACATCCGTAAGGACACTCTGAGTGCTTGCGAGCACGGCCTGCCCCATGGCGTTGGCCATTTGCAAACCGGTGATGGTGTCGATGACCGTAAAGACACCGGAATTCTGGTTGAAATTACCCACCTGAGTCGCCGTGAGATTCAGAGCGGTGGTGTTGAGATTGCCGGTGAGACCCAGATTGCCCGTAATGGTGGCACCTGGAAGGAGAGTCACCACCTGCCAGCTGTCTCCACCCGTGAAGCCCGTCAGGGCCGTTGGGTTGCCAATGACCAAGGTGCCGCCTGCAATAGAATTCAGATTGCCGCCCAGGATGAACGTGTCAGAAGCACCCAGAACGAGGGTGTTGTTACCAAGACCAGCCCCAGTGAAGAGATCGACGGCCAAAGAGCTGCCGAGGCCCATGTTGATCGCGCCTAAACCTGAGGTGGAGATCGTGAGCGTGGATGCGACAGGAATCACCAAAGTGGCATCGCCCACAATGATCGCCCCGTTGTTGTTGATGGAAGCACCCGGTGCCTCTGTGATGGTTCCCGTGCCTGCAAGCGTGGCGCCTGCGGCAATCGTGTAATCTCCGCCACCGAGGTGAGTCCCCAGAACGTTGAGAGTTCCCGCGTTGACTGCCGTGGTGCCCGTATAGGTGTTGGGGAGGAGGTTCGATGTCGTGAACGTTCCAGCACCATTTTTGGCAAGTGAGCCGCCGACACCACTCAGAACACCGCTGTAGGTGGTCGAAGTGCCGTCACCGCCTGTTGTCAGTGTGTTGGCGTTGAGGGTGGTGTTGCCGCTGCCCGCAAGGCTGCCGATGGTTTCATCATTGAGCAGCTCGAGTGAACCCGGTGCCGTCACGGTCACTGCAGCAGTATCTGCAATGGCTGAGCCGTTTTGAAGCTGCAGAACGCCCAGATTGACGGTGGTTGGACCAGTGAAAGTGTTCGTGCCGCTCAAAAGAAGCGTTCCTGCACCATTTTTGACCAGTGAGCCGCCGACACCCGTGTCAGAGATCGCGCCCGAAATGGTCGTATTGTTGGTGCCATCGACCGTCAGTGCCTGGCCTGACAGATTGACCGCAGAGCCCACATTCAGCCCCCCCAATGGGACAGCCCCTGAATCCCACGCCTGTCCTGCGCCCAGAGTGATGCCCGTACCACCAAAGCCAATTGTCTGCACGTTGGCCGAATTGTTGATGATACTTCCCGTGAGAGTAATGGCATTCCCAATAAGATTGAAAGCGCCCGCACCTAGATTGAAGGTGAGGCCAGCAGCGGTGGCCGTGGCGTCATTCGACGGGGTAAGGTTCACAAGCCCCCCAAACTGAAGGCCAATGGCATAATTCGGCACCGTGTCAGCGCCCCAGTTTACGTTATTTGACCACAAGGCGTTCCCGCCACCACCATCCCAGACTTGGTCCGCTTTTACCTGCTGGCAAAGGCTGCTGAGGGCCAGCAGTGCTGCGGCGGAAAGGCCACTGCAGGAGCCCTTGTTTCGCCATTTATTTTTCTTCAATGTGAGTTTGTTCATGATCACGTATTTGATGTTTGTTTGGTTTCTTTCGCATTGAGCGTGCGGGTTTCATTCCGCGCGTTCGGGGCTGCATAGGTGAATCGTGATCGCGCTGCCATGGGGTGAAACCCTACTTGCCTTCCGTTTGCCGCTGATGCGTCCGTGCTCAGAAATCAGCGCCTGCCACGTCAATTACCACGAGCTTGAAAGGCAGGGTGAAGTGAAAAGGGTTGCTGCTCGCGAGATGCTTGGGAACAACCACCTGTTTGAGCAATCAAGGCCAGGCTTGTTAACCGCTCTCCAGCTTTACTTTCCTTCTGGAATGATGCGCAGGACATGGCTGGCTTTGCTGGCGCACCAGCAGCCGCGTTTGAAGGGGCGCAGTTGGATGCCGTTGGGGATGACCACACCGTTGCAGACTTTGGTTCCGGTGCCTGTGCTGTCGAGAATCAGCGGCACGCCGTCGGGGCTGCGGCTGATCTTGCCGACCCAAAGCACCACGTGTGAAACTTCGCCGCTGTTGTTTTTCACGAACAGCAGGTCGCCGGTGAGGAGCGTTGTTTCAAAATCCGCGTAGCGGGCAGGAAGCTCGATGCGCTTCTAATTTGCGACGTCCTGCCAGTCGAGGTACGGCATGCTAACCTCTTCCTTCCATTCGCCGCGTGGTCCTTGGAGCAGGTCGCCGATCAACTCCTCCTCTTTGAAGGTGAATTCGACCTTGTAGGGTGAGTTGTAATCAGTCGCACAGTGCGATGATACAGACTATGAGGCGGTGGAGGTGGTTGGCCTGCATGGTCATGCTGAAACGCCGCGATGGTCATTTGCTTGCATCCAGAAAATCACACACTGCCGCCGCCATCACGGCCACGCCGGTTTTGAGACTCTCTTCATCGCAGTCGTACATGGGCGTGTGGCCGCCGTAGGTCATGCCTTTCTCCTCATTCGCGACACCGAGGCGGAAGTAGAAGCCGGGCACGACCTGCGCGAAGTAGCTGAAGTCTTCACCGCCCATGCCGGGGATGAGTTCAACGACGTTCTGCTCACCGACGATTCGTTTGAAGGCTGGCAGCGTGGCATCGATGAGCTTGCGGTCATTCAGAATGCTGGGGTAGGTTTTGCGATACTCCATCTCGTAGGTGGCGCCGTGGGCTGAAGTGATGCCTTTGAGGATGCGCTCCATCTGCTCGATGATGCCGTCACGAAAAGCTGCATCGTAAGTGCGCACGGTGCCGCCGAGTTCGACTTTCTCCGCGACGATGTTCTCGCGGTCACCACCGCTGATGGTGCCGATGCTGATGACGAGCGGCTGGCGGGTGTTGGTCTGGCGGCTTTTGATCATCTGCAGCGCCATGATGGCCTCTGCGGCCACGGCGATGGCATCCACGCCTTTGTGCGGCGCGGAACCGTGCGCCATCTTGCCATGAATGGTGATGTGGAAGCGGTCGCTGTTCGCATTGTCGATGCCGGGTGTGTAGCCGATCTGTCCGGCCTTCAGATAATGCACGGCATCATCCGTGACTCCCGCAGGCTGCACCACGGCTGTGGTGTGGAGGCCGAAAACCGCCGCAGGCTTTGGATTTTCCATCGCGCCCTCAGCCACCATGAGCTTGGCACCCCAGTCGCCTTTGAAAGTGGCGGGCATGGCTTCTTCAGCGGGCTGAAAGAGGAACTTCACGCTGCCTTTGATTTGATCGCGATGCTTGGAAAGGAGCTCTGCCACGCCGAGAGCGCAGGTCACGTGCACGTCATGACCGCAGGCATGCATGACGCCGGGGTTTTGTGAGCGGTAGGGCACGCTGCGCAGTTCCTTGATGGGCAGGGCATCCATGTCCGCACGCACGGCCACGCAAGGGCCGTCCTTGGCGCCTTTGAGAAGCGCCACCACGCCATGCTTGGCCACGCCGGTCTTGATGTCGGTGAAGCCGAGCTCCTTCAAGCGATCCGCCACCAGCTTTGAGGTGCGCACCTCCTCGTTCGACAATTCCGGGTGCATGTGAATGTCCCGCCTGATTTGCACGAGCTGCGGAAACATCTCTGCGATGCTCTTTTGGAAGATGGCGTCGCGGGTGTCTGCGGCGAAGGACGACGCGCAGAGGATGAGAGGAAGGATGAAGTGCTTCATGGGGGACGCCTTACCTTTGCGCCACTCCTGCGGTGATTTCCTTGGCGTTGGTGCGCAGGATTTCGATGCCATTGAGGATGGGGGCGCTGGTGGGAGATGCGGGAATCAGCTCCAGCATGAGGTTGTCGGTCACTGGAATGTTTTCAAACTGCTCCACGATGGCTCCCTTGCGGGTGGTGGGGTCAAAGGCTTTGAGCACGATCTTGTCACCGAGCTTGACGTCGAAGACGCGCTCTCCGGGCTTATCGTCTGGCAGCGCTGCAAACATGAGTTTCACGGTGTAGGTCGCGGGCGGCTGGCCTTTGGCGAGAAGCGGGATGTCGAGCTTCGTCAGTTCGCGCAGACCGCTGGTGAAGATCCAGGGAGTGTCGTGGCCTGCGATGGAAGGGCTTTCGGAGTTGAAGGCATACGCGCCGCCGGTTTTGCTGGAGTATTGCGGTTTGAAGTCCAGCGGCAGATCGATGCCCGCACGGCTGCTGGGGCGTGGGTAGCCGAGCCAGAGCTTGCCGTGTGCATCGCGGCGGTCTCCTGGTGCTCCGAGATTCAAAGCCATGTGCTGCACAGGCAGGGAAGGGCCGTCGGCGCTGTAGACGCCCCAGTTCATGCGGTCTTCACGCGGTTCAAACACCACGGTGCTGGCGATGGAGAAGAGGCAGACGCAGCCTGCGCTGGCCTCGGGGATCATGACGAGACCGTTGGCGGGGATGGTGTTGATCCAGCAGCCGAGACGATGGCCGGCAAAATGCTCGGTGCCGCTGTCGCTGTCGCGATCATAGAACGCGGTGAACTTGGAGCGGAAGAACATCATGTTGGGGGTGGCCGAAATCGCGCCGCAGTGGTGGCCGGGGCGGGCGAACATCCATGCGGACTCCTCGCCTGTGATGGGATGTTTGCGCGTTTTCTGTGTTCCGGTGTAAAGATCGTAGCTCCAGGGTTCGGCGATGATTTCGTTGTCGATCACCACCGGGCGGTGGCGGTAGTTCGCGTCCTTGGCCCAGACTTTGTCGCCTTTGTTCGCATCCAGCACGACGAGGCGACGGCGTTTGAACTCACCGCTCAAAAACTGCTCCCAGTAGTGGCCGTTGGCGTTGGCACCACCGAGCACGAGGTGGCCGTTGTGATACATGAGGGTCAGGGCACCGCCGCCGATGCCGATCTCGCTGCAGTCCGTCACATCGACGGGTTTGGCCCATTGCTGGACGCCGGTGGCGGCATCGAGCGCCACGGCCATGCGCAGGTCGTTGTTTTTCACGCGGTCCTCGGCCAGTTCGCGCTCTTTGCCGGTGAGTTTGGCAAGGGCGGTCTTGTCCTCTGCCAGCATGAGGGCACGCTGTTCGGGGGTGAGTGAGGCATCGATGAAGAACAGGCGGCCGTCTCCAATGGCGATGCTGACGTGGGAGATGTGCTTGCCCTGATGAGTCCATTTCAGCGCGCCGGTCTTTACGTCGAAGGCAAAGATGCGGTCGGTCGAGATTGATCCGCTCTTGCCGCGGCGTGCCACTTCGGCAGCCTTTTCGACGCGCTCGGTTTCGGTGCCATAGAGCAGGCCATCCTGATAGGCGATGTAGCCCCACTGCAGATCTTTTTTGGTGCCTGCGCCGGGGATTTTCAGGGTGCGCACGATCTTGCCCGTGGCCGCATCAAACTGGATGCACTCATCCTCCATGAGCATGAAGAGGTAGTCGTCGCTCGCGGCCATGTTGCCGGGTTCGCGGGCGTTGTACACGCCGATGCGCATGGCACCCGGGTTCTTGGTCTCCCAGAGCAGCTGGCCGTTGTAGGCGTCGTAGGCCATCACGCTGTCTTCTCCCTGCACAAACAGGCGGCCGTTCACCGAGAGCGGCCCCACGGCTCCGTCGTGACGATTGACCACTTTGCCGGGGCCGGGATCGCCGTACCAGAGCACGCTCAGGCCGCCTTTGATGCGGTGGTCGTCGGTGCTCGAAGTGTTCGCTGCATTGCCATACTGGTGAGACCAGGAGCTCGCGCCAGGAAGGGAGGAACGCGTGAGCACGCTCCAGCCATCGTTGCTCGAAACGGTGGCTTTTTCATCCGTCAGTTTTGTTGCGGCGAGCCAGGTTGCGGTTTGGGGTGTCGCCTTGAAGCAGAACTTGCCGCCAATGGGCTTCAAGTGCCGTGCGACATCTGCAGGTACACCCAGCGGCTCTGAGCTGTCGCTCACGATCAAATTCGCGCAGTAGCTTGAATACGGCATCACCGCGAGATCGAGGTGATCCACCGTGATGCGGGTGCCGTAGAGGCCCGTGGCGAGGAGTTCCCGGCGTGCGGCGGCGACTTTTTTCTCATCGGCATCGACACCGAAGATCACGAGTTCGCTGCGTTTGGCGAGTTCATAGGCGAGCTTTCCTTGATCGTTGCCTAGCACGATGCAGAAGCCTTTGGTGATACCGGTTTGTTTCAAGATGGCTTCTGCTGCTTCTGCATGGGCTTTGTCCGAAGGGAAATCATTCGGCTTCTTCTCAGCGATCATGTCTGCTGCTTTGGTGCCAAAGACGTAAATGCGGCCCGTGGTGGTGCTGACGACGAGATGACCGTCTGAGGCAGCCAGACCACGCGCTTCGCCATCCAAGGTTGCTTTCCATGCCTGCTTGCCGGTTTCGGCATCAATCGCGATCACTTCACCTTTTCCGCCTGCTATGACGGTTTTGCCCGCGATGATCAGTGCGGATTGATGAGGTGTATCGAGCGACCATTTGACACCGGCATCCGTGGATGCGGCCAGGTCGGCCTTGTGTTTCGCGATCTCGTCCTGCTTTGCTTTGTAGGCAATGCGCAGCGGTTCGTATTTCTCGGCGATGGCGGCGAGATCCGCCTGGGCCGTGGCAAAGGCCGCAGGATCGTCCTTCACCTTGCGCGCAGCGGCTTCGGCTGCCTGGAACTTCTTTGCTGCGGCGACCGCAGGATGTTTTTTCAAATCGGCGCTGAGCTTGGAAATGGCCACTTCATGGGCGTGGCGGATGCGGGTGCCTTCGGCGTGCTTGGTGCGGTCCACCGCGATGATTTTGGTGCCGTTGGCCATGTAGCCCATGTCGCCGGCCAAGGTCATCTGAGTGCCAGCAAACCAGGCATAGCCTGATTTTTGCTTCTCCTGATCCAAGGCGAGGATGTGATGCTCGCCCACGGCGTAGATTTGATCGTCGGCCAGAAAGGCCTGCGTGCCGCCGATGGGGCCGCCTGCATCGCCACGCCAGCCGGGTTCGGGTTTGGCGATGAGTTCGCCTGTTTTGCGATCAATCGACACCGCGAGTGATCTGCCGGAAGGAACAAAAAGAATGTCCTTCGTCGCGAGCAGGTAGCCCTGGGGAGAGAGGTCGTTGCGACCGGCGTCCTTCTCGCTGATCGCGTCGTTTTTCCAGATGATCTTCCCGGTGGCCGCCTCGACGGCGTAGATGAAGACTTTCTCATGCGGAAACACGCCCGCACCGAAATAGGCGATGCCGTCATCGACCAGCAATCCCGTGCGCACCGGCCAGCGTGAGATCATGCGGCCACGGGCGAGGATGCGCTCGTCGTGCGGTCCGGCGCGGAGCTTCCACACAAGGCTGCCAGTTTGGGCGTCGAGGCAGTAGGCGTAGCCGTCATCGGAGCCCACATAGACTTTTCCATCTGCGATGGCTGGTGCCAGACGCACGGGGCCATTGGTGAAGAACGACCACAGGTCCTTGCCAGTCGCGAGATCGCGGCAGATCACGCGGCCATCCACGGATGAGCCAAAAAAGATCTTCCCCGCGCTGATGGCGACATGAAACACCTCATCAAAGCGGATGCGGTTCAGGGTCACGTGACTTTCAAAGACTCTGCCATCCTCACCGGCCCAGGCCATCTGCGGTGAGGAGGCGGATTCAAAGGTCCATGCGGACTGCAGCGGGAGCCGGATGTTTTCCGTGGTCGCTCCGACGCGTGAGGCGTCGTGCAGGTAGGTCGGCCAGTCGGCGCTGGCGGTGGAAAGAGCAAGCAGGAGGAGCAGGAGCGGTCGCATGATCGAACTAAAACGCGCATGGGATGCGAATTCATCCAAAGTGCTGCGTATTGTGCGGTGCCCATGCTGCGTCGTCTTGTCCTCATCCTCCTCTTGTGCGCGACCACTGCGTTCGCATGCTCCGTCCCGGTGTTTCGTTATGCACTGGAGCATTGGGCTGCAGATCCCTACCGGGTCAGCGTGCCGCATGGAGTGAAATTGGAGGGCAACTTCAAGGTCACGTTCGGCGCTGCGCAACGCATTGAACTGCGGCAGCCGCTTATGATGCGGAACGATGAGGTGATCTGGTCCGCGGATTATACCGAGGCGAATGCCAAGCTGCTGGTGGATTCACCGGCGCGGCAGCAGATCGCGGAGAGACTCGCCAATGGCGAAAGCGCCGTGTGGGTGCTGCTGGAATGTGGTGACAAGACGAAGGACGCTGCGGCGGCAAAATTTCTTGATGAACGCCTCGAATACTTGAGCAGCGTGATGGAACTGCCGAAGCTGGACCAGCAGGATGTGAAGAACGGCCTCGTTTCGATTCCTGGCGATGGATTGCGCCTGGCTTTTTCGACGCTGAGGCTGAAACGCGATGATGCTGCCGAGAGTGCCTTCATAGCGATGCTGCTGGCGAGTGAGCCGGACCTGCGCAGCCTCAATGAGCCGATCGCGTTTCCGATTTTTGGCCAGGGCCGGGTGCTTTATGCGCTGGTGGGCAAAGGCATCAAGGTGGAAACGGTGGATCGTGCGGCGCAGTTTCTCATCGGCTCCTGCTCCTGCCAGGTGAAGGAGCAAAATCCCGGCGTGGATCTCGTGATGGCGGTGGACTGGAAGCAGATGGTGAAGGCTCAGGCGCAGCCCGGGCAGCAACTGCCGGAGTTAAGTCAGATCGCCGATCTGCTGCCGCAGACGGTCAAGATTGAGGGGCAACCATCTGTGCCCCAGACTGAGCCTGACCGCTCGCGGTTGTATTGGGCCATGGGTCTTGGGCTGCTGGCGCTGATCCTTGTGCTCGGATGGCTCAAGGGTTCGTCGCGTTGAGGTCGAGGCCCAGCTTCTTGAGCTCCCACTCCTGCGCAGGCCAGTCGATCTGTGCCGGCGTGCCCACGGGTTTTTCGTTGGCGAAGATGCCGGCGGACAGTGCGCGGATGCGGCGGTGGGTGGCGTGCTTGTCCACGAGCGGCATGCCCTGCGTTTTTGGAGAGGGGTTTTGTGCGGCCTTCTCCTCTTCCTGCCAGACGGTGGCCAACTGGTGCAGTGCGACGATGCGGTACCAGTGCCAGGGTTGTTCGCAGACCACGTTGTCACGGCACCAGCGCCAGTTGGCGAAGCGTTCCAGCTCGGCGGGACGGACGAGGAAGCAGCGGACGCATTTGCGCCGCACCACCTGGCGGTCTTCGCAGGTCATGGCGAAGAGCCAGGTATCACGAGGAAACGGTGTGACGGCCAGATGTCCGGCGATGTGGTTGAAGGCATCGTTGAGCAATTCAAAGCCCAGCACGCCTTCCGTGCGCAGCACCGGCTTTTGCAGGGTGGTGATGTCTGCCAGTTCGCGCACGATTTTGCGTGCGGCAGGATTGTCGTAGAGATCGTTCACCGTGGTGCTTGGCATCAGATTGCGAAAGAGGAGGACGTATTTGTCCGAGCCTGGCACGGGCGCGAGAAAGTGGGCCTGAAACAGCACGTCGTCCGAATCTCCACGGCGCAGGCGGTCGAGTGATTTCAAATGGCGGCGGAAGAGCAGGAACCAGCTGGCGCCAAATCCGAGCAGGAAACCGATGAACTTGCCCGTGATCTCCGGCACCACGCGGTTCCATTCCAGATGACGCAACCAGTCCGCCATCTGCTGTGCATTCAAACTGCCGGCCCATTGGACGAATTGTTCGTAGAGATTCATGTAGATGACGTAGGGGAGCGGAGACGGCGGAGGCTAGAGACAAAAGATTTGTTGGCAAGGCGTGAACATGCATTCAAAACCTGCCAAGACTTGATGATCAAGGGATCGAAATAACAGGCGGCAAAGCATGGACATGACGGTGCCCGGAGCTAATCTGATGCCACATGCGAAACGCGATTTCATTCTTCACACTTCTGATGCTAACGGCTTGCCTCTGCACCGTCAGCGCGCAGGACAAACCTCTGGATGCCAAGGGGGCGAAAGCGGCGTTCGACAAAGCGGATCGCGCCCTGAACGCAGCCTGGTCTGCGGCCAAGCAGGCGCTGCCGGAAGAGGAGTTCAACAAGCTCAAGGATGACCAGCGCGCCTGGGTGGAATACCGCGATTATCTCGCGCGCTCGCCCATGTATACCGGCGCGGATGCTCAGGGAGAGCTGGCCTTGGATGCGCCGGAATATCTGGAGGCTGCCGCGGGTCTCGAAGACATGCGCACGGAGTGGCTCAAAGGTTTGATTCATGAGTGGAAAGACGAAACGCTGACCGGCTACTGGACCGACAGCTACGGCGGCAGCATTGAGCTCGTGGAGCGTGAGGGGCATCTGCATTTCATCATCCAATGCGTGCGCGGCCCCACCTCGCATGTGGGCGGGCTTTCGGGCATTGCGGCATGGAATCCTAACATCGGCTGGTTCAGTGACAAGGGCCGGGACAAAGAGAAGACCGATGAGGCCAATCTCAGTTTCATCCTCCGTGACAAGAAGCTCGAAGTCATCGGTGCGAATACCGGCTACTATCATGGTGCACGCGCTTATTTTGATGGCAGCTATGTCAAAGTGAAAGCACTGGACGCCAAGGCGCAGGCGAAGATTGTCAAAGCCGCGAAATCAGGCGACCTGCCGGAAGAATAAACTCAAACTACGAACTCATCATGCACGCCGCCGGCCCCAAAAATCCGCTCCATGGCATCACCCTTCAAATGATCGTCACGCAGCTCGTCGAACACTACGGCTGGGAGATGCTCGGCCGGATGATCCCGATCAACTGCTTCAACTGGCAGCCCAGCATCAAGTCCAGCCTCGTTTTCCTCCGCCGCACGCCGTGGGCGCGTGAGAAGGTGGAGGCTCTTTATATCGATTCACTGCCGGATATGCAGCCGCAGGCCCTGCCGCAAGTAGAAGGCGATGAAAGCAGCCCGGTTGCGCCGCAACCAGAGTGAGCAGAATTCCAGTTGCGGCGCAACTGGACTGCTTTTTCACAGCCGCTCCACCTGCTTCAAATGCTCTGGCGGTGGATGGTTGGCATCCACATCATGGATTTCCACCACGCGGCCGTCGTCCATGTTGGCGATGCGGTTGGCGTGGTGAAAGATGCGGTTGTCGTGTGTCACGATCAAGACGGCGCGATCTTTGCCGCGCGCCACGTGTTCGAAGAGTTCCATCACCACGTGGCCGTTCTTCGCGTCCAATGCGGCGGTGGGTTCGTCGCAGATGATGAGCTGCGGCTCATGCACCAGCGCACGTGCGATGGCCACGCGCTGCTGCTGCCCGCCGGAAAGCTGTGAGGGGCGGTTTTTGAAGCGGTCTCCCAGACCCACCTGATCCAAGACTTCCTTCGCCCGCTTTTCCGCCTTGGATGCTCCCACACCTTGAATCAGCAGCGGCACGCTCACGTTTTCCGCGCAGGTCAGCGTCGGGATGAGATTGAAGGACTGGAAAATGAAACCGATGTGCCGTGAGCGAAAACGCGTGATCGCCGCCGTGGACATCTTGCGCAGATCATGGCCAAACACGGTCAGCTCCCCTGCATCCGCCTTCAGGGTGCCGGCGATGATGCTGATGAGCGTTGTCTTGCCGCAGCCCGACGGCCCCACCAGCATGGTGATATCTCCACGGCGCACCTCCAGATCAATTTCCTTCAACACCTGCAGCCTGGAGCCGCCATCGCCAAAGCTTTTGGAAATGCCCTTCACATGTGCTGCGAGCTGGGTGGTTTCAGGGGAGGTCATTACGTGGGGATTCTACGCAGTCTTGATGCCTGCGGTTGCCTTTCAGTTCAAGTCAGGAGTGCACCAAGGCTCATGATGATCTGAAGCGCTTGAAACTTTCGCTGCTTTCCGGTTGTTTACTGCGCTCCCATTCCACCTATGAAGTATCGCACCCTGATCTCTCTCCTCGCCCTCGCCGCTTGCTCCGCTGGAGCCCAGGCTGCGCCGCCCAAGGCCCCGAAGCTTGTTGTCGCGATTCTGGTGGATCAGTTGCGCTACGACTACCTGGACCGCTTTCATCATCAGTTTGTCGAAGGCGGGTTCCGCGAGCTCACGGACAAAGGTGCCTTCATGACCTTCGCCCAGTACAATTATTATCCCACTGTCACCGCACCGGGGCATGCGAGCTTCTTCAGCGGCAGCTCGCCGATGATGCACGGGGTCATCGGCAATGACTGGTTTGACAAGCGCAGCGGCGCCATGATGTACTGCGTGGAGGATTCCAGCGTGACGGGCGTGGGCACTCAGCCAGACGCGAAGGCGGGGAAGATGTCGCCGCGCAATTTCATCGGTGCGACTGTGGCGGATCAAATGCGGCTGCACTGGGGCTCCAAGGTGGTCAGCATGTCCGTGAAGGATCGCGGGGCCATCCTGCCAGCCGGGAAAAAGCCCACGGGGGCGTATTGGTTTGAGTCGGCCACGGGAAATTTCATCACCAGCAGCTACTATGAGAAGGAGCTGCCGGCCTGGGTGAAGGCTTTTAACGACAGCAAGAGGCCGGATGCCTTTGTGGGACAGACCTGGGACCGGCTGCTGGATGAGAAGCAGTATCCCATGCCGGATGCGGCCGCGGGCGAATCCCATCTGGCCGGTGAAGCGACCAGCACCTTTCCGCACAAGGTGATCAAGGAAGAGGCGGAAGGTTATGAGCCGATCCTCTCCACTCCGTTTGGCAATCAGCTTTTGGCCGAGTTCGCGAAAGCGGCCATTGAAGGTGAGAAACTGGGGCAGGGGACCCAGCCCGATTTGCTTTGTGTTTCGTTTTCCTCCATCGACTACTGCGGCCACAAGTTTGGACCCTATTCACAGGAGGTGCAGGACATCACTTTGAGGCTGGACCGGCAGTTGAAGGAGCTCTTTGCCTACCTCGACAAAAAGGTCGGGCTGGCCAACGTGGTGATGGTGCTGACCGCCGACCACGGCGTGGCACCGAATCCTGAAAATGCGAAGGAGCTGGGGCTGGATGGCGGCCGCCCGCCCGTCGCTGACATGCTCGGAGAGTTGCAGACCAAGGTGGTGGAACACTTCGGAGCGGGACGTTACTTTTTGTCTGCCAAGGGCAGTCTGAAGCCACGCTTGGTGGACGGAAACTTGTATTATGACCACGCTGTTTTGGAGGAGAAAAAGCTCCTGCCAGAGACGCTTACCGCTTTCATTCGTGAGTGGGCGCTTTCCACCGGCGTGTTTCATGCCGTTTATGGCCGTGAGCAATTGCTGGAAGGTCGCGCCCCGGGCGTGATCGGCCAGCGCATTGCCAACGGGTTCAATGGCGAGCGCAGCGGTGATGCGGTGCTGATTCTCAAGCCCTGGCTGATTGCGGGCACAGGGAAGGCTGCGACGGGGACGACGCATGGTTCGCCTTTTTCGTATGACACGCACATTCCCATCATCTTCTACGGTGCGCCGTTCAAGGCGGGGCGCTATGCGGATGAGTTCAGCATCACGGACCTTGCGCCGACGCTTTCAGCGGGGCTGGGGATTCAGGAGCCGCCAGTGTGCATGGGGAAGCCGCTGGTCCGGGCGCTGAAGTGAGGGAAATGTGGCTTAATTCAGCCATAGGTTATCAAGGATCATTCATATAGGACGCAGTGAGCGCATGTGCTTCATCGGTACACCTCACGCCGATGTGCGATCTTCACCACAAGCACCAGCAGTTCGGCATCTTTCACCGCGTAAAGAATGCGGTGGTCACCGACTCGCACACGATGGATGCCGTCGCTGGCGGTGAGCTGCTTCATGCCCGGTGGGCGTGGATTGATTGCGAGGGCGTCGATCTCCCTTTCAAGGCGTTCACGCAGTCGAGCGTCGCGTAGATCGCGCAGAAATTTCCGCGCCTGATTGCTCAGTCTAACCTGCCACGTCACGCAGTTCCTCCTTCACTTTCTCCCAAGGGGTCCATGCCGTTTCTTCCTGGAGCACGTTGCGCGCATCGCGGATGTCATCCAGATCCTCCAAACGTTCGCGAATAGCGTCAGCGTCGAAGGCCAGCAGGGCGTCAAGGAAGGCATGATGCTCCGCAGGTGGCAGCAATCGCACGGCTTGGGCAAGTTGGGCGGAAGACATGCCTGCATTATGCCTTTCAGCGGCAATCATGGCAAGGGAGAGATTAGGGCGTGCGACACTCCTCACTGCTGCAAAAACCGACCCGTCACGCTCTTCTCATTCGCGGCCACCTGCTTGGGAGTGCCGGTGGCCAAAATGTACCCGCCTTCGGTGCCGCCGCCGGGGCCGAGGTCGATGATCCAGTCGGCGCAGCGGATGACGTCGATGTGGTGTTCGATGACGATGAGAGTGTTGCCGGCATCGCGCAGGCGGAGGAGGACGCCGAGGAGCGTTTGAATGTCGGCGCTGTGGAGGCCTGTGGTGGGTTCGTCGAGGACGTAGAGGGTGCGGCCGGTGCTGCGTTTGGCGAGTTCGGCACTGAGCTTGATGCGCTGGGCTTCACCACCGGAGAGGGAGGCTCCGCTTTGTCCGAGACGGATGTAGCCGAGGCCGGTTTCCTCCAGCGTGCGCAGCTTGGGGCCGATGCTGGTGCTGCGATCAAAGAAGCGGACGGCTTCGCTGACGGTCATGTCGAGTACATCAGCGATGTTCTTGCCTTTGAAGGTGATCTCCAGCGTCTCCGCGCCGTAGCGGCGGCCTTTGCAGGATTCGCAGGTGACATAGACATCGGCGAGGAAGTGCATGTCGATTTTGATGACGCCATCGCCTTCGCATTTTTCACAGCGGCCGCCGGGGGTGTTGAAGCTGAAGCGCCCGGCGTCGTAGCCGCGCATGCGGGCCAGCGGCAGTTGGGCGAAGAGTTCGCGGATGGGGCCAAAGGCACCGGTGTAGGTGGCGGGATTGGAGCGCGGGCTGCGGCCGATGGGCGACTGATCGATGACGACGACTTTGTCGAGGTGTTCCAGGCCGGTGATTTTTTCGTGAGTGCCGGGGATGTCCTTGGCATCGTAAAAGTGGCGGCGCAGGGCGCGCATGAGGATGTCATCGACAAGGGTAGATTTGCCGCTGCCGGAGGGGCCGGTGACGCAGGTGAAGCTGCCGAGGGGGAAGGCGGCGGTGACGTTGCGCAGGTTGTGCTCGGTGGCGCCGTGGATGGTGAGAGAGTGCTTGGAGCGCGGTCCCAAAGACTCTGTGAGCAGGGTCTGGGGCAGTGCCTTGGCCTCGATGCGAACTCTGCCGCTCAAGTAGCCGCCGCTGATGGAATTTGGATTCGCGGCGATCTCCGCGGGCGTGCCCAGAGCGGTGATTTTGCCGCCGAGCTGTCCGGCTCCTTGGCCGAGTTCGATGATGTAATCGGCGGCGCGCATGGTGGCCTCGTCATGCTCCACGACGAGCACGGTGTTGCCGAGATCACGCAGGCGCAGCAGGGTCTGGATGAGGCGCTCGTTGTCGCTGGGATGCAGGCCGATGCTGGGCTCATCCAGCACATAGAGCACACCCGCAAGTCCGGCTCCGATCTGCGAGGCGAGGCGGATGCGCTGCATCTCGCCGCCGGACAGAGTGCCGCTCTCGCGGTTCAGAGCGAGGTAGCCGAGGCCGACCTGCTCCAGGAACTCGATGCGTTTGGAGATTTCGCGTTGGAGCTCGCCTACATAGGCTTTCTGCTGCTCGGTCACTTCCAGCTCACGCATCCATTGCAGGGCATCGCGGGTTTGCAGGGCGGTGAAGTCATGGATATTCAGCTCTTTGTCCTGAGCACGCAGCTTGACCGCCAGCGATTCCGGCTTCAAGCGCATGCCCCCGCAGGTCGTGCAGGACTGTGGATTCATCAGGCGCGTGAGGGCGGCGCGCAGCACATCGCTTTCGGCGTTCTGATACATGCGGGCGATTTCGGGCAGCAAGCCTTCGAAGGGCTTGGCGACGCTGCGTTTGTTATCCGTCTTCTTCCAGCCGGTGCTGATGGGCGCAGCGCCGGTGCCATGGAACAGCGCGTGTTTGAAGTCCTGCGGGAGGTCTTGAAAGGGAACGTCCATCGCGGCGCCGAAGTGCTTGGCCAGGGCCTCGATACTTTGATTGAAAATCTGCTTCACCTTCGGGTGGCGCGCCCACCAGGCTTTGATCGCGCCATCGTTCAGCGATTTAGACTCGTCCGGCACCAGCAGGGTGGGATCTGGTGTGGGCGTGGTGCCGGTGCCTTCGCAGACGGGGCAGGCGCCGAGGTGGGTATTGAAGGAAAAATGCTGCGGAGTCAGGCGCTCGATCACATAGCCGGTGCGGGGATTGGCAAAGGCGGTGGTGTAGCTGAGGATTTCCTCGCTGCCATCGAGGTTCACGAGGAACTGCACCTCGCGCTCGTTCCAGTGGAGTGAGCTTTCGATGGCCTCCATGAGGCGCTGGCGGGAGTCGGCGCGCACCACGAGGCGGTCGATGACGATCTGCACCTGCTGCGTTTCGGCGTCCTCCAGCTTGAGGGAATCCTCCAGCTCCACCACCGTGCCGTTCAGTCGCACGCGGACGAAGCCCTGACGCTTGAGCTTTTCAAACAAGGTGCGGGTGTCCGCGCCGCTGGCCGGTGGCTGGGGGGAGAGGGCCATGACGCGGGTGCCTTCACCCAGAGCCAGCACTTTGTCGGCGATCTCCGGCGGGGTGCTGCGGTGCAGCTTTTCACCCGTGCTGGGGTCGTAGGGCTGGCCTGCCACGGCGTAGAGGACGCGGAGGTAGTCGTAGATTTCCGTGACCGTAGCGATGGTGCTGCGCGGGTTCGGATTGGAATGCACCTGCTCGATGGCCACCGCCGGGGACAGACCCTCGATGAAATCCACGTCCGGCTTCTGCATCTGGCCTAGGAACTGCCGGGCGTAGGCGGAGAGGCTCTGCACGTAGCGGCGCTGGCCTTCGGCAAAGAGGGTGTCGAACGCCAGCGATGACTTCCCGCTGCCGCTGACGCCGGTCAGGACCACGAGCTGGTGCCGCGGGATGTCCACGTCGATGTTTTGGAGGTTGTGCTGCCGTGCACCTCGCACGCGGATCACGTCTTTAGGCATGGGCCTACACAAGCCGCGTGGGGCAGGGGAGATCAAGCCCAAGAAAACCCCGGCTGGCCCGTTTCCAGAATGGTGCATGAGGGCGGTTGATTATTTCCGGCCTCTCTCCTAGACTCCTCCACTGTCATGAAACCTCTTATTGTCATCGCCCTGGCCATCGCCGTCGGTTACGTCTCCTACGAGTATGTGTATCCGCCTTTTGCTGATGCCATGAAGTTCACCAAGCACGTTCCTAAAAAGGAGGAGCCCAAGAAAGAGGTGGCCGTGGCTCCCGCGCCGAAGCCGGTCAAAAAGGAGCCAAAGATCGTCATGGAGGCGCCTGCACCGAAGCCGGAGATGAAGCCCGAGGAGCCGAAACCTGAGATGCCCAAGGTCCCCGAGCCGCCGCCGGTGGACCCGAATGCCTTCGTCGCTCCCGTGTTTCCACCTGTGGATGAGCTGACCCAGAACTGGGCCGTGGTGCCGAAGGGCTTCTTCAACACGCCCAAGCAGGTGACCATGAAGAAGGATCTGGAACTGAAGATGCAGATGGGCAAGGCCACTGCAGCCACCACCTTCAAGGCGGGCACCAAAATCTTCGTGATGGGCCAGGAAGGCACCAACCTCGTGGTGGGAGCCTCCGCAGGTTCTCCGATGCGCGGCCTCGTCGCCATGGATGAAACCGACTTCAAGGAGGTGTTCACTGCCGCCTATGAGCAGGTGAAGGTCGTCCAGACCGAGAACGCCCGCAAAGCCCACGCCTACCGCCTTGCCGCTGCTGAGCGCGCCAAAAACGCCCCTGCCGCCTCCACAGGTGGCGGAAGCAGCAGCAATGACAAGCCTACCAAAGATGCCGACGGCTCCTACCCGCTGCTCCTTGCCAGCATGAAGGCCGGCGAGGTCACCGAAATCAAGCCCGACAACATCAAGTCCTGGAGCGATCCCACGCAGGAAAAAATCGACGGCGCCGAATACTGGACTGTGAACGTGAAATACGAAACGCAGACCATGTTTGGCAAGTTTGAGACCGAAGCCCAGGCCCGCATTAAAAACGGCCGTGTGGAGAAATGGGTGTACACCGGCTCCGGTGAAGTGGTGCCGTAAACCTGTGGAGGACAGATCCGATGGTGATTTTTCTTGTCATCATCGGCCTCATGGCGGGCATTGCTCTCGCATCGTATTTCCATGAGAAACGGCATAGGACTTCGCGGGCAAGCCGCAGCAACTATCCGAACGAGCACTGGGATGATGCTGGTGCCGGTGAGGCTCCAGACGACTTTGGCGCAGAAGCTGATGGGGACTGACCGAAGCCTCCCGATTATTTCGCAGTCCCGCCTTGAGGTGGCCTGATGTCATGCATGTTGTTTGGCGCTAGGTCCCCCCCTGGCTCTCTTGAATCCTTGACTCTGCCTCCTCTCTTGGCACGTAAACTTACCCGATGAAGATCATCCGCCACACCGATCCCGACTACGCCACCGCCGCCGCCGCCCTCAACCGCCGTGCTGAGGCCAGCGATGCCGTACGTGAGGTCGTCGCTGGTGTCATCAAGGCCGTGCGCGAGCGAGGTGATGCCGCCGTGCTGGAACTCACGGAGAAATTTGACGGAGCCAAGCTCACCGCTGAGCAAATGCGCGTTCCGCAGGCAGAACTGGATGCTGCCTGGGAGGCCGCCGATCCCACCTTCAAGCGCGCCCTCGAATCCTCCCACCGCAATGTGTCGGCCTTTGCCCAGCGCAGCATGCGCCAGGGCTGGGAATTCACCAATGAGCAGGGCGCTACGGTGGGTGAAGTCTTTCATCCCTTTGAGCGCGTGGGCTGCTACGTGCCGGGAGGCACTGCGCCACTGGTCTCCACCTCCATCATGACCGTCGCCATTGCCGCTGCGGCTGGCGTGCCGGAGATCGTCGTCTGCACACCCTGCGGACGCGACGGCACGGTGAATCCGGGGTTGCTGGCTGCGCTGAAGCTCGCGGGAGCCACCGAGGTCTATAAAATCGGCGGGTCGCAGGCCATTGCGGCGCTTGCTTTTGGCACCGCCACGATTCGTCCGGTGGTCAAAATCTTTGGTCCCGGAAACAGCTACGTGGTCGAGGCCAAGCGCCAGTCTTTTGGCGTCGTCTCCATTGATCTACTGCCTGGCCCCAGCGAAGTGCTCATCCTCGCCGACAAGTCAGGCAACCCTGCCTTCATCGCTGCGGACATCCTCGCGCAGGCTGAGCATGGCAAGGACAGCATGGCGGGTTTCCTCACGGATGATGCCGCACTGCTTGATGCGGTGGTTGCGCAGGTCGGGGAGCAGTCTCAAACGCTCAGCCGTCAGGCCCAGCTCTTGCCGGTGCTGGAGAAAGGTGTCTTTCTCATGCTCATCCCCAGTTTGGAGGACGGAGCGCGTCTAGCGAACGACTTTGCCCCAGAGCATCTCACGCTCATCTCCACGCGTGAAGATGCCATCCTGCCGCTCATTCGCACGGCGGGTGCCATCTTCCTGGGCAATCATTCGCCGGTCGCCGTCGGCGATTTCCTCGCTGGTCCCAGCCACACGCTGCCCACCGGCGGCTCTGGCAAATCCTTCCCGGGCATCACGGCGGACATGTTTCAGCGCCGCACCAGCATCATCCGGCTGGATCGCGAGAGCTGTGCCAAGTCCGACCCCATCGTCAGCGCGATCAGCGCAGTTGAGGGGCTTGATGCGCACGCGCGTTCGGTGTCCATTCGTGCCTCATGAACCACCGCTTGTGCCTGATCGCTCTGCTGCTCGTTGCCTGTGGCAAGGAGGCTCCTCAACCTGAGCCCAAGGCTAAGTCTGCTGCGGCCGCTCCCAAGCCAGCTCCGGAGAAAAAACTGCCGCCTGTGCCGCAGGGGAAGCTGCCGAAGATGGATCCGGAGAAGGCCAAATTCATCGCCGTGCCCAGTACACCAACAGACCCTGAGGTCAAAAAGAGCGAGAAGGTCGAAAAGCCTGCGGCAGAAACGAAGAAGGTGGCCGCACCTGCTGCGACCAAGCCCGCCGAGCAGCCTGTGCCTGAGGTCAAGAAAGCCGAAGTGCCGGCGGTCAAACAGTAGGGCGGGAATGCCCGGCTGAATCACACAGGCACGCGGATCTCCAGCCACTGACTTTCCGCGTCTGCGGGCTTCACCAAACGTGAGGGGGAGGCGAGGGTGGCGGGAACGAGGGCGAAGTCTCCTGCTTTGAGAGTCGTGCCGCCGACGGTGATCTTGCCGCTGACAACGGCGATGGTGAGGCTTTCGCCTGGGATACCTGCCTGCTTTGAGCCGCTGAGCACTTTGACGTTGAAATACTCGCAGTTCACAAGCGTGCCGTTGGACTGGACCTGCTGCACGCCGGGCTCGAAATCCGTGAAGTCGATGCTCTGCATGGACTCCTGCACATGCAGCGCGCGCGGTTTGCCATCCAGCCCGACGCGGTTCCAGTCGAAGACGCGATACGTTGTGTCGCTGTTCTGCTGGATTTCATAGATCAGCAATCCTGCGCCGATGGCATGGACGCGGCCGCTTGGGATGAAAAGGCAGTCGCCCGTGCGTGCCTCGATCACATGCACGACATCAGACACCGTGCCGTTTTTCAGCGCGGTTTCGAAATCCGCGCGCGTCGCTCCCGGTTTCAGACCGGCGTAGATCTTCGCACCCGGATCTGCATGGGCGATGTACCACATCTCCGTTTTCGGCTCGCCTTTCAGTTCCTCGGCCATGCTTGCGGGCGGATGCACCTGGATCGAGAGATCATCGCAGGCATCGAGAATCTTCATCAGCAGCGGGAAGGCGGGGCTGGTGGATTTTAGGAGGGTTTTGCCAAACACAGCCTCGCGGTGGTTCGTCCACAGCTCATGCAGAGTCACGCCATCCGCCGTCACACTCGGGGCCTCAGGGCGGTCGCACACCGTCCAGGCTTCACCAAAGGGAGTGGTGGCATCCGGCAGTGCGGCCCCCAGGAGGGTCTCCATGCGGCGGCCACCCCAGACGCGGCTTTGATAAATGGGTGTGAAACGAATGAGGTGATTGAATTTCATGTGATCATAATCAACCACAGCCCGCGTTGACGCTCTACCTCGAACTCGCCAGAATGCCCGCCGTGAACCAAATTGAAGCCCCCTTTATTCACTCTCTGAAGGAAATCCTAGCTCCGGATAGAGTACTTACCTCAGCGGAGGACATTGTGCCTTACAGTTTCGATGGAACCGCCGCCCTCAAGCAGCGTCCCGGTGCGGTCGTTTTTCCGCTGACCGCCGAGGAAGTGTCCGAATGCGTCAAACTCGCTCGCAGAAACGACGTCCCCGTGGTCACCCGTGGCTCAGGCACCGGATTGAGCGGTGGCAGCGTGCCGCTGGCAGGCTGTCTGGTGATCTGCCTCGTGAAGATGGACAAACTCATCGAGGTTGATGAAAAAAACCTCACGGTGCGGGCGCAGAGCGGTGTCATCACCAAGGAGATCGACGACGCCGCAGCGAAGGTGGGCCTGTTTTATCCGCCAGACCCTGGCTCGATGAAGATCTCCACCATTGGTGGCAATGTGGCCGAAAACTCGGGCGGCCTGCGCGGGCTGAAGTATGGCGTCACGCGTGATTACGTCATGGGCATGGAAGTCGTGCTGCCCGACGGCACGCTGACCTTCCTTGGCAACAAGTGCGTCAAAGACGTGGCGGGTTACTCCATGAAGGACCTCTTCATCGGCAGCGAAGGCTCCCTCGGCATCATCACGGAAGTCATCCTGAAAGTGTTGCCTCGGCCCAAGGCGCGCAAAACGATGCTGGCGCTGTATGATTCGATGGACGCTGCTGCCAAGACGATCTCGGCCATTATCGCCGCCAAGATCATCCCCTGCACGCTGGAGTTCCTTGATCGCGTCACGGTGCAGTGCGTCGAAGATTATGCCAAGATCGGCCTTCCCACGGATGTGGAGGCGCTGGTGCTGATGGAGACCGACGGGCATCCCGTCGTTGTCGAAGAAGAAGCTGCGCAGATGATGGCGCTCGCCACAGCCAACGGCGCTCGCGATGTTCGCGCTGCTGCGGATGAGGCGGAAGGCGCCAAGCTCGCCGCCGCGCGCCGCAATGCATTCTCTGCGCTTGCCCGTGTGCGGCCCACGACGATCCTCGAAGACGTGACCGTGCCGCGTAGCGAACTCGCCACGATGGTCGCCTTCATCGACAGCGTGGCGAAGAAGCACAAGCTGCAGATCGGCACTTTCGGCCATCTGGGCGATGGCAACCTGCATCCCACCTTCCTCACCAATGAACGCGATCATGAGGAGATGCACCGCATTGAAATCGCGCTCGAAGAAATTGTGGATGAAACCATCCGCCTCGGCGGCACTGTTACTGGTGAGCACGGTGTCGGCCTCGCCAAAAAAGGCTTCCTCAGACGCCAGCTCGGTGAAGGCAGCTACGAACTCATGCGCAGCATCAAACAAGCCCTCGATCCCCAGGGCCTGCTGAACCCCGGGAAGATTTTTGATTGAGGAACTGATCATGCCATCTGCCAATCTCCTCAAATCCATCGACTATTCCGTGCTGCAGCAGTGCATGCACTGCGGCATGTGCCTGCCGACGTGTCCCACCTATGTGGAGACAAAAATGGAGCGCAACAGCCCGCGGGGACGCATCTCGCTCATGCGTGCGGTGGCGGACGGCAACCTGGAGGTTACCAGGGCGCTCTCCGATGAAATGTACTACTGCCTGGGATGTCTCGCCTGCCAGACGGCGTGTCCGGCGGGAGTGAACTATGCGGAGCTGTTTGAAACGGCGCGCGCTGAAGTCGAGCAGGCGCAGGTGAATGACGGCATGCAGCGCGACTTCTGGCGCTGGCTCTCGCTGAATGTCATCTTCATGCGTCCCTGGTTGCTGCGTCTGATCGGACGCGTGCTTCGCATCTACCAAAGCACCGGTTTGGAAAAGCTGATGCGAAAGGTGCGCTTCTTCGGGCTCATGCCGTCCTCGCTGAAAAAGCTGGAGCCGCAGACGCCGAAGATCGCGGAGAAGTTCTCCGATGACCTGATCTGGCCGGAGGAAGTGCCGCAGCAGAGCAAAGGCTACCGTGTGGGTTTGCTCACGGGTTGCATCCAGGATCTGGCGTTTTCGAACATCAATCGCGACACTGCGGATGTCCTGCTGGCGAATGGCTGCGAAGTCATCACTCCGCGTTCGCAAAGCTGCTGCGGATCATTGCACGCGCACAATGGCGAGCTTGAACTCGCGCGCGAGCTGGCCCGCAGGCAGATCGACAGCTTTGATCTCGATCATATCGATGCCATCATCACCAATGCTGGCGGCTGCGGATCGCATTTGAAGACTTATGGTCATCTGCTGCATGATGATCCTTTCTATGCGGAAAAAGCCAAGCAGTGGGACAAGAAGGTGAAGGACATCCACGAATGGCTCGTGCAGATTCGCTTCCGCAAACCCACCGCAGGTGCCGGTGTGGGGGAGGTGACGTATCATGAAAGCTGCCACCTGTGCCATGGTCAAAAGGTCGTGTCACAGCCACGGCAGATTCTGAACAGCATTCCGGGGCTTGTGTTCAAGGAGCTGCCGGAGTCGAACTGGTGCTGCGGCAGCGCGGGCATCTACAACATCACCCAGCCTGAGCAGAGCCAGAAGCTGCTGGACCGCAAAGTCGCGAACCTGCGCCAGGCTGGGGCGCCTGTGGTTGCCACGAGCAATCCTGGATGTCATTTGCAGATCGCCAATGGGCTGCGCGCTTGTGGCAGTCATCCCTGCCACGAAGTGACGCAGCCGGTGACTTTGCTGGCGAAAGCGTATCGTGCCGAGTCCGCTGCTGAATCTGCTTCGTAACAAGGTATGGGAAGCTCTTGATTCCCACCGGGGTCAGGAGACCCCGGCACCTTGATAATCCCAATCCCCATGGAACTCGATCTTACTGGCCCCCTGAGCGAAGACGCTTACATGATTCTCGCCGGACTTGTCACTCCGCGTCCGATTGCCTTGACGACCACTGTTGATCTCGAAGGGCGTGTGAATGCGGCACCGTTCAGTTTCTTCAACGTGCTGGGGGATTCTCCGCCGATCGTCGGCTTTTGTCCGGGAGATCGCTCTGCGGGCGTGCCGAAGGACACCGCGCGTAACATCCGCCTGACGCACGAGTTTGTCGTGAACCTCGTCGATGAAGCGCTCGCCGAGAAAATGAATCTCTGTGCGGCCACGCTGCCACCGGGTGAGAATGAATTGCTGCATGCCGGACTCACGGCCCTGCCGAGCAGCGTGGTGAAGCCGCCACGAATTGCGGAAGCGCCCGCCAGCTTTGAATGCCGCAGCCACAGCATCATCGAGATCGGCGACAACCGACTGATCATTGGCGAAGTGCTGCGCGTGCATGTGCGCGATGGTATTCTGGATCCTGAAACGTGGCTGGTGAAGCCCGGGAACTATCATCCCATCGGTCGCATGCAGAGTCCCAACTGGTACTGCCGGACACAGGATATGTTTGAGCTGAAGAGGCCGAAGTAAGGCCCTGTTTGAAATGAAACAGCCGAGTGACTTTTTTCGCACGCAAGCATCGTGGCAGAGGTGATTTTGGGGACTGTTTTTCTCAGAGGTAAGCCGCTCCTTTAGCGGGTGAAAAATTCATTCACCCATAACCAAAACAGCAGACGCATAAGGTGGTACTATTGTGCCGAGATTGCGGAGGGGGTACGTGCTGGGCACGGCTGATGCTCAGGCATAAAGTCCCCCCTGAAACTTGAATCGAAGAACAGCTCCATGCTGGTCATGGAAGTCCACGGCCAAGTGTCGGGAGGGGGATCACACACACACTCACATGAAACGACTCCCAGTATTCCTGAGCCTGTTGTTGATGACGTCTTTGGCTGGAGCGCAGACCTATCAGTTCGACGGCGACCTTGCCACGGCGGGCCTTCAAAATGGCGGCGGCAACTGGAGCACGGACGGAAGTGTCAGCACCAATTTGCGCTGGTACAAAAGCAGCACGAGCACCTACAGCGCCTGGGACAACAGCGGGCTGGCCATCGCCGAGTTTGGCTACACCTCCAGCACCTCGGGCGGTACACTCACTCTAGACGGTGAGATCAAGCTGGCAGGAATGATCTTCGATCCACTGGGGACTCCACTTGGGACCACTGCTCATGCGTTTACAGGGGGCACGCTCAATTTCGGTGAGGGGGGGATGGTGAGCATTGCCAATGCAGCCTCTGGCGGCAGCACGGGCGGCCAGTGGATCACCTTCACGTCACTGCTCAAAGGCAGCAATCTCACCTTTCAGAAATCGGGTGGTTCCACCACCGCTTTTGTGCGCATCAGTTCGGTGAATCCTGATCTCACTGGCACGCTCACATTGAGCAGCGCAGCCGGAGCCACCGGCGGCATCTATCTCAGCGTTGGCCTCCCCACCTACATCAGCAGCCTCAGCAGCATTGATGTGAAGACCTACTCCATCTTCAATCCCACAGGCACCGGCACTTACACCACGGCGCTCACCATTGCCGGCGTGGGGGCCGCCAATTACGGCGCGGTTCGCGTGGACGCCTCCAACTCCACCTTCAGCGGGGCCATCACTCTCAGCGGTGACGCCCGTTTTCATACGCACATCAACACGGTCAACACCACGATTAGCGGCGGCATCGGCGAGACGGGCGGCAGCTGGAGTTTCAGCCGCACCGCCTATGCACCCGTCAACACACTGCAGCCGCTGACTCTGACCTACGCTGCTCCCAGCACCTACACGGGAGCCACCGTCTTGGGGCGTGCTCTCAGCTACGTCAGTACTTCCGAAAACGCAGGCACCGAAGGCGGGGTGAACATTCTGGACTTCACCGCCGCGACGGCATCGACTCAAGACATGCTGTATCATGGCACAACGGCAGGAGCGCTGCAGCTTCTGGGAGGCCTGACCACACGCACGGAGCTGCAGCTCGTCGGTGCCGCAGGCAAGGCAAACAGCCAGACGTTCGGCAGCCTCAGCGTGCAGCAGAGCGCCACAGCGATCACGCTCGTGTCGGGCTTTGGCGGCAGCATGAGCGTTGACCTGGGCGACATCACCCGCACGGGTAGTGCCGTGCTTGCCATCACGGCTCCAGTGACAGGGCAGATCACCGGCAGCGTCGGCGGTGCCACCCAGGGTCTGGTGGGCGCCTGGGCCACCTATCGCAGTGGGGATGGTCGTGTCGGAGGATGGGCAGGTCTGACCGACGGGGTGGTCGGCGTGTTTGCCGGAGATCTTGTCTATCAGACAGGTGCAAACGTCAGCGTGCTGCCGGGCTACACGACAACTGCCAACCTGCAAATTTCAGGTTCCTCCACCGGTGCCGTATCGTTCACCGCCGGGGTGACGGATCTGGCCACACTTTCCATGACCGACACCGGCAACGTGCGTCAGCTTGATCTGGCGGGCAAAACACTGCGGCTCGCCGACAGTGGCGGCGTGCAGATCATTCAGGGTGCCCAGGCGCTGGCGGTTGGATCGCTCGGAGACGGCAGTTTTCTCATAGCCGGTGGCGTGGACAATGCCGCCGGGCAGCTGCTGCTGACCAACATGTCCACCTCGAACGCACTGACCATCAATGCCTCCATCGCCAACAATGGCAGCGGCAGTGTCAGCCTCCAGATCAATGGCGTCGGACGCACGGTGCTTGCCGCAGCGAACACCTTCAGCGGTGTGGTGACGGTGGACAGCGGCGTGTTGGAAGTGCGTGACAGCAATGCTCTCGGCACCACGGGCTCGACCGGCATTACCAAAACCATGACCGGCGCGTCGTTGAACCTCTCTGGTGGCATCACCTTGAACGAAACGATCCAGGCCAACGGCCATGGCATCGCCTTGGACGGAGCCATCCGCAATCTCAGCGGCATCAATACGATCACGCCCACGGTGCGCATCCAGTCCACCACACGGTTTGGCTCCGACAGCGGTACGCTCATTCTTGCGGGCGGCATCACCGCGCAGATCGGTGCCACCAGTTACACCTTCTCAGGCAGCGGCAACTTTGAGGTGCATGGGGCCATCACAGCCACCTCGGGCATTCTCACCAAGGAAGGCAGCGGTACACTGACACTGATGGGCACCAGCACGGCCACCGGCATCACCACCGTGAACAACGGGGTGCTGCATCTGGACTTCAGCGCAGCGGACGCACCAGCGGCTAACATGCTCTACACCAATGTCACCCTCAGCAGCACCGTAGGTACTCTGACTTTGGGCGGTGGCACGTTCAAGACCACGGGCAAGGTGGACGGTGCCAGCAGTCAGGCTCTCGGCACGCTGACAATCGCCAGCGGTTCTTCGCGCATCACGGCGGTATCATCTGGCACTGGCAGCATGGACATCACCTTTGGCGCCATCTCCCGCACGGTGGTGGGAGGCACGCTGCGTCTGGATCTGCCGACTCTTGGCTCCATCAAAACAACAAGCGGCGCAGACAATGCCCTGGTCACCGGCGCCGGTGGCGTCGCGTTTGCCACGGTTGGGCTGGATGACTGGGCGGCCACCACGGCGGCGGTTTCCGGACTGCGCTTTTTTGTGGGGCTCTCCAGCATCAGCGGTTATACGCTGAGCACCGCCACCACTCTGGCTGACAATGCGGACATAGCCTCGGGCATTACCGCCACGACACTGAGCGCGAGCACCAGCATCGGCAGTCTGCGTTTCAATCAATCCCAGGCCACGACCCTCACGCAGGACGCCAGCTCTGTCGTCCTCACCCTCGGGGGCATTTTGGTCACGCCCAATGTCGGCGCGAATCTCACGACGATCACCGGTGGTGGCATACGCGCGGCGGTGGGCTCCACAGAGCTGACCATCTTTCAGAACAACCTGGACGCCCCCCTGACCATCCGCAGCCGCATTTTAAACACCACCAACTCAGGCGGCACCGTTGTAGGTACAGCCCTGACCAAGACCGGCGCAGGCACGGTCATTTACGAGTACGATACCAGCTACACCACCGGAGATTATTCCGGCGCCACGCGGATTCAGGATGGCGCGCTGCAACTCGTCAAAACCACCAGTTCCTCCATCAGCTATGCCATTTACTACGGCACCACCTTCACGTTGGGCAGCGGCAGCACCAGCGGAAAGCTGATCCTCGGCAGCACCTCGACCGGCTACGCCGTCACCCAGTATGGCGGGCTGCGCACGGAAGGCACAGGCTCGAACAATGCGGTCGTGGGCGGAACCACCGGCCTCAGCACCTTCCTGCACTACGTCTCAGGTACTTTCGATTTTCGCAGTGGCTTCATCGGCGGCTCAGGCACGAACGAAAACAACCTCAATTTGACCATCTCGCTTGGCACCCTGCAGCTGGGCGCGGCGAACACCTACAGGGGCAAGACCACCCTGCTGCAGAACACCATCGAAGTCACCTCGCTCGCGGACCGGGGGCAGGCCAGTTCGCTAGGCACTGGCGACTACAACAGCGCCACCAGCATCATCGACATGGCCACGGCCACCACCTCCGCACAGAATTACAATGTGCTGGCCACACTGCGCTATATTGGAGACACCGACTCCGTGACCAACCGCCCGATCAACATCAGCAACGCCGACGTGGCCACCGATGTGATCTCAGTGACCGCAGTTCTGGAAAACACCGGAACAGGCACGGTCAAATTCACCTCTCCCTTCACCGCCGCAGGCAGCAACCCTGTGCAGCGCGTGCTGCGCCTTGGGGGCACCAACACCGGAGCCAATGAGATCGTCAGTCTGCCGGACGTCAACGTCAGCATCACCAGTAAGATCGAAAAAGTTGGAACGGGCACCTGGATCATCACCGGGAACAGCACTTACAGCGGCGGTACGACGGTGACTCAAGGCACCCTGCTTGTGACCACTGCCACTGGCTCAGGCACCGGGCAGGGGGCGGTCTCAGTCCAGTCCGGCGCGGTATTTGGCGGCAGCGGGCGCGTTGCCCCGGGCGCGGATCAAAGCGTGACTCTGACAGGCGGCACCTTGCAGATCGGCACGGAGCTGCCTGGGGGAATTCCGTCGGCGGTCAGCACGCTCACCATTAAAACCTCCGGCACAGGTGTTCTTAGTTTTTCAGCAGCCTCTGTCCTGAACTTTGATCTCTTCTCCGGAGCCGGGCAGGGGGACAACACCGGCAACGCCGCTGCGGCCGACCGCGCCATCATTTCCGGTGCCGTGAGTCTGGATGCGGACACACTGCTGCGAGTTTCGAATCCCAACGACATGACCGGCTGGGCAGAAGGCGATCAATGGCGGCTCTTCGACTGGTCTGACCTGACCGGCCCTGTGTCCGTCACCACCATTCAGTATGATCTGCCCACGCTGACAGCAGGGCTGATCTGGGATACGTCCGAACTCTTCACCACTGGTGTCCTCATCGTTGCCGTCCCCGAACCCTCCCGTGCATTGCTGCTTCTCTTCGCCACCCTCGCGATAGTTCTGCATCGCCGCCGCATGTAAGAGCCAGGAATGAGGAAAGCAGGAAACCAAGCTGGTTCCTGCCTTCCTTATAAAATCGATCCACTCACTTCGCCGGCATCCACTGCGCCGCGTCAATGATGACGTGGCCCTTGGTGCCTTCGTTACGGATTTCGAGCCAGCTGGTTTTACCTTTTTCAAAACGGTAGGTGCCCAAGGGAAGCAGAACGTCTTTGTCAGGGGCTTTCTTCTTTTGGTTCACGACCACTGTGGCTTCGCCATCGGCATGGTGGATGATGACAGGAACGTTGTCCGCACGATTGGCAAGCGCGGTGTAGGTGATGGCGACGCGATACTGACCTGCGGCAGGCAGATTGGGGGTGAAGCGGGCTTTCTGCTCGCCTTTGGCGGTGTCGCCATCGTGACGATAGCCTTCTCCGACAAAGCCCGGTGTGGTGTGGCCTTCGGACGTGAAACCGGTGAGTTCGGCCTCGCTGTCATCGACGACGATGCCGCCGAGCTTTTCTTTGCTGATCGAGACATGTTCCGGCATCGGCGGTGATTCAAAGTCGAGCATCTGGCCGTCGGCGAGGAGCTTTTCCTTGAGCTTGGCCATGTCGATCTGCTGCAGGTCCTTGCCGGAGTCGATGGCAATCACGGCGGCAGTGGCGGAGCTCTGGCCCATGACCATGAAGACGGGCTCCATGCGGATGCTGCCGTAGGCGATGTGCGTGGCGCTCAGGCACACGGGGACGAGCAGGTTCGTACACTCCTCCGCCTTCGGAGTGATGCTGCGGTAGCTGATGGGGTAGGGGCGGGTGCCGATCTGGATATCGCCTTCATTGCGTACAAAACCTTCCTTGGTGATGTAACGCTGCACGTTGTGCGAGTCCATGTTGTAGGCACCCATGCCCACACTGTCTTCCACGATCTCGCGGCGCTTGCAGTTCTTCTCGCTCATGACGTAGCCACCGATCATGCGGCGTGCTTCGCGAACGTAGAGCTGGCGCGGCCAGTTGCCGTTGTCCTTGAATTCATCCTTGGCCAGACCCAGCTTTTGGAAGGCGGCGCGCATTTTTTCAGGCACGCGGGGGTGGTGTGCATAGGTCCACATGAGGCCCTTCTGCCATTCTTCGTGGGCTTTCCAAATCTTCGCGCGGGTTTCGTAGTCGGCGTCCGGGTAATCAAAATTCTGGCCAATGAAGTCGGTGCTGATGGCGAAGTTGTTGTTCGTGTCGGTCTTGCGGTTGGGCATCCAGGTGGGGGCCCAGGAGATGCGCTCGTCACCGGCCTCGACATTGCGCAGGGCAAGCTCGAACCACTTCTCGTCGTAGTTGGCGGGCTTCTCCCAGTCACGGCGGTTTTCCGGCACGTCGGTGGTGCACATGCGGAAGTTGTAGGCCTGCAGCTTGCGGTCGCCGCTTTCATCTTCGCCGATGTCGCCGGGATCAATGCCGGGCAGCACGCCGCTCTTCGGATCGCCGGGCTTCACATAGGGATCGACGTTCTTGATGAACTGATGATGGATCGTTTTGACCTTCTGCACCCCGTTGATGGTTTCGCCAAACTGCGCATTTGGCTCGCGGCCCACGGCGTAGCTCACGCCGGCTTTGGCCATCAGATCGCCCTCATAGGTGGCGTCGATGAACATCTTGCCCTCAAAGGCACGGCCGCTCTCCATGATGATCTTGGTGATGCGTGCGCCCTCTTTGAGCACGCCCTTTTTCAGATCCAGGCGCTCGCTGAAAACCACGGTGACCTTGTCCTTCACTGTGGCCAGCATGGCGTCGTAGATCTCCGTGGCCACATGGGGCTCGAAGGTCCACATGGTGTCTTCGCTGCCGGTGTTGCCGTGCTGCTTTTTGGCAAAGTATTCCTCACGGGTCTGGTGCTGCCACTTGGCCGGGTCGTTGTAATATTTGAAGACGTTGGCGTAAAACTCACGCGACATGCCGCCGATGGCCTTCTTGTTGCCGATGTCTGTGGCACCCAGCCCGCCGGTGGTCAGGCCGCCGAGAAACTTTGTGGGTTCGATGAGCACCACCGTTTTGCCCATGCGTGCCGCCTGGATGGCCGCCGTGATTCCTCCGGAGGAGCCGCCATAGACGACGATGTCATAGGAGTCTGCCGCCCCGAGCGGGGAAACGGCGGCGAGCGTGGCAAGCAGAAGGGCAGGGAAGAGCTTCATGGTGGGCTGGCAACGAGCCGCAGCATGGGTTTTTTGCAACTGCCGGGATGCATTCGGAGATGTAGCGGAAATATAATCGAATAGTTCGTTAAAGGACGCGTCAGAGTGCAGGACAAGATTTACATCATCACCTCATGAAGACTTCCCTCGTTCGCACGCTGACCTTTGGAACCCTGCTGCTGACATTCGCCCTGACCTCCTGCGCTGATCCCTACGGTTATGGTTACGGCGGTGGCGGCTACGGTGGATACAATCAAGGCTATGGCGGTGGCGGCGGCTATGGCCGCTCCTCGGCAGGCGGCACCGTCGCAGGCGCTCTCATCGGTGCTGGCGCGGGCGGCATCATCGGCAATCAGCGCCATCGGGGGCTTGAAGGAGCCGCCATTGGCGGCGTCCTCGGTGCTCTGGCTGGCAGCATGCTGAGCAATAGCCAGCGTCAGTATCCCCAGCAGGGCTACGGCCAGCCGAATTACAACCAGCCTTATGGCCAGCAGAGCTGCCCGCCACAGAATGGCTATGGTTATGGCCAGCGGCCAAACTACGGCTACGGCCAGCAGTCCAGTTATTACCCCGGCAATGGCTATGGCCAGCAACCCGGCAACAATCCCTATGCCTTTGGCAACTGGCAGTAAAATCTCCCTCCCAGCGGGCGTTTGAATCGCGGTGGTTTTTCCACCGCGATTTTTTTTACCCATTTAACATGCCCGCCAACTCCGCTGCCTCCGACTCTGCTTATCCCACTCCTGGACCCTCCACCGCACGCTGGTGGCAAAATGAAGACTGGCTCGCTGTTCTGGCCGCACTGCCCATCTTGATCGCGGTGGCGAAAGGGTGGAGCCCCAAAACGCCTGCTCTGGGCTGGAGCGGTGCGGCAGATGCGGCCAAAGCCTTCTCTGCGGACAATTTCGCCGTCAGCGGTGTCTTGCTGGCCTTGTTTCTCGGCATCTCGGCGCTCGCTCTGGCTGCTTCACTTGGCAAAAAAGTTGGGTCATTTCTGTGCGGTGCCGTGGTGGTTTTTGTACTGGGCTGGCTGGCGCAGTGGATCGCGGCCCATGCGGGCATCAAGGCCTGGGGGCTCGAATACGTGGTGTTCGCGCTCGGTCTGGGCATGCTCTGGAGTCACACGCTGCCCGTGCCCGAGTGGCTGCGCGAGGCCGTGCGCACGGAATTCTTCATCAAGGTGGGCATCGTGCTCCTCGGCGCGACGATCCTGCTGCCGGAAATGATGAAGGCGGGTCTCCCGGGTCTGGTGCAGGCAGCATTGGTCATTCCGGTGGTGTGGTATGTGTGCTACTTCATCTCCCGGAAACTCAAGGTGGATGATGAGTTTGGCGTCATGCTCTCTACTGCGGTTTCCATCTGCGGGGTGTCCGCCGCCATTGCCGCCTGCGGCGCGATTCAGGGGGACCGCAAAAAGCTCTCCTATGTCACCTCCATTGTCCTGCTCTGCGCCGTTCCGATGATGATCATGATGCCTTGGGCGGTCAAATCCATGGGCTTGTCTGAGGCCGTGGGCGGTGCCTGGATTGGCGGGACCCTGGATACCAGCGGCTCGGTGGCGGCGGCGACCGAACAGGTGGGCAAGGACGCCACCAAGGTGGGAGTCATCGTCAAACTTTCGCAGAATGTGCTCATTGGCGTAGCGGCCTTTGTTTTGTCCATCTGGTGGACGATGCGTGGCGGTAAGGATGGCGCGTCCAAAAAAGAAAAGCCCTCCATCAGGATCATCTGGGAACGCTTTCCCAAGTTCGTGATCGGTTTCGTGATCGCCTCCGTGGTATTTTCATACTTTGTGCCTACTGGCGTGGCAGAAGCCGCAAGCAAGCCGCTCAAAGGACTGCGTGAAGTGTGGTTTGCCGCAGCGTTCGTCTGCATCGGTCTGGAAACACGACTGGGCGAGCTTTTCAATCTCGGAGGTGGCAAGCCTGCGCTGGCCTTCCTCGGTGGTCAGGTGTTCAACATCGCATGGACGTTGATTCTGGCCATGTGGCTGTTTGGCAAATGATCAAATATCAAACGACACCGTCTCACGTGAGCGTTCCTGGGCGATGATCTGCGCCACGGTATGCTCCGCAAACCATTGTGCCACTTGGTCGCGCAGTCCGCTGAAGACCTGCCCCAGAGCATCTTGGTCCGCTCCCGGGATGGGATCAAACGGGCCGTCGAACAGCGTCACCACTTCTCCAATCGTGATTCGCGCCGGATGGGTCACAAGCTGGTAGCCGCCACCCACGCCGCGCTTGCTGCGCAGGAGACCGCCGTTTTTCAGAGCCAGAAGGATCTGCTCCAGAAACTTCAGCGGGATGTGTTCCTTGCTGGCCAGATCCTGGATGGAGAAATTCGTGCCCTCGCGCTCACGCCCCATCGCCACGAGGGCGCGGAGGGCGTATTCGGCTTTTTTGGAGAGCTTCATCAGGGGGTGTTATCGAACATCAAACGACCGCCTGTGCAAACTGCGATTTGCTGCCGGCGCGTTTCCGCGTCATTCATCGTCCCTTCCACTGCATGAACGACGATTTTTTTGCCTCTCCGCCCCCTGAACCGCCACGAGCGGGTGCAGCGGTGCACCATGCAGGCGCGCCGCTGGCCTCCCGCATGCGGCCGCGTACGTTGGAGGAATATGCCGGCCAGCAGCATATTCTGGCCGAGGGCAAGCTGCTGCGCCGTGCCGTGCAGGCAGACCGCTTTTCTTCGATCATCCTGTATGGACCGCCCGGTGTGGGCAAGACGACGCTGGCTCACATCATCTCTCAGGAGACGAAATCGCGCTTCGTGACGCTCAGCGGCGTGGAGAGCAGCGTGGCAGACATCCGCAAGGAGGCGGAGAATGCCGGGCATCACATCCGGCTCTATAACAAGACGACCATCCTCTTTGTGGATGAGATTCACCGTTTTAACAAAGCGCAGCAAGATGTGCTGCTGCCGCATCTGGAGCGCGGGACGCTGCGCTTCATCGGCGCGACCACGCACAATCCTTTCTTCTATGTGAACAGCCCGCTGGTCAGCCGCTCCCAAGTTTTCACGCTGGAGCCGCTGGGCATTCCCGACCTCGAAGCGCTGATGGACCGCGCCTTGAGCGATGAGGAACGCGGTCTGGGTGGCATGCACGCCCGCGTCGAGCCGGACGCGCGTCTGCACCTCGCCACCGTGGCGGATGGGGATGCGCGCCGCTGCCTCAATGCGCTGGAGCTTGCCGTGCTCTCCACGCAGCCGAATGCCGCGGGCGAGATTGTGATCACGCTCGCGGCTGCGGAGGAGTCCGTGCAGCAAAAGACCGTGGTGTATGACGGGGACGGCGATGCGCACTACGACACCATCAGCGCCTTCATCAAAAGCATGCGCGCGTCAGATCCCGACGCGGCGCTGTACTGGCTGGCCAAGATGCTCTACGCCGGAGAGGACATCCGCTTCATCGCCAGGCGAATTGTCATTGCCGCCAGCGAGGACATTGGCATGGCTGATAGTAACGCTCTGCGCGTTGCAGTGGCTGCGCAGCAGGCCGTCGAATTCATCGGCATGCCGGAGGCTCGGATCATTCTGGCACATGCCACCATTTACAATGCCACCGCGCCGAAGAGCAACCGCTCCTACACCGCCATCGATGCCGCTTTGGAGGATGTGAAAAACGGACGTACTCTGCCGGTGCCCAAGCATCTGCGGGATGCTCATCACAAAAAGGCTGCCAAAGAGTTTGGCCACGGGGAAGGCTACTTGTACCCGCACAACTATGAGGGCGGCTTCGTCCCTCAACGCTGCCTCGAAGGCGGGAAGCAGTACTACGACCCCACTGCCAACGGCCTGGAAGCCCGTATCAAAGAGCGCCTCGATCACTGGCGAAAGCTCTGGGAAGAGCAGGCAGAATAAGAGGGGAAGGGAAAGTAAAACATTCGGCTCGGCTGGCTTAAAATGCGAGAAGTCCAATTATCCAGAGGCTATGGAAGTTAAGTTTATTCAAACTTCAACAATATGAAAACTATCCTTTTTATATTGAAGGTATATGAAAATTACGGTATCTTTTTCGTAATTCCAAAACTTTCCAGCCATGTACAACTCACGTTTGATGACCTCTGGCCTCTGTGGTGTCTTGATGGCCACGCTTTCTAGCTGCGCTCTGCCTAAGCAATCGCTGCTCTCCACCTGGAAAGAAATGCGGCACAAATCGTCCGCTCCTCTGCAAACAGGCGTCAAATACGAGGTGCGCAAGGCCTTGGCGAACAATGTTCCGTTCCGACCCAGCACGATCAAGCGCTATACCTTTGTGCTTGATGATCCGAAGCCGCCGCTGCTGGCAGCTTCAAATTTGTATCGCAATTCTCAGATGCGAGTGCGTACGACCGCCTACACGCACGATGAAAGCGATCACATCATCTATGGGGTGAAGAATGCGATCGGCACCAATTTGAGATTTGGCAACGTGCGCAGCGCGGCTGCAGACTGGTCGCGTTTTCCAGTCGGCACGCTGTTCCGCATCGCCGGCCAGCCTGGCGTCACCTATGTGGTGGATGATTACGGCAGCGCGCTCGTCGGCACCGGCACCATCGATTTGTACAAACCGAACCGCTCCATGATGGACAACTGGGGCGTGCGCCATGTAGACATCGAAGTCATTCAGTGGGGATCGTATGAAAAGAGCATGGACCTCATGCGCGACCGCACCAAATGGCGCCACGTGCGCGCCATGATGGAAGGCATTGAGGCGCGTCTGCGCACGGCGGCACTGCCACATGGGAAGACGCCGTTCACGGCAGCGCTTTAAATCAGAGACTTGAGGCTCCCGCTCCTCGTGATGAGTCATTACTCTGATCGCTAAAACTGCATCCAGGGAAATCAGCGATATTCCACCGCTGTATGTGGCGTTAGAAACCACACACATGCGTCTCGCCCTCCTTTCGTTGTTCCTCTTCGCAGTCACTTTCAGTTCTGCTCAAAACAAACCGGGTGGACTGCCCTCCATCACACCGCGGCAGATTGCGGCGGCTTTGGGAAAGACATCAACTTCCGAAGCGCAGCAGATGCTGCATGATCAGGTCGTGCGCCTCTTTGGTCGGCAAAACCTGACGCAAGGCAGAGCGGCTGCAAAGATTGAAGCGACCACTGTCGCCTGGGCCATCATTGATCCCAAGCCCGCACGAGTCGTGCAGCAGGATGGCACCTTGATCGGCGACATGACAGCATTGGGAGAGGACGGCCTGCAGGTGCTCGTGACTGACATGCCCAACTTCACCGAAACCGGTTACCGCGTGGAGTCTGAGGGAATGCCCCACCTCGCAGGCACGGTACACGTCGAACATTTCGAGTACACTGCCGACAGCCTGCCGCACAAAGATGTGCCTCAGGGCAGGCTGGAGAAGTTTGAGTGGAACACCAGCGAGGTCTTTCCCGACACTGTGCGCACTGTGACCGTCTTCCTGCCAGCAGGATTCAAGCCCGGCGAGGAAACCTGCCTCATGGTCTGGCAGGATGGCTCGCGCCATGTCGATCCCAATGGCTCCATGCGTGCCTCGGTGGTCTTTGACAATCTCATTCATAAAAAAGAGATGCCTCGCACGGTGGGCGTCTTCATTGATCCGGGGCGCATGACGAAGCAAAAGCCCGGTGAGAAGGCTGCCAATCGTGGCTTTGAGTACGACTCGCTTGGGCCTGCTTATGCGAGTTTCTTGATCGATGAAATCCTGCCCGAGGTTCAGAAGCGCTATCAAACCAAGTTTCGACCGCAGCCTGAAGCCTGGGCCATCGCAGGCGGTTCCTCCGGCGGCATCTGCTCCTTCACCGTTGCGTGGGAGCGGCCTGACAAATTTCGCAAAGTACTCTCCTGGGTCGGCTCCTTCGTGGATCTGAAAGGCGGCGATGTTTATCCCTCGCTGATTCGTGCCTCTGAGCGCAAACCCATCCGCATCTACCTGCTCGATGGCGAAAACGATCTCGACAACAAATTCGGCAACTGGCCCATCGCCAACAAGCAGATGGCTGCGGCGCTGAAGTACATGAACTACGACTTTCGCATCGACTGGACGCAATGCTTCCATGGCAGCAAAGGCATGGCCCCCAGCCTGCCCGAGGCTCTGCGCTGGCTGTGGCGTGATGTGAAGTAACCTCCGCTCACCGCGTGGTGATGAGGTGCTTTTCCAGCGTCACCCGCCACAATGACATGCACATTTCACGAAGGAGCAGGGATCTCCTGACTCCGGTTGCCACAGTCTCATGGCTTGCTGCCAATATACGTCAGCACATCCGCCACATCCTGCGCAGTGAGCACGCTCTCCAGTCCTTCGGGCATGATCGAAGTTGTCAGCGTTTTGAGTTCGCGGATGTCGCTGCGCAGCACCACGATATCAGCACCGCCGGGGAGTCGAAGGGTAATGTTGCCCGGTGTTTCGGAGGCCAGCTGGCCCACGAGCAGCGACTGATCCTTTTTCGTCACCTGCGTGGCGGCATTGCGCTGCTCCACGGCGCGGTTCGGATCGAAGATGGCCTCGATGAGCTGCTCACGCGGTTTGGTGGCCACCGTGGTCAGATCGGGTCCCACTTCCACACCGAGTTCACGCACCTTGTGGCACACCATGCAGACCTTCTGAAACACCGCCGCTCCGCGCTTTGCATCGCCACTGAGGCTGGCTGCCTCCGTCACGTATTTGGTCACGACCTTCTGTCGGTTCGGATTCTGGTTGGTAATCACTGGCATCACGACTTTGCTGGGGGCTTTCTGCGGCACCTGCTTCAACAACACCTTCTCAAATTCACTGAACACTGCATCCGACTGCGTGCCCGTGGCCGTCAAGGCTCCTGCACGCACCTGAGGCGTCAGCGGATGGATCAAGGCAAACACTTCATCCGCAGTCATGCCACCAAGCTGCATCAGCGTGAACGCCGCCTGGATTCGTACTGCCGGAGCGGCGCCGAGCAATGGCTTCAGCGCAGCCATCGCAGAGGTCTCATTCCGCTCAATCAACAAGCGCTGTGCCGTGTCACGCATCCACCCATTTGCAGAACCCATCGCAGCAATGGGATCGTGTATTGCCGTCCCGCCTTTAGGCGATCCGGCTGCCGCACCGCTTTTACTAATGCGGTAAATTCGTCCGCGATCCTCCCCGCCGCGCAGATCCAGACCGCGTGCGATCTCAGCCGGTATCCATTCCGGGTGCTCCAGAACGAGCCGGTACATGTCCACCACATACAGCGCGCCATCCGGCCCTGTGCGTGCCATGCTGGGGCGGAACCAGTTGTCTTCACTGGCGATGAACTCGCTTTTCACATCGTCTGGATGGCGCCTGCAGGTGATGGTGCCGCCGTCGTAATTCAGCACTTCACGATGCACCAGATTGTTGGCCGGTTCGCAGATGAACATCACCTGCTCGCCATCGGTGCCGAAGGTGTTGTCCCGAAACGGCATCGGCGAGCAGCCGGAGGTCCGCGTGTTGACCGCACTGCCCTGATTGAAGCGTCGCACAGGCGGGCTTGCTGGGTAGAGGCGCTTTTCATCATTCATGTCGCTGCGGATGGACTTCACCACCACTTCAGTATGACGTTCGAGATAGCGAAAGGGCAGCCAGTAGTGCCAGCCGATGGTGCTGTTGTTGTTGCCGAACCAGTTGCCAAAATCATCACGCCACTTGCCATACTGGCTGCGTCCGCCTTCGAGGGCGAATTCGCCGGTGCGTGGATCAAAGCGGAAATCGTTGGTGCCAAGGGCAATTTTCTTGCCCGCCTTCACACAGGTGATGTCGCCGCCGCTGTCGCCATTCGCACCGTAGAACCAGCCATCCAGCCCCCAGCAAAAGCCGTTCACCAAATGCTGCGGATTGCCTGCGGTGAAGCCGGTGTACCAAGTCTCGCGTTTGTCGCACTTGCCATCGCCATCCGTGTCTTCGGCAAAGAAGATGTCCGGGATGTTGGCGATGAAGACGCCGTTCTTCCATGGGGCGAGACCCGTGGGATGCTTCAGCCCGTCGAGGAAGAGGGTGGACTTGTCGTACACACCGTCGGCATTCGTGTCTTCGAGGATTTTGACCCGCCCCGTTTGGAGGTCTGAAACCTTTTCCTGCCCCACGCTGCCATCCTTGGTTTTTTCGCCAGGGGCAAAGGGGTAGTCCCCCATCTCCACCACCCACATGCGGCCTTTCGCATCCCAGTCGATGAAGACGGGATCCTGCACCAGCGGCTCAGCGGCCACCAGCATGGCCTCAAATCCCGGCTTCACATGCAGCGCCTTCAGAGAATCCTGTGGTGATTTTGGCGCTGGGCCGGGCACCTTGAGCAGTTCGGCATACGGAATGAGCTGCTTGGTTCCACTCCACATCGCGCCATCGTGAAAGGAGACGCCCGTGTCGCTGCCATCCGCGCGAACGATCGGTGGCAGGCTGTTCGCGTCGCCCGTCTTGCCTTCGCGCATGACCTGTGACCAGCCTTCGTCCCATTGCAGGCCCTTCTTGGCACGCTCCTTCGGCACGAAAAGAAACACGCCGTATTCACGTGCATTGGAGAGCACGATGTCCTCATGGCCGTCGCCGTTCAGGTCTACAAACCGCACGCCGTTGTCGCGGCCTTGCTCGTCCTGCAGCTTGGCGGCGTCTGGCAGCGCATAGTCGCGCAGGGCAGGCGGCACCTCGACGGCATTGAGAATGCTGCAGCAAATCAGGAAAGAGAGAATGAGTCTTGGCATGACGGTGGGCGGAGTATAAACCAACGCTGCTGCCCGCCGCTTTCCTTTGGGCGAACTCGAATTTGTGGAGTGTGTTTTCACGTCCATTTCATCCCGGCTTCATCAAGGTTTCACGCCCCTTTTGAGCATGGACGTCGATGAAAGCACACCTCGTCCTCCTGCTGTCCGCCACCTCCCTCCTGGCTCAATCGCCCCAGCCCATCACCAGTGCCACGCTTGATGAGAGCGAGGTGCGAATCACCTACGGCGAGCTCAAGCGCCTCGTCGCTGCCACGCTGCCAAAGGAACCGTCACCACCCATGGCCAAGCCGCCGCTTCCTGTCGCTGCGGCGCTGCTTTCAGCGTTGTACCAACTCGATCCCCAGGCATCCACAATCACCGCCGAGATGCAGGTGGAAAACTTCGACGGCGAATGGCATGCTGTGCCACTCGCGGGAGCAGCCACGGGCGTGCTCACTGTGGAGCCCAAGGATGCTCGCCTTGTCGTCACTGGCGATCACCTCTGTCTCATCACCGACAAAGCCGGCGCGCAGAGTGTGAAGCTTACCTTTGCGCTCGCCAAAGCTGGGCAGGGGACCACGCTGCATCTCGCCGCCTCTCCCATCGCCTCACTTGCGGTCAAAGAACTTCCCGAGGGCAGAGTCCTGCGCCTGCAGCACGGAGACACGAGTCAAACCCTCACCAGCGCTGGACTTGCCGCGCTTCCGGCCACTGAGGCCGATGTCACTTTCTCCTTTGAGGATGCGCGCAAGGCTACGCAGCCAGTAATCGCCAGCCTCACGGATGATGCCATTGTCTCCACGGCTGTATACACCACGCAGGTCGTGCGCGATGGGTCCGTGCTGACCGAAGGCGCGATCACTGTCCGCCATGACCAGCCGACCAAACTTGTCATGCAGCTGCCTGAGGCATCCAAGCTGCTACAGTGCCATGTGAATGGCGATCCCGTGCGTGCTGCCTTGGGGGAAGTCAACCGCGTGGAGATTCCGCTCGATGATCCCACCACCGATGGTGCGGAGTCGGTGGTGAAGCTCTCTTTCACAGCCGTGTTGGAGCCTTTGCAAGCTGCCGAGGGGGAGCTTGCTCTCGCCCTGCCGCAGACGCCGTTCTTTGTGAAGCAGATCGACTGGAATGTGCAGCTGCCTGCCGCTTACGACCTCAGCTTCAGCGGCAACGTGGATCCAATCACCGAAAAGACCACCCCTCCCGGCCTTCACCTTCGAAAATCTCTCTGCCGTGATCAACAACCGCAGGCGCGCATCACCTACCGCAAACTCACCACCAACTGATTCCCCATACCTCAACCTCATCTCATCATCGTCATGAAACTCACCCATCTGATCACCATCGCCGTCATCTTCATCTGCACCACCATTGCCTGGTGGCTGCTGGGTGGAATCATCACCCAACGCACCGCCCATGTGGGCTATCAAACAGGAGACGATGTCAGTGGGCGCTGGGGGCCGCAGCTGATGCAAAAACATCCGGCTGCACGCTACACTTCTTCCAGCGGTTCCACTTTGGTGCTCCAGCCCGCGAAGAGTGACGTGAAAGTCCAGCTTGCCTATCAACCCGTCAAAATGGGACTGCTCTGGCACCGCACCTACAGTGTGAAGTTTGAAGGTGCCTACACCTTCACCAACACAACGGCTATCACGCAGACGCTCAACGTGGGCTTTGATCTTCCTGCCGGAAAGACACTGCTCGATAAAATCCGTTTCACGCTCGGGGAAGGGGCCACAGCTCGCCGTTCAGTGGCGGCACCGCAGGATGGCATGATCTCTGACAATGTGCAGCTGGCTCCGGGTGAGAGCATCCCGGTCACAGTCAGCTATGAATGCCGGGGTATGAATTTCTGGGGCTACACCTTTGCCGATGCCAGCCGCATTCGAGATTTTAACCTCGCCATGAACACCGATTTTACGGATGTGAATTTCCCGGTCAGTTCACCCACCGACCGCAAGCCGACTGACAAGGGGATGGAACTCGTCTGGAAATATGAAGACGCCATTTCCGCTCCAGGCATCAGCTTGGAAATGCCACGCGAGCTCAATGCTGGACCTGTGGCTGCGCAGATCTCCTTCTATGCGCCGCTCTCGCTGCTGCTGTTCTTTGTGGTGATCATCATCACCGCCACTTCGCGTGGTGTGTCGCTGCATCCGGTGAATTACTTTTTTCTCGCCGCCGGTTTCTTTGCCTTTCCTTTGCTGTTTTCCTACATGCTGGATGTGGTGCCCGTGCACCTCAGCTTCGTTATCGCCGCAGCGTCGTCATTGCTGCTTGTTTGCGGTTACCTTCGTGCCGCCGCTGGAGGCTTTACCTTCCGCGTCGCGGTCGTGGCACAGACCGCCTACATGGTGCTCTTCAGTTACAGCTTCTTTTTCAAGGGGCTCACCGGTCTCACCCTCACCGTGGGTGGCATTGTCACGCTTGGCGTGCTGATGGCGTTGACTGCGAAGGTGGACTGGAGTCAAAAACTTGGCGCCGTTTCGCCTCGTCTTGCTTGAACCCCATGATTCGAGCCGCTGATAGATTCTGAACAAGCGTCTTGTCAGCGTCCCGTCAGCGGTTCAAACATTCACCCCAGCCGAAATGCCTGCCAAAATCCTCATTGTCGAAGACGAGCCATCCATCTGCGAAAATGTCGTGTATGCGCTCGAAGCCGACGGCTTTGCCGTCACGAGTGCCGCCACGGGCAATGCTGCTCTGGAGCAGATGAAATCGCAGGATTTCAGCCTCGTCATACTCGATGTCGGACTGCCCGACATGACAGGCTTTGAGGTCTGCAAAACGATCCGCAAGACGCAGTCGCTGCCGATTCTATTCCTCACCGCGCGTTCCAGCGAAGTGGACCGGGTGGTGGGGCTGGAAATCGGCGGGGACGATTACGTCGTAAAGCCCTTCAGTCCGCGTGAGCTCGTGGCCCGTGTGCGCGCCATCCTACGGCGGGTCTCCGCCATTCCGCTGCCTGCGCATGGCTCGGACACCTCCATCCCGCTGGTGATTGACGACACCCGCTGCCAGGCCATTTACTTCGGCACTGCGCTGAATCTGTCGCGCTACGAATTCCGCATGCTGAAAGCCTTCGCGGCGCATCCGGGGCGTGTGTTTAGCCGCGAGCAGCTTATGGATCACGCCTCCGAAGAGCCTGACGCCTCCATGGAGCGCACGGTGGATACACACGTCAAAACGTTGCGCGCCCGCATGCGCGGCGTGCGTGAGGGGCTCGACCCCATCGTCACGCATCGCGGCATGGGCTACTCACTGCTCGAAACCTGGCCCGACGCATGAGTCTCACCGCGCGCTTTCTGCTGGGCTTCGCCGTGGTGGCGACGGTGGGTTTGTTTGTGCTGTTTACGCAGCTCATCCATCGCGTGGAGCGGCAGTACTTTGAAGCCATCGAAGAGCCGATGGTCGATGTAGCGAACATTCTCGCCGAAGTCATCGGCGCGGATGCGGACAACGGTGTGCTCAAACCGCAGGCTGTCGAGCAAGCGGTGCACGCTGCTCAGCAGCGCCAGCTCAAGGCGCAGATCTACAACCTCAGCAAGACGAGGGTGGACATGCAGGTCTATGTGACCGATGCGCAGGGGCGTGTGATTTTTGACTCCGCTGGCATTGAGAAGCCGGGCACGATCTCCAATCACCGTGATGTGAATCTGACCCTCATGGGGCAGTATGGCGCACGCTCCTCCCGCATGAATGAATACGATCCGCTTTCCATCGTGATGTATGTGGGGGCGCCCATCTTGCATGAGGGCAGGACCATCGGCATGCTCAGCGTGGCCAAGCCCCAGCGTGGAGTGCTGGCTTTTGTGTGGGAGACGGAGCGCTGGCTGAAGTGGTCCATCATCACCACCGTGCTGCTCATGCTGCTGGGCATCTATCTCGCAGCGCGCTGGGCCACGCGCCCGCTGGAGGTGCTGACCCAGCATGCGCTGGCCGTGAGCCGTGGGGAGCGCTCCACCTCGCCTCGCATGCCGGGGCATCAGATGAAGACTCTCGCCAAGGCGCTCGAAGACATGCGGGATGCACTAGAAGGACGTGAATACGTGGAGCATTACGTGCAGAGCCTCACGCATGAATTGAAGAGCCCCGTAGCCGCGATCCTCGGTGCAGGTGAAATCCTCCAGGGCGATGTGCCGGAACCAAAGCGCGCACGCTTTCTGCAAAACATCCACGCCGAAGCTGGCAGACTGCGCGATCTGCTGGAGCGTCTGCTGCACCTCGCGGCCATCGAAAAGCAGAAGAAGCTTGAGACCAGCGAGCGCGTCGATCTTGTGAAAGTGCTTGATGGTGCATGGGATCATCTGGCGCTCATCGCTCTGGCCAAAGAGGTGCAACTGGAGCGTGATATCAGCAGTGAACTCGTGGTCAGAGGAGATCACTGGCTGCTCGAAATCGCCGTGGGAAATCTGCTGCAGAATGCCATCGACTTCGCTCCGAAGGGGAGTGTCATCACCGTTCGCGGCTATCGCTTTGACTCGCAGGTGGTGATCGAGATTGAAGATTCAGGCCCAGGCATCCCGGATTATGCCCGCACCCGCGTCTTTGAGCGCTTCTACTCACTGCCTCGTCCCGACAGTGGAAAGAAGAGCACCGGCCTCGGCCTCTGCTTTGTCAAAGAAGTCGCGCAACTGCACGGCGGCAGCGTGGAACTGACGAATCGTGAGGGCACGGCGGGAGCCAAGGCCATGTTGATTCTCCCTGGCTGAGGGAGGGCTGGTTTGACAACTTCGGTCGGCCTTCTAGTCTCCGCCCATGAGTACACCAGAAGTCGGCAAGCCCGTTTACAACGTCAAGAACCCCTGCATCGCCAAGGTGAAGCGGATGTTCAACCTCTCCGGACCGGATGCGCCCAAGCACACAGCGCATTATGAAATCGACCTCGGTGCTTCAGGTTTGGAGTACACGCCTGGCGACTCGCTTGCTGTGCAGCCCACGAATGATCCTGCGCTGGTGGATGACACGCTTGCCGCGCTCGGCTTCTCCGGCACGGAAATCGTCAAGCACCCGAAGACTGCGGCCGAGGTGTCGATTCGGCAGGCCTTGATCGAAGGCACTCTCATCACCGAGATCGACAACAAGCTCATCAAGGCCATCATCGAAAAGACGGAAGGTGACACCTTGCTGGCTGATCTCAGCGTGCCGGAGAAGAAAGATGCGCTCAAAGAGTACCTCTGGGGCCGCTTTGTCGTGGACCTGCTTCTGGAAAATCCCATCGCGAAGTTCACGCCTGAGGAGTTCATGGCCACGCAGAAGAAGCTGAACATCCGCCTCTACTCCATCAGCAGCAGCCAGAAGGCGCATCCGACGGAGGTTCATCTCACTGTCGCTACGGTGCGCTATACCAGTCACAACCGTGCGCGTGGTGGTGTGGCCTCCACCTTCCTCGCTGAACGCGTGACGCCGAATGAAACGCTCATCCCGTGCTTCGTGAATCACGGCAAAGGCTTCCGCCTGCCGGAGCCGCAGGAGCAGACACCCATCATCATGTGCGGGCCGGGCACGGGCATCGCGCCGTTTCGTGCTTTTTTGGAAGAACGCAATGCGACGAACGCCCAGGGCAAAGCCTGGCTCTTCTTTGGAGAAGTTAGCTCCAAGTCCTGCTTCTTCTACAAGGAGGAGTTTGAAGGCTATCTCACCGACGGCACGCTGACCAAGTTCAGCACCGCCTGGAGCCGTGACCAAGCAGAAAAAATCTACGTGCAGCACAAGATGCTGGAAAACAGCGCCGAACTTTGGGCCTGGCTGGAGCAAGGTGCCATCTTCTATGTCTGTGGAGATGCATCACGCATGGCCAGCGATGTGGACAAGGCGCTGCACACGATCATTGAAAAAGAGGGTGGCAAGACTGCTGAGGAAGCCGCTGCTTATGTGCATGCGATGAAGGAGGGGAAGAGGTACCGGAGGGATGTGTATTGAGGAGATTTCTCTCTGCGCATCAAGCATGTCACGTATCGCTGCTGCCCAAGCCTGCCTCTTTCAAGTGGTGGACTCTTTGCTGAACGTCCGCTCGTTCCAGCCAGGCAACGATACGCGCATGCGTGTCTGAGGAGTGGTCCCAGAACGAAGTGGAGAGTTTGTTTTTAATCAATGACACGCGGTTTGCTTCGTGAAAGGCGAGGAGGTTTTCATTGGCGGCATCAGAGCCTGAGATCAGCACATCCAGATGCGCATCAATGTCCGGGAGGCAGAATGACAAGGCGCAAACCCAGTTGTTGATATCACAAACGGTGGAAGTCCAAGATGCGATCATCGCCTCAAGGTAAGACTGGAATGACTTTCGACGATCTTTTCGCCATTCGTTTGGCCATCCTGCCATGGCAGGTTTTTGAAATACGACCTCGATTTGCAAATCCGGGTATGGAGCGGAGGCCAACTCGATGATTCTCGGGAAGAAGTATTCGAAATCCGAGACGTCGCCCACCGTAAAGAAGACAGAAAACGAATACTGCCAGAGATGCTCTGCGGTGAGCTGCTGCAAAGGGGTTGTCAGCAGCTCTGCAAAATTGGCCGGATCCTTCACCGGAGACATATTAATGAAACTGGGCCGCTTGGCATCACCGAAGGCCGTATAAAGACCTTCGATTGCCTTTAAAGTTTCGGGCAACATATCGCTATTTTACCAGCCACAGAATCCCCGTCGCTGTCACCTGGATGTTCTTCTTCATCGGGCTGAGCTTGAAGGTTTCAAACACCAGTGTGGCTGGATCATATTGATCGCGGATTTTCTGAGTGTCATCGGCGATCTGCTTTTCCAGTTCCGCCATGTCGGCTTTGAGAGAATCCAACTCACTCTGGGCGGCTTTGACATCCGCGCCTTCCTTCCAGGCGCGGGAGGCGCTGCCGATGGTGCTGGCTTTCACGAGGCTGGTCTTGCGGCCGAAGATGGCACCGAGAATGCTGCTGCCAATCTCAACGGCAGCGCTCAGTTTGGCACCGCTGGATTGGGCCTGCTGCACATCCACCTTGTTGGCGGCTTTCTCGGCCTTGTCCTGCAGCGACTTCATCGTCTTCGCGGTTTTTGCGCGCAGTTCCTCGATGGCGGCGTCACGTTGCTCACGGGTCGTTTGCGTGATGCGCACCTTGAACTCGTCCTGCTTCTCGCCTGGGTTAGAATAGACTTCCAGCAGCGGTGAGAAGAAGAGTTCGAGACTGTGATTGGCAAACACCCACTCGGTGAAGTCTTTCTTGATGCTGGTGTAGGTCGTTGTCTTCAGAGCTGGTCCGGGCAGGTCGGCATAGGCGGCGTTCTCCTTCGGTTCGCTTTCATACTTGGAGAGATCGTCGTCCTTCGGCACATCGACAAACTTGTCCCACAGCACCTTCTGCTTCTCGATGTCGATTTCATTCACAAGCGTGATGATGCTGCGGCCGCTGATCTTCCGCTTTGCATCATCAAACATGACTGTCGCGCTGCGCAGGATGGCAGGAGTGTAGGTGATGCGTTCGCCGTCGTCGTCGCTCGGCTGGAAGAGTTCGGTTGCGCCGTCCGGCAGTTTTGGGCGCAGGGTGTTGCGGTCGGTGGCAGCGGGACTGCTGCCGCCGGGAGGCGCGAAGCCGTCATCTTCGGCTGCGGCAGTCTTGGCTCCAGCCTGCGGGCGGATCGGGTCCATGAGCGCTTTGATCTGTGGACGTGAAAGCGGGCCGCTCAGGTAGCTCATCAGCCAGCGCACGTTGAAGACGACGGGATGATCTTCATGCACGTTGTTCATGAGGAAGACGCGGTTGCCAAGTCCGGCGAGCGTCTGCTCCATGAGCTGGCGGTCAAACTTGCCGCCCGCCGTGTTGGCAGCACCTTCCAGGCCTTCGAGCACGCGCATTTTGTCGCGCTCCGTTTGCAGACGTCCGAGCCACCATGTGCCGATGTTCGCCAGCGCCTTGTAGTCGAGGTCAGCGGGGTTTTGCGTGGCCAGCAGGATGCCGAGACCAAAGGCACGTGCCTGTTTGAGCAGAATCATGAGCGGCTTCTTTGAAGGCGGCATGGCCGTCGGTGGCAGGTAGCCGTAGATCTCATCCATGTAGAAGATGGCGCGCAGGGAAGTGGTGCCCTGCTGCGTGCGCATCCAGCCAAGAAGCTGGTTCATCAGCAGCGAGACGAAAAACATGCGCTCTGTGTCGCTCAGATGTGCAATGCAGAAGATGGTGATGCGCGGCTTGCCCTCGGGCGTGTAGTACATGCGCTGGATGTCGAGCGCCTCGCCTTCCAGCCAGGTGCTGAAGCCGGGAGAGGCGAGCAGGTTGTTCAGCTTCATTGCCAGTGCGGCGCGCTTGGCCTCAGGCATGAAACTGTCGAGATCCACCACTCCGACTTTGCGAATCGGCGGCTGCTGGATCTGGCGCACCAGATTTTCCAGCGTGATGTTCTGCCCCTTCTTCCAGCAGAAGGCGACGATGTTGCTCAGCAGGATGTGCTCTGGCGACTGGATGGGATCGGCATTAATGTTCAACAGGCCCAGCATGGAAGATACGGTGCTTTCGATGCGGTCGCCGAGAGCTTCGGCGTCGTCCATCACTTCGGCAGGCGGGCAGTTCAGCGAGCTGAGAATGGATACGGGCAGCCCTGCATTGCTGCCAGGTGTATAGATCGCCATGTCCACGGTGGAGCGCAGTTTTTTGATGCGGTCCGCGCTCTGGCCCCAGTCACCTAGACCCTTTTGCCATAGCGCGGATTGTGCCGCTGCATAGTCGTCGGGCGATTGTCCTTTGCGTCGTGCCTCATCTTCATTGATCCACGGGCGAAACTCCTCGGGCGTAAGATTGGGGAAGGTGAGCAACGCATTGCCGATGTCACCTTTTGGATCGATCGCGATAACAGGCACTCCATCCATCGCCGCTTCTTCGAGCAGGGAGAGGCACAGGCCGGTCTTGCCGCTGCCGGTCATGCCGAGCACGACGCCGTGCGTCACAAGATCCTTCGAATCATAGAGGATGAGGTCGTCTTTGACCTGCTTTGAGGCGAGATCGTATTCACGACCGAGGTAGAAAGTGCCGAGCTTTTCGTATTGGTCAGGAGAGATGGGCATGGTGGCTGGAAAGATGTGCAATGATCGTGGCGGGGGCGGGTGGGATTGCAAAATGAGAATTGGAAAATGCAAAGTTTGAAATGACAGGCAGGATGCCACCATGCGTGCCGCATATCTGCTTCTCATGCCCACCGCCACTCTCACCGCCGAAGTTTTGACCTATCCCCAGACACGCAAGGAGAACGTGGTGGACACGCATCATGGCGTGAAGACTGCCGACCCGTATCGCTGGCTGGAAGATGACAACTCGGAGGAAACCAAAGCCTGGGTGAAAGCGCAGAATCAGGTGACGTTTTCGTATCTGGAAAAACTGCCGCGACGCGAGGAGATCAAGACGAGGCTACAAAAGCTGTGGAACTACGAGCGCATGGGGCAGCCGTTTGAACACGGTGGGAGGTGGTTTTTCACACACAATACGGGCCTGCAGAATCAGGCGGTGCTGATGACGGCGGAGTCGCTGGAAGGGGAGTCGAAAGTGCTGCTGGATCCGAATGCGATGTCCAGGGATGGCACGACGTCGCTGTCTGATTATGCGCCGACGGAAGATGGCAAGCTCTTCGCTTACGGTGTCTCGGAAGCCGGGAGCGACTGGACCACCCTCCGCGTGCGTGACATCGCCACCGGGCGAGATCTGGACCATGTGGTGAAGTGGGTGAAGTTCAGCGGCGTATCCTGGCGGAAGGACGGCAGCGGTTTCTACTACTCACGCTATGATGAGCCGAAGGCAGGTGCGGCGCTCACGGCGAAGAACGAATTTCACAAGCTCTACTTCCACCCTCTGGGCAAACCCCAGAGCGAGGACCAGCTCATCTACGAACGCAAGGACGAACCGAAATGGGGTTTTGGTGGCGGCGTCACTGAGGATGGCGAGTATCTCGTCATTCAGGTCTGGCTTGGCACGGAGCCGAAGAACCGAGTGTTCTACCAAAAGATCTCCGGTGGTGGTCCTGTGGTGGAGCTGCTCAAGGACAACGATGCACGCTATGACTTCATCGACAATGAAGGACCGGTCTTTTACTTCCGCACAGATCTGAATGCGCCGTGCTTCCAGGTCATCGCCATCGATGTGCGCAAGCCGGAACGTGGCAACTGGCGCATCGTGGTGCCCGAGGTTCCCAAGGTGCTGCTGGAAGGCGTCAGCACGGTGGGCGGGCAGATGTTCTGCGAATATCTGCGCGATGCGAAGACCGAAGTGAAGTGCTTCGACCTCGACGGCAAGCTCATTCGCGACGTGAAACTGCCCGGTATCGGCAGTGCGGGGGGCTTTGGCGGGCATCGTCATGACACCACTACATTTTATACTTTCACCGGATTCACCGAGCCGGGCGCCATCTACCGCATGGATTTGAAAACCGGCGAGAGCAAGCTGTGGCGGAAACCGCAGGTGGACTTCGACGGCGCCGCGTTTGAGACGCAGCAGGTGTTTTTCCACAGCAAGGACGGCACCAAGGTGCCGATGTTCATCGTCCACAAAAAGGGACTAAAGCTCGATGGCACAAATCCGACACTGCTTTACGGCTATGGCGGCTTCAACATCAACCTCACGCCCGGCTTCTCCGTTTCACGCGCTGTGTGGCTGGAAATGGGCGGCGTGTTTGCCATGCCGAATCTGCGCGGTGGTGGAGAGTATGGCCGCCAGTGGCATCAGTCCGGCATCAAGCTTGGCAAACAGAACGTCTTTGACGATTTCATCGCAGCCGCTGAATGGCTCATCGCGCACAAATACACCACCAGCGCCAAGCTCGCGATCCAGGGCGGCAGCAACGGTGGACTGCTCGTCGGTGCGTGCATGACGCAGCGGCCTGAACTCTACGCTGCTGCACTGCCGGCTGTGGGCGTGCTCGATATGCTGCGCTTTGAGAAATTCACCATAGGCTGGGGCTGGAAGAGCGATTACGGCAGCGTGGAAAATCCTGCGGAGTTCGGAGCGCTGCTGAAATATTCGCCTTATCACAACCTCATGCCCGGCACGCGATATCCGGCTACGCTCGTGCTAACGAGCGATCATGATGACCGCGTGGTCCCTGCGCACAGTTTCAAGTTTGGTGCTCGTTTGCAGGAGTGTCAGGCGAAGGATGGTCCGCCTACGCTGATCCGTATTGAAACCAGCGCGGGGCATGGAGCTGGCACGGCACTCAACAAGACGATTGAGAAGACGGCCGATGAGTGGGCGTTTTTGGTGAAGGCGCTGGGGATGTGAGTGGAGGCGCTTTCTGCACTCCGACGAGGTGGGGTGGATAATCCTTGGCCGTCGGGTGTGGCGGGCACGCTGATCGACGGACAGGAGTGTTCATCGTACTTTCAATCATTCCCGCACAAAGAAATTCGCGAACGTCATCGGGGTGCCGAAATCAGCAATGCCCACAGGGCCTTTCGCTGGACCCTCTAGGCTCGCCTCCTTCGTTTGCGGATTGGCCTCCTGCGTTTCAGTCAGCGTGGCGGTGGCTTTCGTGCCGTCGAGTTTGAGGCGCAGGCGGTACCATTTGCCGAGCTTCACTTGATCCGGGCCGAAGACGATGGGGGCCTTGCCGGTGCCGATGAGGACAGCGGGGCTGGTTTGACCCCGGACGCAGAAGCCGGTGCAGGGAGTGTTGAGGTTGGCAGATTTGAGGAGCTGGAAGTCGGCGATGAATTCGCCGTTGGTGATTTCAGCCTCGCTCCACAGAGGCGTGGATTCCTGGCCGTCGGTGGCTTCGAGTTTAAGGTTCCAGTTCGAGGGCTTCCAGCGTGATTCAGTTCCTGCGGCCACTTTCCAGCCACGGAGATCGAGGCCGTTGTAGAGATGCTTCCAGCCTTGATCCTGCGGGGCGGAATCGGCGGCGGTGGCACCGGTGGAGGGCAGTTCTTTGATGCGCACATTGCGAAATTCGACGGGTGCGCCTTCGGATTCGAGAGCGAGGTAGCCTTTGCGCCAGAAGCATTTGTCACCGCCGCTGACGACCTTGCCATTCACGGCGAGGGTGAGGGTGCCGTTGTTGCCGGTGATGCGGTAGTGGTTCCATTCCGGCGAGGGCTTGCTTCGTTCCTCGCTAGGAAAGCTGCGCTGGCCGCTGTGGTCGCCATGCGGCTCCATGGTGGCGCCGTGGATGGGGAAGACATCACCATGCGTGGTGAACCAGCGCGGCTTTGTGGGATCGGCGTGCTTCATGTAGCCTTGGTCCAGCACCTGAACCTCGATGCCGCGTAGGAATGGAACGCCCGGCGCGGAGATGGGGCTGCCCCAGATGAAGACGCCAGAGTTGCCACCGCTGGTGAGGTGCCTCCACTCGCACTCCAGGATAAAGTTCTCGTACTGCTTCTCGGTGCGCATGGCTCCGGTGGGAATACCGGTGCAGCGAATGACGCCGTCTTTGATGCTCCATGTCTCAGGCGCGCAGTTCGCATTCACCCAGCCGCTGAGGTCTTTGCCATTGAACATCGGCACGAAGCCGTCGTCATCGGCAGCGTGGGAAAGGAGCGCGGTGGTGAGGGCGAGGGCGCAGAGCAGTAAGGCGGATTTCATGTGCAAAGAGTACGCCGATGGATGGCGAAGCTTCGCAAGGGAAAGCCGAAACTTGGGGGCGGGAGTCCCTTGATTCCTCGGCTCAGCCAAACAAGGCCGCCACAGGTTTGCCACCATCGGTGATCGGCACGGGACGCGTGCCATCCATCAGTTCCTTGCTCGGATCAATGCCCATCGCGGCATGGATCGTTGCGTGGAAATCAACGAGCGGAACGGGGTTCTCGACGGGCTTTTTGGACAGTTCATCGCTGACTCCGTATGCGCCGCAGTGGTTCAATCCGCCACCGGCGAGAACCATGGAGAAGGTGGTGCCTTGGTGGCCGCGACCGCCACGACCATCAAACTCCGGTGGCCGACCGAATTCGGTGCCGACGACGATGAGGGTCTTGTCGAGGAGCTTCTTGTCCTTCAGATCGCGGATCAGCGCGGCGAGGGCGGTGTCGAGTTCCTGAATGAGCAGGTGCTGATTTTTGTAGCCTTCGTTGTGAATGTCCCAGCCGGTGCCGTTCATGAAGTTCAGGTTGTGTGAAACCTCGATGAAACGCACTCCCGCCTGAACAAGGCGGCGGGAGAGCAGGCAGCGCTGGCCGAATTCACCGCCGTAGGCATTGCGCAGTGCGGCGGGTTCTTCCTTGAGATTGAAATGCCGCATGAACTGCGGGCCGGAGAGGCTGAGCGCCTGCTCCTGGGCCGTCTTGTAGTCGGCGATGGCGGATTCCTTCGGTGCACGGGCCATGAGAGGCGCGAGCAATTGCTCACGGGTCAGTGCGCGCTTTTCGTCGACGAAATCTGGACGCGAAAAGCCGGCAGGGCCGGTGTTGGTGTCGGTGAGATAGACGTAACCGGCCTTCGCACCAAGGAAGCCCGGGCCGCGGCTGACATTCGGATAACCGATGAGGATGTACGGCGGCACCTCGCCACCCACGGCACCGCGCTCATGCGCGATGATGGAGCCGATGCTGGGATACACCACATTGCCGGAGATCATGCGGCCGGTGTGGACGATGTTCGTGGCGAAGGCGTGCTCGTCGATGACGTGATGGTTCACCGTGCGCATCACCGTTACGTGCTCCATGACTTTGGCCGTCTGGCTGAGGTGCTCCGTCACCTGCACACCGGGAACGGTCGTGTCGATGGCCTTGTAGAGCGAACCGGCCACCTTGGTTTTGTCCGTGTTATTGCCAAGCTTCTTCGGGTCAAAGGTGTCGATCTGCGCCATGCCACCGCCCAGCCAGATAAAGATGCAGTGCTCCGCCTTGCCCTTCGGCATGTGGACGGGGGTGTTGTTCGCAAACAACGGTGCCGCGCCAAAGGCGGCGGCGGAGGTGAGGAAGGAGCGGCGTTTCATGATGTGATATCAAACGTTAGCAAAGGGTCGGTTTCATTCTTTCTGGCCCCTCACTTTCGTGGGGTGGCGGTGGCCGGTGGTGTCATTCTTTAAGGGCTAAATTCCCACTCAGGCGCGTTCAGCAGTGCCCACAGCACATCCTCCATGCGGCTGCGCCATGCAGGATCGAGTTTCTCCGTCGGCGGGTCACCTGCACGGGCGGCGGTTTCCTGGGCCATGCGCACCGTGGTGGCTTCGCCGTCGAGGTGATTGGACCAGCTCACGTATTTTTCGCGGGTGCGTGTGGTGGCTGGTGGCTGGCTGGGTGCGGACCGAACTCGAGCATCAAAGCCAGCACTCAGGTGCTTTGTGTAAAGAGCACGTTCTTCAGCCGAGGGATGGCGGGTGAGGAGTTTGAGGAAAAGCTGATCGATGAACTGGTCGAGGGTTTCGTTTTGCAACGCTAGGGTGGTGACGCCGTGGTCATTGCTCAAACGTGTAAGCCAGATGCCAAGCGTGCCGTTGCTGAGGATGGCGGGCTGCAACACGTTCGGATCGGCGTCGCGTTTGCTGATGGGATCCTGGCGTGAACCACGCCAGCCAAAGGCGCTGAGCACGTCCGTGACAGCCTGGATGCGGGGCAGGGCGAGGCTGGGGCGGTCGCGTTCGTTGCTGGTGCTGGTGAGCATCCAACTGCGGTGCGGCTTGCCGAGGTGGATGGCGTTTTTGAGATCGCGGGTGTTGTCGATGTCGAGGCAGACTTCTTCGGTGTGGAAGGGCTTGCCGGTGGCGGCGAAGAGCGAGTCCACAATCTGCTCGGCCTGCAGGCGCCGTGGCGCTGGGCTGGTGAAGAGCGGGCTGGTCTGCTTCAAGGCTGGATCGGTGGCGCGCTGGTAGGCTTGACTGTTCAGGATGAGACGCGCCAAGTGTTTCATGTCGTAGCCGCCGCTGACGAATTCACGACCCAGCCACTTGAGCAGCTCGGGATGCGTGGGCTTGCCCTTCTCCCAGTCTTCGATGGGTTCCACGATGCCGCGGCCCATGAAGCGTGCCCACACACGATTGGCGATGACCTGGGCAAAGCGCTCGTTCTGCGGGGCGGTGATCATGGCGGCCAGCACATCGCGGCTGTCTTTGGGATCTTCGGCGAGTTTCGCTGCGGCTTCATCGCAGAACTCGGCAAACGGCCACTTGGGCTGCACTTTGGTGCCGGGCTGCAGCGTCACTTGAATCAGCGGCTTGCGGCCACCGGCGTGGATCTTGTCCATCGGCACACTGCTCGTCTTCGGCACTTCGATTTCCTTGGTGCCCAGCATGGCGGCGAGTTCGAAGAGATCCTGCTGCAATGACTTGCCCGTGGGTGAATCATGGCAGCGTGCGCACTTCATTTCCACCCCGAGGAAAGCGGTGCTGACGATGGTGCCCTTGGCAGCCATCGGCACATCATTCTGCGAGGCCGTACCAAATCCGGCGGGGCCGCCGAGACGCTCGCTGCCGCGCATGCGCAGGAGTTCGGTGACAAAGAAATCCATCGGCTTGTTGTCCTGCAAAGACTCATACAACCACCAGCGGAAGGGACCGGTGTTGTTTAGCGTGGGGTTGAGGATGTTTGGGTTCTCCGCCAGCACATCCTGCCAGTAGCCCATCCAGTTGTCTGCCCAGCGTGGGTCAGCGAGGAGTTTGTCGATGGCCGCCTTGCGGTCGGGGTTCTTCTCAAATGCGGCAATCTCCTCCAGCGATGGCGGCACACCCACAGTGTCGATGTAGACGCGGCGCAGGAAAGTGAGGTCATCCGTCAGTGGTGTGAGCGTGAGATGATCGGCACGAATCTCCGGCCAGTGCGCGCCTTCCTTGATCCAAGTGGTCAGCAGCGCGATCTCATCCTTGGTCAAGGGCTTGCCCTTGGGCGGCATGATCTCGTCTTCATCAGAAGAAGTGATGCGGGCGATGATGGAACTGTGATCCGGCTTGCCGGGATCGACTGCGGCACCGTCAGACTTGCCGCCTTTCATCGCATCTGCGAGCGAGTCGAGATGCAATCCGCCTTTGGCCTTCGCGCCGCGATGGCACTCGGTGCATTTGGCTTCGAGGATGGGCTGGATGTGCTTGAAATAATCGATGCTGCCTTTGTGGGCGTCCTGTGATTTCACGCTGTCGATCTTCGCTGCGATGAAGGAATCAATGCTGCCTTCACCCGCTGGGTTCTTGGCCAGCCATGCTTCTGCTGCTTTACGGCGCGTGGCCCAGTAGGACGCGGACTGTGCGCGCAGCTCGGCGCGTTTCTTGGCGTTGATATCAGCGTAGTGGGCGTTGCGCTCCTGTTCGTAAGCGGTCCAGCCAGCATCGTTGTAAGCGACTTCGCGTTTGCCGGGGGTGATCAGTTTCCAGGTTTCAGTGCCTTGCTGAGACCATGCGACGACGGTTTCGCCGAGTTCTGGACGGCGCGCAGCCTTGCCGGCATAGCTGCCCACCAGGGTCTCCAGCACGATGAACTGCGGCTTGCCCGTGCCTTCAAACTCGCACCATGATTCACGATTGCCCGGCGGCACAAAGCGGAAGTCGGGACCCAGGTCGAGATAGCCTTGTTGATCGGTCACCAGGTGGTGACCATCGCTGTCATTGGGAGGAAAGGGTGTGGTGAGAATGGTCTTGTTCTCAATGTAGAGATTCGTGGCACCACGTGCGCGCAGCAGCAGGCGGTGTTTGCCTTTGGGGAAAGTCACACTGGCGGCAGCGCGCAGCAGAAAGGGGACGTGGCGCTCGCCACGCACTCCGGTGTCCACATACTTTTGCGGCACATCGAAGAAGCCGAACACATCCTCCGTGTAGGTTTCGCCCACTTTGGGGTGCTCACTCGGCCATGCATTGGCTTCGGGCATGCCTTCCTCGGCCAGTTGCACCAGCACGCGCCCGGCAGGAACTTGCTTCTTCGCCACGGGCGGTGGCGGTGGAACAAACAGATACTTCGCCTTGAGTGCAGCGACATCCACAGGACCACGATAGATCGCCACCTCATCCAGCCAACCATTCAGCGAGTGGGAGGCTGCCAGCGTGGAGCCACTGCCGACCATGAGCGAGTCTCCGTCAGTGACGGGTGCACGATCCGTCTCGCCACCCATGTCCCACACGCCGTCGGTTTCGCGTCCGTCGATGTAGCCTTTGATGCTCTTGAGTTTGCCAAAAGTATAAGTGACCGCGACGTGGTGCCAGCCGGAGGTCGGCAGCATATCTTTGGACCACCAGCGGTGCCATGCGCCCTTCTTGCCGGGGACATCGGCGCTGTGAAACAGGAAACCGATCTGCGCGCCGCCTTTCGCCGTTTGCAGACGCAGCGCGTAGTTTTGATTCTCCGTGCCAAATTCCTTGGTGCCAAGGCGGCCTTTGCCCAGGATGTAGGGACTGCCGCTGAGATCCGCCGCTTTGACCCAGGCCTCCAGCGTGATGGTTTCGTTCAGACCAAAGCGCAGTTCTTCGCTGTCCTTGATGGTGAGGGCGGATTTTTTCCCGTCGCCAGTGAAGCGTTGTGCGGTGTTATCCTTCGCAAAGCCAGGGAAAGTCGGTGCACGCGGGCCGGGATCTTTCGCGGCATCAAACCGCCACTGCATGACCGGCTTCGCCAGCGGTTTGTCCGTGGTGTCATTGCCGCCGCTGTCATTTTGAGCGGAAGCGAGGGAGGTAAGCAGAAGTGTAGCAAAAATAGAGACTGAACGCGTCATGCACCTACCAACGCCGGATTGCGGCCGCTTTCAGCATTTCGGGCACCCCACTTTCGTGAGGGGGCGGATCGCCCCGGCCACTTATTGGGGATATTTCACACCTGCACCAGTCCACGGCGGATCGCTTCGGCGGTGGCCTGGGCACGGTCGTTGACTTTGAGTTTCATGAGAATGCGGCTGACGTGCTGCTTCACGGTGTCTTCGCCAATGCCAAGGGTGGCGGCGATTTCTTTGTTGGCGTTGCCCCGGGTCACGAGGGTTAGGATCTCGCGTTCACGTGGTGTTATCTCCGGCTCCGCGAGGCGGTCCTTGAGCCGCTGGGCGATATCCTCAGGCAGGCTGCGTTCGCCTTTGGCCACGGTGCGGATGGCGGCGAGGAGATTGTCCCGAGAGGAAGATTTTTGCAAGTAACCGAGGGCTCCCGCCTTGAGCGCCGCCTGGATTTCATCGTCGCGGGCAAAGGTGGAGAAGATGAGGACGCGGGCGTTCGCGTGATCGCGCAGCAGCGCTGCTGTGGCCTCGATGCCGCTGATGCCCGGCAGTTGCAGATCCATGAGAACGACGTCCGGCCTCTTTTTAGCAAACAGCGCCGAGGCCTCTTCACCGCGATCGGTTTCACCCACGACCTTGAAGTCGTCCTCAAGCTCCAGCGAGGCCACGAGGCCGCTGCGGACGACGAAGTGGTCGTCGACAAGCAAGAGTGAGATAGGGGCGGCGGACACGGCGGTGTGGGTCAAGTGGTCAAGGCGTCAAGCGGGAGGCGAACGGTGACGATGGTGCCTTGTTTGGGCTGGCTTTGCCAATCAACGTTGGCGTTTATTTTGCGGCAGCGCTCGCGGATGCCCATGCAGCCGAAGTGGCCGGGCTGGCCGGTGGTCACTGCGCTGGCGGTAAGGCCCTGGCCATTGTCAGCGATGCTCAGCGTGAGCATGTCAGCGGTGGAGGAAAGATGCAGCGTGATCTCCGTGGCCTGCGCGTGCTTGAGCGCATTGGTGATGGCCTCCTGGGCGATCATGCGCAGGTGATGGGACACGGGGCCGGTGATGGGCGGAATGGGATGCAGGTCGAGTCTTAATGCCGGTGCATTCGGCGGCATGCGCGTTTGGATTTCCCGCAGCGCACTGAAGAGATCATGCAGCTGGGCGGTGTCCCGCAGATCGGCCACGAGGTTGCGCGCCTCGCTTTGAATGCGGGAGACAAGACTGCGGGAGGTTTCGACGAGCGTGCGAGCTTTGTCCTCAAGTGGTCGCGTCGTGGCGGCATCCAGTCGCAGGGAGAGCCCCGTAAGCTCCTGCTCCAGCGTGTCATGAAACTCTCGTGCGATGCGCTGGCGTTCATCCAGCGTGGCCTGCTGTACAATGCGGCTGCTCAGGACTCCGATCTGCCGCCGTTGCGCGGCGATCCAAATGAAGGCCAGCAGGACAAGGCCTGCCAGAATGCTGCTGGCGATGACAAGGCGACCCGCCGTCCAAAATGGGGCTGAATGAACCACTTGAATGTCATCTGCCGAACGCAGCAGGAGTGAAGCGCGCTCGGCCTGAGAGCGAAACCCTTTGTCCGTCGATGACTCGACGAGGCAGATGCCGGTAAGTTCAACGGACGTGCCGATTTCGAGCTCGGGTGCGCTGGATTGCAGCAGAAAGGCGCGCAGCGGCGTGCCGTTGGAGGTTAGGCGGAGCTCGAAGCCGTCTGCGCTGCGGAAGAAATCATTGAGCACTGCTGGCGTGGTCAGGTGAACGAGATCGGCGTCATGCGAGCCATCTTGGAATTCTTTGAGCGAAACAACTGCTGGGGCAGGTGAAGCATCCGGCTCCGTGGCAAGCACGAGTGCATCGGCGAGCGAGGCACTGAATCCGGCCATGATGGGAAAGCCGGTGATCTCAGCACGATGCCCGGGCGTGAGATTGACTGCGGACATGAGGCGAATCGCGATTGAGGGCGATTGCGGCGGCTTGGGTTGTGCATCCTTGGGCGTTTCACGCGGTGGGGGCGGAGGAGTGGCATCGCGCAAAAAGACACGGCCATCGGAAAAGGCCGCCAGCACGGTGCCGCGAATGCGGGCGCGGTGGTGGGGCTCGTCGGCAGCACCGAACTGCAGCAAAGTGACCACGGAGGTGATGGGCAAGGCATCGAGAGGCAGCGCGGCTTTGGTAATCACCACATCATTCCAATCCGTGACGCGGATGTAGGGAAAGACGAGCTGGCGGCGGTCATTGATGCCGCCGGCTGCGAGGGCAGTGATGCGGAGGCGGGCATCGATAAGCGACGGAGCCGTTTCCAGCGGCGCATCCACGCGCACCTCCAGGACGCGACTGCCAATGGCAAGGCGCAGCAGTGAGCGTTTTTCGTCTAGCGGCGTCAGGGTGCGGCCAAGCCCTTCAACGATCACACGCTGGTAATGGAAACGTCCTGTGGCCAGGTCATCATAGCTGGCGGGGGCCGCAGCGGGCGGTGCGCCATGACCGAGGATTTGCAACTGAGCCACATCGACTCCTGGAAAATAAAGGCCGGCGGTGGTGGTGCCCTGAATGCGCACGTGGTCACCCACACGCAGATCATTGCGCGTGGGTTTGAAGTGCAGATGTGTGCCTGCGGTGTCGTCCTGTACAAAAGCGGTGCCACCGCTTTCCACGAAACCGATCGTGGCGGTGAGATCGACCGGCAGTTTTTCCAAACTGCGCTCATACGGCAGCATGCGGATGTCGATGGCGCGGGAGAGAGGCGCGCCTGCGGCGAATGACGAAAGTGAGATGACGAATGCGGAAAACAGCACGACTCGCCAAATGAGAGATGCGGGGCCGTGAGGTCCGTCATTCTTCATTTTGCATGCGTCATTCCTCATTTCAGTCATCCGTAGGGTCCACACCTCGCTGCAGTTTGCGCACGAGATCCTTCACGACGTGGGCGCTGCGCATGTCCTTGAACTGTACTTCGATGCCGGCATTGGCGGCGGTGGAGAAGTCGATGGTGCCCAGACCGAGCAAGCCTTTGAGGCCGGCTTCATAAACGTCGATGCTGCGGATGTCGCAGATGCGCGCTTCTTTGGAACTGCGGCCAATGATGCCCCAGATCAGCTCCACACGTTCGCGTGTGACAATGTAGTCGTGCGAGTAACGCGCGATGCCGACCGCGATGAGCGTGGATGACGCGCACAGCAGGGCGATGATGCCATATTCGAGCTGGATCACGCACAGCAGTCCGCCGGCAACGGTGAGCAGCAGGCAGAGGATCAGCGCCTTGGTGTAGCCCAGCCAGGATGGATGCGCATGGTGCAGGATGATTTCACCGCTGGGGGAATAGTCGAAATCGTCATCCTTGTCTTCCTCGGGGGCTGCTTCGTCGGCTGCCTCCTCCTCTTCTTCTTCCATCTCGGCCTCCGGTTCATCCGGAAGTTCCGTGTCAGGACTGATCTCGCGATACATGGGGCGCGCGATCCGCGCCTGGCCGCTGCTGGCGCTGGGACGGCGCATGCCGCTGACCAGCTCCCCTACGGTGTGCATATGGCCGGTGTCCTCATCCATGCACATCTCACCCCGGGCCAGGGAGCCGCGGGCCACGAGCGTGTACAGATCCTCCTTGGACAGCGGGTCGCTGAAAGCCGGGTGCTGCGGGAGTGTGTAGCGGGCGGACATTGGGAAAGCCTGTTCGCGGCCACAAAAGCACAGGCGGACTGCCCGTGTCACGTCCAATCACTCGGCCTCGGGCACGGGCGGGAGCAAATCTTCGCGTTTCATCAGGTCCGCGACCTTGAGCAGCAGCAGTTCACCTTTGGGCGTCTGGATGATTTCGCCAAGAAACGGTGTGAGGCGGTCCATCTCCGCCACGGCGGAATGCACAAGGCTGGCAATGATGCGCGCATCATGACGGTTCGGCGGAAAGACATTCGTGACACGGAACATCACCTGGCCGCTCTCCCATTCGAGCTCGAAATTGCCGAGGTTCAGATCCTTGTTCGTGCGCATGAGCAGCTCGCACACCGGCAGGCGGTGGGAGGATGGAACCTGCTGAGTGGAGTTTGAGACGACGGTGATGATGTGCGTCTCGCCAAAAACCTGCACATGCAGAGGGATCTTGGTGTGGTGCGCTTCAAAATCAGCCTCGATGACGGAATGCTCTGGCACTTCTCGGTAGAGCCAGCCCATTTCCTTGAAGGTGTTCAGGGCGGTGGCGTAAAGGGCGGACATGCGGCGGGAGTGAGATCTGAGATTTTAAATCTTAGATGGTCGGGGCGGCCAGATTCGAACTGACGACTTCTTGCTCCCAAAGCAAGCGCTCTACCAGGCTGAGCTACGCCCCGAAGGTTGTTTCCCTTATTCGAAACCGAACGAGGGGTCGCGATAGTGCCGCAGGATGGAACAGACGCAAGAGGAATGTCGAATGAATCATCTTCCAGAGGCTTTTAGGGACATCGTTCCGCTAAAATTGCCGCGGAATTCGCGCTCCCACCACTCCCCGGATGCTTCCCGAACCTCCGGGCTGGTGAAATGGTAGCGATAGAGTTTGGCACGGATGTGGGTGATTTTTTCGATGGGGAAGGGTGGTTGCTCCAGCAGGTCCCACACCGGCTGCTTGTGCTGTAGCAGGGCGGTGCAGAACTGGCCAAACCAGTGCATGGGGGAGTTTGGGTTCGCATCCCGCTGCGGGTCGTAGCCGGGATACAGCGCAGCGAACCACATCTGCCAGTCCAGCCGCGGCTGATGCGGGGCGATGAAAGGCGGGCTGCGCTTGGGATCTCCGGGCTTGTATTTAAATTCCAGTGGCAGGAAAAGCGCGCCGTCATCGCTGGCTTCGAGGATGATCTCGGGCCGCTCCTCGGTCATGTCCTGAAACAGACCATAGGCATTGAATGAGCGCGTGTGGGCGACGGGAGCGTCGAGTTTCTCATGCAGCACGGTGGGGAGCATCGGCTTGAAGTGGGGAATACGCCCGGCCAGAAAGGAATCCGCTGCCAGCAGGGTGACAAACATCACAGGAAGAACCGCCGCCAGCGCAGGCCATTGCGTCCAGCGGGTAAAGGACGGGCGCGGGGCTTCGGGATCGATGCGCAGCCAGTGGCGCAGGCGCTTGGGGAACCAGCGGTCATCCAGCAGTGCGATGGCGAGTGCAGCGGTTAGCAGATCAAAGAAATTGTAGTTCCCCGTGGCGGAGATCATGGCCATGAGGATGAGAAAACCCAGTGCGGCAGCGAGACGACCCCAGCGGCCAAGGAAAATCGCGAAGGGCAGCCCGAGCTCGATGCCATACATGATCCAACAGCTCGCCACGTGGACCCAGCGCGGGGCATGGTGCGCGAACCAGGACAAACCATTCGGCAGTGGCTGCGTCTCGTAATGGTAGAGCAGCGCCGTCATGTCCTGCCAAGGCAGATCGCCACCGCCGATCTTCACATAACCGGAGAGAAACATCAGGCGGAAGAGCAGCCAGTGAAGGAGGAAGATAGAGCCGCGTGGCGGTTCGGTCGGCCCGCGCCACGCCCACAAACGCCATGGCGCGAGGAACAGCGCGAGAAAGCCTGCCTCCAGCAGCAGTGCATCCCACTGGTAGCCCATGAAGATGTCTCCCGTGGTGGCGAAGGAGAGATACCCAAACCACAGCAGCGCCAGCAGCGGCCCCTGAGCCACTCCGGACATTACGAGCACGGCCAGCACGCAGCAGGTGATCAGGCAGCCCTGCGCAAAGGCATCGCTGTAGTGCCAATGAAACACACTCGGAAGCTGCCAGAACAGCGTCTGCTGCTCGCGCGCTTCAAAAGCGTGGACGTTTTCTAGCAGGTTCTTCACCGGCAGGATGCCGTTCTCACCGACGAGTCCGTCATACTGCACTCCCCAGGAGATGAAGGCAATGAGGTAAATGCCTGCGAGCAGGCGGGGAAACACCCAGCGGACGACCGTGTAGCGTCCGCGATGGGAGTCGAGCCAGGGGAGGGGATTCACAAGAAGCACTACAATGGCAAAAGTCGTTGCGAGCCTCAGTTACACCTGGAGTCACTGTTTGCGTCGTATGAGCGCATGGCATAGACGAGGAAATGTGTTCCAGTGGCATAGGACTCGGGTGTCAGCTGCCACGCTTCTGGATGATCGAAGTAATCGGGCAGCCAGACTGAGTCGAAAGAGTGGTCATCCGTCAGAATGATGAGGTTCCAGTCTTCATTCCTGCCTGTGACTGGGTTTTGAAACTGACAGCCCTTGTAGTGTTGCTGGATTGCCTCCGCAGTGCTTTGGCTGCGATAAACGGCTCCGGCGAAAAAGTCACAATGGTTGCCGTTGCCACTCAGCAAGCCCACGGCTGATCTAGATGAGATTTGGACTGTGTTGGGTGGTTGTGTCAGCGTGCCCAACTGACTCGTGATCTGCCGGAGACGCGCATCGTTGGTTATGGCATCACCGAAAAGAAAGTAGAAGACGGCAATGATTGGCAAGACTCCCAGTAGCACGAAGGTGACTCGTTTGATGGCGAACTTGCGGGCGAACATGCGTGGATACTGGTCACGAAATCCAAACTGGCAATCACGCGTTTGCCCATGAAACGGATTGATGGCTATCCCTTGACCGCCAATCTCGGATTCACATCCAGCACCTGCTTCAAATCCGCATCACTCATCCCCAGTTCTGCGAACGCATTGGCTTTGATCCTCGGCACCGTGACCGTGCTGCCGACAAAGTGAGTGCCATCCGGTGAGCGGGCGACGAGGTCTTCGCCGATGAGGATGTCCCATCCGGCAAGGGTGTAGCGGCCGGGGCCGAGACGGGCGGCGGAGATGGCATCGGTGACGAAAATGGTGCGCTCCAGGCCGATGCCAGCGAGCCAGTTTTTCAGCACAAAGAAGGGCACGTGCACGCCGTCTGGGATGAAGCACAGCCAGAGGCGGTCATGCAGGCTGAGGGCGCGCTGAATGATGTTGTCATGGCGGTGCATCTGGATGGGGCAGCCGTTGCCGAGGTGGGTGAACATCGTCAGACCGGCATCGCAGGCGGCGTTGAGCTGATCGAGTGAGGGATCACAATGACCGGCAGAAATAGTGACGCCTTGGGAGGCCAGGAAGGCGGTGGTCTTGCTGCCTTCGTCGTGCTCCGGGGCAAGGGTCACGAGCTTGGCCAGTCCACAGGCAGCGCCCAGGAGGCGCTTGGCGTCGTCCACATTGGCAGGCTTCACTGCCTGGGGTGGGTGGGCGCCCACGTAGCCTTTGATCGGATTGATGAACGGCCCCTCAATATGGATGCCGGTGATGATGCGGCGGGCGAGCGCGTCCTTTTCGCGCAATTCGACCAGTTTGCCGATGCGGCGCTCCAGGGTGGGGATTTCATCCGTGATGAAGGTGGCCAGGATGGCATCGCATCCGTCCTCGGCGAGGGCTTCACAGGCGTGGTGGAGGGATTCGGCGGTGAGGTTGTCGCCGTTGAAGTCGGTGCCGGCGTAGCCATTGACCTGGAGATCGAAAGGTTTCATGCAGGCATTGGAGCGGGTTCGGGATGGGGAATCAAGGCTGGGAGGTGATGGCTTTTGGTATGAATGTCACGTGGGGAGGCCATCAGGAGGTCAAAAAGGGGGCTAGAATTGCCGCCCCGGCGGAAGGGGCTTTTTGGTCATTTTACCGAGGCTTTCCCCTCCTTTGAACGCCCTAGAATCTTCCTCACTTGACCTCCGTCCCTCCATCCAGTTTATTTCCAGTGTTTACAAGCTATCAGTCTCGGCATAAAACATGCTAGGTATTTCACGTCTCTCCCGAACTGGCGTGTGGTGCCAGTCTCAACCCATACTCTTTCTGATTTTCGGCTCATGATAGATCTTATCTCCAAAGGCGGACCGCTCGTATGGCTCCTCATAGGGTGCCTGTGCTTCGCCGGAGCTATTTTTATCGAGCGTCTGGCCTACTTTCACCGGGCGAGCATGAACGTCGGTGAGTTCCTGGCCGGACTGGCCAGCCTGATCCGTCGCAAAAACTTCGCCGAGGCCCTGCAAGAGTGCGTGGCCACACGGGTGCCGGCCGGGCGGGTGATCCACGCGGCGCTGCTGCGGCATCATGCGCCGCGCGAGCAGCTCAAAGAAATCGTGCAAGAGGCGGGTCAGCTTGAAGTCCCCCGTCTGGAGCGTTTCCTAGGCATCTTGAACGCCATCGCGCATGCGGCCCCGCTCATCGGCTTGCTGGGCACCGTGATCGGCCTGCTGGACAGCTTTACCAGCCTCTCCTCCGCCAATGGTGTCGCGACGCAGGCGGACGTGGCGCGCGGTGTGTATCAGAGCCTCATCACCTCGGCGCTCGGTCTGGTCGTGGCGATCCCTGCTTATCTCTCCTTTGCCTTTCTCAGCGCCCGCGCCCGCTCCTTGATGCATGATCTGGAGCGCGCCGGCATCGAAATCGTGAATCTGATCGAAGACGCCAACAGCACTGACAACATCGTGGAATTCCGCCCGGCGGAAGCCGCGCCGCCGATGACGAAATCGCGTGGCCGCGGGATGAAGGGATAAGCGCCCGCAGCGCATTTTCGGCTGGCCCAACCACTTCGCGCCTCCGATACTGCGCCTACCGCCGTATCAACCATGAAGCTCGAGAGTCATCTGCCCAAGCAAAGCCCCTGGCTGTACACGGTGCCGTTGCTGAACACGATTCTGCTGCTGCTGGTGTATTTCCTCCTCACCAGCAACTTTGTGGTACAGTCCGGCATCAAGGTGGAGCAGCCGCAGTCAAACTCGCGGCTGACGGGTTTCGATCGCGCTCACATCATCACCGTTCCAGCAGGACTGGAGAATGCCCTGTATTTTGACGGGGTGCGCCTCACCACCGCGGAACTGCGGGAAAAGCTCAAGGCAAACCGTGAAGGCGAACGCCGCGCCATCATTCACGGCGCCAAACAGGCGGCCCACGGCCGTATGATCGAGATCGGCAACATCGCCCTCGAGCTCGGTTACGAAGTCGCGTATTCCACCGTGCCGCCCAAGGCCTGAACCGCCGCAGATCACGATGTCCACGAAACCGCATTCAAACACCCCCGGGCTGATCTTCGCCTGGGATGTGCGCGATCATTCGATGTGGCGTCTGGTCGGTGCGCTGGTGGTGCTGATGGCCGCGATGTCTGGTTTCTTCTTCATCTTCCGCATTGTTCATCCAGTATCGCAGCGGCTGCCGGTCACACCGCAGCATGTGATCTCGCTGGATCCCAACAACCCCGCAGAGCTCGCACTCATTCACCGCGCGCAGGACCGCAGCTTTGCCCTGCTGAGCGACTCCGACTCCGTGGCGCCGGTCCAAAGCCAGCTGCTGGCATTTCACCCCTCCTTTGCCGGCCATGAAATCAAGCTGCGCGAGCTCGAGCCTGCGACTGCCGCCATCCATCAGCCTCGTCTGTTCACCGCAGCTGCAGATGTGCTGCCTCCGGTGCCACGCCGTGACGTCAAATCTGTGGCCGCGCCACCCGCCGCGAAGTTGCATGCCATCCTGAGTCCTTCTCTGGCAAAGCGCGGCCCGGCCAATGTGGAGCTGAACGGCGTCAAGCTCACCCAGCCCACGCGGGTTCAGTTCCGTGTCGCCATTGGCAGTGCCGGACAGATTGTCACTGCACTGCCGCTGAGCAGTGTCGAAGATGCTGAAATCATGCAGCAGCTGCAATCAGCGATTCGCACGCTGCGGTTCACCCCTTCTGAGGTCAAGCGTGTCGAGTGGGGCGAAATCTCTTTCCGCTGGGAGGTGGCTGCCACGCCATGATCCCCATTCCGCTCGGTGGTTTGATCATTCTGTTCATGGCGGTCGGAGTCACCACGGTCTGCGTGCTGTGGTTTCACAGCTTCTGGCGCGATCGAAAACGCGAAGTTTATCGGCGGCGCATCGCAATCCAGTGCCGTATTTGCGGCACCGCCTATGCATGCGAGGCCAAACGCAAGATCGACGTGACCATCTGCCCTGTCTGCCACACGCCGAACGAGCGGAACAAGCTGCCGCAGATCTAAGCATCAATTTGTCAGCGCAGGCGAATGCAGGCTTGCTTTCCATCCGCCATATCGGCGACATTTGACGGCATAATCCTTCCTCTCGTGTCCTCACGCACATCTCATTCCCCCACCGACGCCATGCTGCCCGCCGCCACTGCCCTGCAAGCGTCCCAACAAATCGAAACCATCATCTCGAGCGTGTCGCAGATCATTCTTGGCAAAGAGAATGTCGTGCGCCTTGCGGTGACCTGTCTGCTGGCACGTGGACACCTGCTGTTTGAAGACCAGCCCGGCGTCGGCAAAACGATGCTCTCTCAGGCGCTCGCACAGGCGCTGGGTCTGGGTTTCCGCCGCGTGCAGTTCACCAGTGATCTCCTGCCTGCAGACATCCTCGGCGCCTCAGTGTATGACCGTGACACGGCGGCGTTTCATTTCCATCGCGGCCCTGTCTTCACCCAGGTGCTGCTGGCGGATGAAATCAATCGTGCCACGCCCAAGACCCAGTCAGCTCTGCTCGAAGCCATGGAGGAAGGCAAGATCACGGCGGATGGTTCCACGCATCCTTTGCCGGAACCGTTCTTTGTCATCGCCACGCAGAACCCCTCTTCACAAATCGGCACCTTCATGCTGCCGGAATCGCAGATGGACCGCTTTCTCATGCGTCTCGCGCTTGGAGTTCCAGACCGTACTGCTGAGCGTGCGCTGCTGGAAGGCCAGGAGCGCCGTGAGATGCTGCGCGCGATGCAGCCGGCGATGACCTTCCTTGAACTGCAGCAGCTGCAAACCTGGACGCGTGCGGTGTACGCCTCGCCTGCATTGCTCGATTACCTGCAGGACCTGCTGGCCGCCAGCCGTGTGCAGGGGCACGGGCTCTCTCCGCGTGCCGGGCTTTCAGTGCTTGCCGCCGCCCGTGCCTGGGCCTTGCTCAGTGGACGGGCGATGGTGCTGCCGGAAGACATTCAGGCTGTGGCCGTCGTCGTCATGGGACATCGCCTCGAACATGCCGCCGATGGTATGACCGGAGTGGAACTCGCGCGGCAGTTGATCGCTGAAACTCCGGTGCCTTGATGCCATGAAAGTGCGCGTGCGCTGGAACCGACACACGCTGGCGCTGCTCGCCATCGTTGCGGGCATGTGGTATGCGGCGGAGGCGCAGTCCAATGGGGCTGCACATTTGATCGCGCTGCTCACTGCGACGATGGGCTTGCTCTCATGGCTGCATGCGCGTGCGAATCTGCGTGGGTTGAGTGTCCGGCTGATCGGGGCCAGACCTGCCGCCCAGGATGCAGAAAAGTGCATTCCGGTGGAGCTGCGTGCCACGGGCGCGGTATCTCCATGTGGACTCGAAGTGTACGTTGTCGGTGCCACCACCCCCGTGTTTGTTGAGCGTGTTCCGGCAGGTGGCGCGGTGGTCGTCGATCTGCCTCCGCCCCTTCACCATACCAGCGGCGCATTGCAGCTGGTGGTGCGCAGTGTTTACCCGCTGGGCCTGTTCTCGGCGGAGTGCTTGGTCGAGACCAAGTGGGTGCGCCGCGTGCATCCCGAGGCTGCGGGTGATTTGCCACTGCCTGCGCCAGACACCACTCGGCAGGGAGATGCCATCGCCGTCTCCTCCTCCCGTGGGAATGCGGGCGGCGGTGATGATTTTGCCGGTCTGCGTGAGTGGCGTGCGGGAGATTCACCGCGACACATCGACTGGCGTTCGGCGGCGCGTGGCGGCCCTCTGATGGTCAAATCATGGAGCAGCGGCGTCCAGGGTGTCGTGGTGCTCGACTGGAATGCTTTACAACTCGATGTGCCTGCCCGTGCTGCACAAATCGCCCGGTGGATGGAAACCTGTGAAGACGAAGGAAAGCCGTACGAACTTCGCATGCCCGGACTCATCATTCGCGCGGGCCATGGTCCCGCCCATCTGCGGCGCTGCCTCGATGCACTCTCCCTGCAGTCGGGCACGGATGCCGGATCTGCCCTGTCGGATGAATTGCAGTCAAGCAAAGTGGACAACGTTTTAAGTTTGGAGCAGTCCACCTTTCTGACCAAACGACCGCTGCTGTTTCTCAGTCTCGCGCTGCTTCTCGCCATCCTGCCGCTGCGCGGTTACATCGCCACGCCAGGTTTGGTGGTGTGTGCGTTGTGCCTCATCTGGCGCGGGGTGCTGCGCATGGCGGTGCCGCATCTGCTGGTACGCCTTGGCGTCATCATCGCAGGTGCCACCGCGGTGTATTTCAGTTATGGCGAGCTGGGCGGCATGGAGCCCGGCATCGCGCTGCTGCTGGTGCTCGCCGGCGCCAAGATGCTGGAAAGCCGCACCCCACGTGAGTTTCAGGTGCTGGCGCTCATCGGCTGGTTTCTCGCCTTCTGCGCAGTGCTGCTGGAAAACCACCTCGCGCGGTCTGTGTGGACGGTGGTGGTTGTCCTGTTCATCACCGCCTGCATGGTGCGCTTTCGCCGCAGCATTCCGGGGGCGCGTGAACCGCTGCGTGTGACGGGCATGCTGTTTGCCCAGGCGCTGCCATTGGTCTTGCTCCTGTTCTTTGTGTTTCCGCGCGGGCTGCTGGATCTGGGGTCCGCGCTCGGCCGCAGCCGCTTTGGTGAAACGGGCCTCGATAATGTTCTCGATCCCGGCAACATCGCCCAGGTGGCGCGGAGTTCGGATGTGGCCTTCCGTGTACGCTTTCCTGATGGTACACTGCCTTCAAACGAGACCCGCTACTGGCGCTGCATCACGCTTTGGGACTGTGAAGGCATGCGCTGGACGCGGGGTGACCGTCTCAGCTTTGCCCCCCAGCTGCCTCGTCCGAAAAGCGGCATGGATCTGCGTCAGATCATCGACCTTGAGGCGCACGGCAAACGCTGGCTGCCCGCGCTGGATCTGCCCATCATGGCCAAGCTGCGTGGCGAGCGGCTGTCTCCCGAATTCGATCAATCGCTCAGCTCTCCTTTCATGGTGCAGAATTCCGAGCGTTTCGAGGTGGTCTCGCGTTTCGAACTGCCGCCCTTTCGTGAACTGCCAGAGGATCACCGGGAAGCCGCGCTGCAACTGCCGCCAAACATCTCCCCCAAGCTTAAGCAGCTCACTGACTACTGGGAATCGGTGACGCAAACGGATGAGCAGATTGTGCAGATAGCGCTTAACTACATCAGGACCCAGGGTTTCAGCTACACGCTGGAGCCGGGAGAGTACAAGGGGCCGCAGGCGCTGGAAGACTTCTTTCTGAAACGCCGCATTGGATTCTGCGAGCATTTCAGCGCCAGCTTTGCCACGCTCATGCGCATGGCTGGAGTGCCGTCACGCATCGTCGTCGGCTACCTTGGTGGTGAATACTCCGACCACAATGGTGGCTACCTCATCGTGAAACAAAGTGATGTGCATGCGTGGACGGAAGTGTGGCTGGAAAATTACGGGTGGTATCGTGTTGATCCCACCGGAGCACTCGCGCCTGACCGGGTGAACATTGACCTGCAAGCCTTCCTGGCCGGAGGTGCCGAGGAGGCAGAACGCCAGCGCCGCACCCTGTGGGGGCGTTCTTTGCAGCGCCTGCGGCTGTGGTGGGACAGCGTCAACTACGACTGGCAAAACCAGGTCATCGACTACAATCAGGAATCCCAGCGCGGCCTGCTGGAAAGCGTCGGTCTGCGCCAGAGCAAGCTGGTGCTGCTCATCCCCAGTGCCGCCTTCGTGGTGGTGGGTGTCTTGCTCGTCGCCCTATGGCTGCGGCGTCCCGCGCGTCATGCCGATCCTTGGATGCGGCTGTGGCATCGCGCCTGCAGCCGTGTGGGCAAAGCCGGGGTGAAGACCTGGATGCCCAATGAAGGCCCGCTGACCTTTGCCCGACGCGTCGCGGAAGCACGCCCCGATCTCGCTCCTCAGTTTGATCCATTGGTCGCCATGTATGTGTCCGGCCGCTACGGTTCCTCGCATGAGGTGTTGGATCAATTCAAAGCAGCCGTGCTGCGCTTCAAGCCAAAGCGGCTGACCCCCAGCTCAAAGTGATTCAAAGCAGGCAGCCTGCACATCACATTCTTAGAGTGCTGGCAGCCTTCTTCTCCGCAGACTCAAGGCAAGCAAGCCGCCGAGAAGCAGCAGGGCACGGCTGGGTTCCGGCACGATGGCGATGACTCCGGTGCTGCCGAACTGGCTCACATCCCAATACCAGCTGCTGTTGTAAATGGTGAGATCTGGAAGGTCGAGTGCGAAGCCCGCATTGTCAGCGCTGCCTCCCACTCGCATGCCGGTGCCTGAGTCATAGTAGGCCAGCGCAATGTTGGAGCCGGTCCAGTCCACCAGATCGAAGACGGCATGATAGGTGGGCGCGAAGCCTGTCCCCAAGGTGACATTGATGGATGAGGCCGCATCGAGAGACAGGGTGCCATTCACGATGATGCGGTCGTTGCCGCCATCCGTGGCGGTGCCGCTGACGCTGGTCAGGCGGTTGGTGATGGCATCAAAGGTGGCATTCAGTCCGGTGTCGCCGCTCTTCAATTGCAGGGCCAGCGTGGCGGAGGCTCCGACGTTGAGATTGCCTCCGATGAGAACCGTGCCGATTTCCGTGCTCAGCCCTGTGGTGCCAGCGGCGATGGTGGCGGCATTGCCACCGGGTGCCAGTGTCGCATTTGCAGCGAGATTGACGGAACCGGCGATTCTCCCCGTACCACCGAGAGTCGCATTCGCATTGACCTGCACGGTGTTGGTGCCGGTGGCGGAATCCGTGCCGGCATACGCATTGTTTACCAGCAGGCTGCCGGCGCTGACCGTGGTTTGTCCGGTGTAGGTGTTCACACCGCTAACGACGGTGGTGCCGCTGCCAGTTTGATTCACCACTCCTGAGCCGCTCACATTGTTGGTCACCGTCAGGAGATCACTGCGGTTGAAGGCCAGCGCGGCGTTGTCGATGACATTCCCAGAACCCAACGTCCCTGAGGTGCCGCCATTGCCCATCTGCAGGGTGCCTGCGCTGATGGTGGTGGCTCCGGTGTAGGTGTTGGTGCCGAGGAACGTGAGGGTGCCGCTGGTGGTCTTGGACACGGCGGCGCCGCCGTTGATCTCGCTCACGTCTTTGAGCGTGCCGGAGGCGAGCTGGATGACGTCGATGACGTTGATGGCGTCGCCAATGCTGTGCCCGGTCATGTCCAGTGTGCCACCGGTGAGGTTGATGGTGCTGATGGTGTTGCTGGTGGTGGAGCCTGCGCTGCCGCCTTCGGTGATATTAACGTTGGAAATGAGGGTGCCGCCACTGATGTTGAGCGTGCCTGTGACCTTTCCAAAGGTGTTGGTATTCGCGTAAGTAGCCAAAACAAAGCTGCCGCCGGCATCCACGGTGAAAGTGCCGCCGCCGATGTTGAGAGTGCCGCTGGCGGTGGGTGAGCCGACGACCGTGCCTGCATTGCCGCTCATGGTGCCGAGTTCGACGGAGTTGGCGGTGAAAGTGCCGGTGTCAAAACTCACGGTCCCGCTGGCCCCGCCTGCGCCGCTGCTGCTGCGTTTGCCGATGATGAGCGCACCCGCAGTGACGGTGGCATTGTGGCCGCGGAGGTCGAGGGTGCCGGTGGGTGATGCGCCGGTGACGGTGGCAAGTGAACTGCCAACGGTGATGTTGGTGGTGGCGCCGGTCTTCCCGCCGATGACGACGGTGCCTGCGCTGCCTGCAGTTTGAGAGAGGAACTGCACGGTGCCGACGCCTTTGGACACGCCGATGTTGAGCGCATTGGTGGAGATGACGTTGGTGCCAGTACCGAGGTACAGAATGCCGTTTCCAGCATTGAAGTCAGCGCTGTTGGAAATCTGCACGGTGTTGGCGGTGATGCTGTTGGCGGTGTTGGAGAGGTAGAGGGTGCTCTTGTTGTTCAGGCCGTGGGCCACGCGGAATTCATTGACGTTGGCGGTGAAGGAGCCGAGGCCGCTGAAGTCGGTGATGGTGGTGTTGGTGTTGCCCTGATTGTCAAACGGAGTGGCTGCGCCCGGGATGGCATTTGCGGCAGCCTGGGAGGTGACGGTCTGCAGCCCGGCCTCGAAGTGGGCGGTGGTGCTGCTGACGACGAGGGAGCCTGCGCCGGTGACGGTGGCCAAGGTGGTGGCCTTGACCGTGCCGCTGACTCCGGTGGAGAAGCCACCATTGACGGTAAGTGTCTGCCCGGCACCAATGGTGACGGTGCTGCTGAGATTGGCGTTGTTCGATGCGATCTGCAGGCTGGCGATGCGCTGGCTGGCGATGCTGAGATCGAGCGTGCCGGTGAAAGCTCCGGAACCGACGATAACGGCGGTTCCGGTGGGCAGGGTGTCGGTGGCGCCGATCTTCAGCGTGCCTGAGGTGATCAGAGTCGTGCCGCTGTAGGTGTTTGAGCCGGTGGCTGCGGTGAAAACGAGGGTGCCGTCTCCCGTTTTGTTGAGGCCACCTGAGCCGATGACCGGGGCTGCCAGTGTGGCGGTGACTCCGGTATCCACGCGAACTTCCGTGGCTGCGTTGGAGATGGAGATTTTGCCTCCGCCGTTGGCCAGGGTGTAGCTTTTGGCAAATTGGAGTCCGTTCACGACCACGGTGTCCTGCACCTGCACGGTGCCGCCGGTGGCACCGCCAAAGACGGCGATCTTTTCCACGGAGGCGGACCAGCTGGTGTTGTTGCTGCCGTCTGCCAGCGTCCAGTTGGTGCCGACATTGGTCCAGACGCCGTCACCGCCGTCCACGAGGTTGTCTGCCACGGTGTCGGTGCCGTCCCAGTGCTGCGCGCTGATGGCGGTGGCGACGAGGTTGACGGCTTTGTTCACGGTATCAACGACGATGCTCGTATTGTATCCGGCGAGCATCTGGGCCACGAGGCCGTTGTCGGTAAGTGTCCCGGTGTAGCCGATGAGTTTGTAGGTTCCGGCGGTGAAGCCTGCGCCTGTTGTGACGCAGACGACGCCATCAAGGGTGATGAGGGAGCCATTGGCCTGAATGAGATCGCTGCTGGTGCCGAGATCAAACAGGAGCAAGCTGCTGTCATTGAGCACGAGATTGCCCCCGATGGTGAGGGTGCCGGTGCTCCCGGCGGTGAGGATATTGCCAATGCTGAGGGTGCCAAGATTCGCCACGGTGAGGCTGCCACCGAGCGTGCTTGAGGCGGCAAGGGTGGCGCCACCTGCGACGGTGATGGCGGTGTTGCCGAGCGAGCCGGTGACATTCAGCGTGCCTGCATTCACCGCGGTAGCACCTGTGTAGGAGCTGGCTGCTGAGAGGGTCCATGTGCCGGTGCCATTCTTGGTCAGGCCGGAGACGGTGGTGTCCATGGCTGCTGCAAGACTGCCGCTGCCCGCGCCGGTGAGAGTCAGACTGCGGGTGCCGCCGACGATGGCGGTGGTGCTGGTAAGAGCGAGGCTGCCGCTGTCTGATGAGATGGCGACATTGGCAGTGCCGAAGGTCAGTGCGCCGCCGTAGCTGTTGGTGCCGCTGACATTGACAATCGCGCCATTCTGTCCGGTGGCACCGGTGCCGCTGAGGGTGAGAGCTTCGGCTCCTACGCTGATGTTGTTCTGCAGCTGAAGCGTGGCACCACTGGCGACGACGGTGCCTGCGTTGGCGGCAGAGGGGACGGTTTCATTGGTCACCACCGCACCCAGGGCGCTGCTGTTGCGGATGTTCAGGATGCCTGCATTGACAAGGGTCTGGAGGAGGTACGTGTTGGTACCAGAGAGCGTCCAGGTGCCGGTGCCGGATTTGATGATCTGCATGTTCACCACGGTGGCGGCGTTACCCGTGGTGCCACCGATCTGCCCCTGAATCTCGCCATTGCCGCTGCCGGTCAGTGTGAGGTCTGAGTAGTTGGCGTTGGAAGTGACGGTGTTGCCCGTGGCAACGCGGACGCCGTTGGTGAAGGTGAGCGTTTGACCGGCCGTCATGGCATTGATGATGCCGCGCCCGGTGTTGCCGGCGGCGGCGTTGTTCATGACGATGAGGCGGTCTGTGGAGGTGGTGTTTCCTGCGTATTCAAAGGTGCCGACTGTGGTGCTGGCCTGGCCGAACATGAGCCTGCCGTTGCTGCCGACGGAGGAGTTGGTGCCGTTGTTGAAAATGGTGGTGGCCTGAAACGCACCGTCGGAGATGGAGACGTCTCCGACGAAGGAGTTGCTGTTGTTGTTGAGAAACACCCTGCCGCCATCGGTGCGCGACATGGTGCCGCTGCCGGTGACGAGGCCGTTGATGATGAAGCTGCCATTGCCGCGGTAGATGATGCCCGCATTCACGCTGCCGTTCAGGGTCAGCGCACCGCTGCCAATGTTATAAAATGCGCCGGTACCGGTGATGGTGCGGTCCGTGGCGGCAACTCCGCCGGCGTATTTTACGAACGTACCGGATCCCAAGGTCAGCGTGCTGCCTGCGCCGATGGAGCTGTTCTGTCCGGCATTGGCGATGCTGTTAAAAATGAGCGTGCCCGAGGTGACGGTGGTGCCGCCGGTGTAGCTGCTGCTGTTGGTGAACTGCCAGACGCCGGTCTGCCCGTTGCCGGTGACGATGACACTGAGGCCGCCGGACAAGCCGTTTGAGATGATCCCGTTCATCAAGTTGCCGGTGGTGTCACCGCTGCGGTTGCCGGTGGAGCCGGTGAAATTGAGCGTGATCAGCCCGGTCGTGGCGCCGCCGCTGATGTTGCCGTTGATCGTCATCTTGTAGGGATTGAGGTCACCAGCGTTGTTGGTGGAGTTGTTGGTGAAGGTGTAGGAGGCCGTGCCAGTGGCGGTGGTCGGCTCGATGACCATGGGGGCATTCAGCGTGACCGTGGCGGTGTTGCCTGCGTTCATCGCTGTGGTGCCGCCATTGGTCAGCAGCAGTGTCTCTCCCGCATTGGCGCCCGCGCTGCCAATCGTGAAGGTGCTGCCTGCGGTGTTGGTAAAGATGAGATTGCGGAGATTGCGTCCGGTGTCGATCGTGATCGTGGTCGCACCCAATGCAGTATTGAATGTGGCGGTGTCCGCACTCGTGGTGCCCGAGGTGGCTCCCGGTGCTGTGGTGGGGTTCCAGTTGGTGCCAGTGGACCAGAGCTGCGTGCCGGTTCCGCCGGTCCAGCTGGCATCTGCGGCCACGCTGGCATGGGTCAGCAATAACACCGGGAATAGTGAAACGGCATGGAGGATGGAGCAAAAGGCACGACGACGAAGCGGCCTTTTGAGTAGCGAAGCACTCATGGTCTTTTTTTGGGGGGGCCTTTCGGAATTCGAAAAGCGAGGGTTGGGGGCTGTTGGATACCCCAGAAACACCACAAGTTCAAAATCAGAGTGCTCCACATGGAGCAAGTGGCGCAAAGCACCACAAGGAGCATGAAACAAAGCTTTAACGATGCGTATGAAATGCCCCGCCTGCAACGCAACGACTGGCTTCAGAAAATTTTGAGATGAATGGAAGTTAAGTGCTGTTTTCCTGAACAAAAGCTGCCAAGCATCCGGTGCATGAGCGAAATCAGAACTTACGACGGCTACTTCACCTTCAAGATCCTCTCCCGCGAGCAGGCAGACCATTTGGACGACCTCTTCGCCGAGAAGGGCATCGAAGTGGACCTGGCCCTGCAATCCCTTGAATTCTCATGGATGGGCCTGGAGCGCGACCATGTGATCTTGAAGCTGTTCATGGAAGTCGCCAAGACCCTCGGCGAGGCCGAAGGCGAACTGCGCTGCGAAATCGACGATGACGCCGTCGATCCCCATTTCGAATTCTTCACCATCAAGGACGGTCAGCTTTTCCTTCAGCGCGGAGCACTGGTGCGCGAGAGCGAACTGATAGCGCAGCTGGGCTGAGTCACTCGCGGCAGGGCAGGAGCATCCCCCCCTGCGGGCATGGTTCATACAGGCTTCGTGAGGCGCGTTCGTCACGGTTTGGCGCTCACGCGCCCGATGACCAGAAAGCCTGCAAATGATTCGGCCGGGTCCAGCGTCAAGGGAGCGTCAACGTCCTTGGTGCAGATGACCATCTCCACATTGTAGATCTCAAACTTGTGACGCGTTTTTTCAAAACCCAGGCTCTGCAGGTGCTTCAGGTCCTTGCTCAGAGGCCTGCCGCCCTCCACCTCCGCGCAGGCGACATAGATTTTTCCAGGAGACACCACGTTGACGAGGGTGGGCGACTTTGCGCCCCCGGCTTTTTTGACAAAGGTCATCTTCCTCAGCGTGCTGTTAAGCTTGCCGATGGAATAAGACCGGTTGGTGTAGGGCTGGGCGCCCTGTTCAAAAGGCGTCACCTCACCGCTCATCTCCACACCGGCCAGACCATCGGGGTTGCGGGCCGTGAGGGGGCGCTGCACGGGCGGTGCGGTGGCGGCCGTTTTTGTCAGCTCCTCTCTCAGTTGCTTCACCTGCAGGGCGGCGGCCGTATCCTGCGCCTTGGTCAGCTCGTTCTGCACCTGGACCAGCGCCGCATCGTAGCGCTTCAGCGCATCCGTCAGCCCCGTCTGTTGCACGGCATCCACCTTGGCCAGTTCCAGCTTGTAGCTGGCATAGGCCTGCTTGAGCGCCTCAGGCGGCGGCTCGGCCGTGTCCGTCAAAGCCTGCCCTTTGTCCATGCGTGCGATGTCAGCCTTGATCCGCACCAGCCCGTCCAGATCGTTGCGTGCCGCCGCAGCACCGCCCTCCCGCTCAAGCGCCGGCTTCACTCGCGCGTTCAGTGCATTGACTCCCTGTTCATAGGGGATGCGGACGTTTCGGAGCACGAAGGACTCATAACCGCTCTTGAGCGACGCCAGCCTCTGCTGAACCTCCGGAGCAAGCGCTGCCTCCGCCGCCGCAGCAGCACCGGGGCCATAGGACATGTTCAGGCACACGATGAGAATTCCACATTGGATGAATGGACGATGAAGCATCATGACTGGCGATGATTGTGACAGGCCCGTGAAAGTCAATCACTGGAAACACGCGCCACCGCGCAATGAAATTGTGATCAGTCCTAAATAAGCTGCCTCCTGTAGTAAAAATCGCGCCATGGCGAAGAGAGGCAAAATGGTGCGCGATGCAGGGTTCGAACCTGCGACCCTTGCCGTGTGAAGGCAATGCTCTACCACTGAGCTAATCGCGCGAAAATCGTGGGCGGAGTCTTTAAGCGGGCTTCGGCATTGGAGCAACCAGAAATTGCAGCGCCGTTTTGTTGTGCCGGCTTCAGCCGGAATCTGGAAGTCTTCCAGACCGCCTAAAGGAGGGGCTCCATTACGAAGAGTGATGAGCAAGATGCCCCCCCCACCTACACCCGCCGCAAACGGAACTGCTGGAGGTATTTGAGCGGGGTCATGCCCATGTGGCGGTGAAAGTGGTGGGTGAGGGCGCTTTGATCGCAGAAACCCAGGTCGCGGGCGACGTCGGAGATATTGGCCCCCTCGCGTTGCAGGGCTTCGCAGGCGGCCTGGATGCGCAGCTTCATGATGAAGGCCTGCGGGCTGGCGCCGAAGGTCTCCACAAATTTCCGGTGCAGCTGCCGTGGCGAAAGGTGGACGATCTGCGCGAGCTCGGTGATGGAGACTCCCGTGCGGAAGTGGTCGCGGATGTAGGCGAGGGCGCGGTCGATCTGCAGGTAGGGCTGCAGCATCTGCTTCTTGCCTTCAAAACTCTGCACGGTGCCCATGATGCCGATGACGCGGCCCTTGGCATCAGTCAGTGGCAGCTTGTTCGTGACGAACCAGTCCGGCAGCCCCTGATCGGTGAAGAAGAGCTCCACGATGTTGAGCGCAGCTTTGCCGGTGCGCAGCACTTCCTCGTCATCCCGACGGAAGTTTTCCGCGAGGCGGGCAGGGAAGAGGTCAAAGTCGTTTTTGCCTACGATGCCGGCTTCTTCGGTGATGCCAAAGCGGTCCATGAACCGGCGGCTCGCGCACATGAACCGGAAGTCGCTGTCCTTCGCAAAGAAGGCGAGGTCCGGCAGGTGATCGAACAGCCGGTAAAAAGGACTGTCCGCACTGACACGACGGATGAAACGTTCGCGCAGTGCGGCAGGAGATTCGGGGCGTGGCGGTGGGCTGCTCACGCGGGAGTGTTAGCCACTTCGATCAGAAGCGCAAACGCAGTCCGGCTTAGGTGCCGGTGCTCATGAGGGGGCTGGGGACCTCGAAGAGAGGTGAATGACAAAGAAGTTTGCGGTGTCGGCCGGCAAGCAGAGGTGGAAAGAAAAAGACCCTATGAGTTGTGTGAAACTCATAGGGCCTATTGAAGGCTTAAACGGTTGGAAAGAGGTTTTTAGAAGCGAATGCGAAAACCGCCGTAGGCACCGGTGCGCATGGCGGGGTAGCCCAGGACTTCGGAATATTTTTCCCCGAGGAGGTTTTCGACGCGGGCGAAGAGCTCGACGTTGGGAGTGAGCTGATAGCTGGCGGTGAGGCGGAGGCGGAGGTAATCTTCCACATTGGCCTGGGCGGCACCGAAGCCGTCTTCGCGGTCGATGAGGTAAATGGCACCGATGCCGATGCGGAATTTTTCGACCGGTTTGACCCAGACATCGCCGGAGACCGTGTGACGGGGACGACGGACGAGACGAACGCCGGCGGTCAGGTCATTGGCATCAAGGTAGGTGTACTGGGCGGTGAAGCCGTAGCGGGTGCTGGGCTGATAGCTGAAGGCTGCCTCAAGGCCTGAGGTGCGGGCGTTGTTGATCTGCTGCAGGGGGCCGAAGGGCGGGAGGTAAACGATGAGGTTCTCGATGCTGTTGCGGAAGTAGGTGAGGCTGACGCTGCCTTTCTTGTTGGCGAAGGGCTGCTCGATGCCGAATTCCAGGCCCTTGCTTTTTTCAGGCTTGAGAAAGGTGGGATCACCGAAGAGGGCGGCTTCGCGGTTCTGGGGGCTGGCAGGGGCGAAGGCGGTGCCGTAGTTGGCGTGGAGGATGGTCTGTGTCCAAGGCACGAGCCAGCTGGTGCCCACGCGCCAGGTGGTGGCGTCCTGGAAGTCTGAGTAGGAGTCGTGACGGATGCCGGTGTTGATGTTCCAGCCGGTGAGGATTTCGGCCTGAGACTGGAGATAAAGCGCCCAGTTGGTCTCGGCCTGATCCACGTCATAGCTTTTGCCGCCGGGATTGAAGAGGCCGGGGGCGTCATCGTTGTAGCGGGAGTAGCCGATGTCCTGGAGCCACGCACCTGCGGTGATGCTCCACTTGTCGGTGGCCTTGAAGACGCTTTGGTATTCGAAAAAGTGATTGCGGGAGGTGATGCGGTTGTTGCCGCCGCCAAAGTTGAAGTTGGTGGAGGCCTGGCGGAAGTTTCCGAATTGGTACGTGAGTGTCTGCGTCCAGCGGTCGTTGGTTTCCCAGACGATGCGGGGGGATATGCTCCAGTATTCGCTGAGGACATGGGCATCGGGATCATTGGCACCGAAACCCGTGGCGGCGCCGGGGGCACCTACGTCTGCATTGTAGTAGCGGAGGTCGAGATCAAAGCGCAGAGTGTCAGCAAGCTGGGCACCGAACTTGGCGGCGACGTTGCTGAGCTGGAACTGGCTGTTGATGCGGTAGCCTTGGGTGTCTTGACGGCTGAGTTCAAGGCTCCAGTCGTAGATGCCTGCGGCACCACGGGTGCCGAGGCTCTCGCGGAAGCTGCCGTAGCTGCCCGCCTCAAAGGAAAGGCTGGTCTCTGGCTTTTTGAGGCCTTTGCCGCTGCGGGTGATGATGTTGATGACGCCGCCGAGGGTCTTGCCGCCATAGAGGCTGGCGGCTGGGCCGCGAAGGACTTCAATGCGCTCGACGTTGTCGAGCGTCATGGTCTCAATGTTGTAAAGGCCGGCAAGATTGGCAGGCACGGGGCGGCCATCGATGACGACGAGGGTTTGGTCGCTGTTGGTACCGCGGAGGAAGATGCCATTGACTGAGCCGGGAGTGCCGCGGTCAGCGATGGTGAGGCCTGGGACCTGGCGGAGGGCATCTGGGACGAGCTTGTATTGCTGCTCTTCGATTCGCTGGCGGTCAATGACCGTCACGCTGCTGGCGGTACGCCAGCGTTCGGTTTCCGTCTTGGTGGCGGTGATAACGACCTCTGTGAGAGGCGTGGGAGCGGAGGCGCTATCTTTGGCTTTTTCGTCCGGCTTTTGGGTCGGCTCGGCGCCTAGCAAGGACAGGGGACTGAGGAGCAGGGACAGGGACGCGAGCGTGAGGCTGCGTCCACGGGAGATGTGGATGAACATGGGTGTTTGGGTTTCATTGGTTCGATGAAATCATCCGGGCACCGCCACATGGCGGGTCGGATGAGCTTGTTCGCAGCGAGATGTTCGGACTCCGGGTTTGCGCGACGTTTGACCGCCGCTCCTCGCCTCCGCCTTCACCAAGGATTGCTCCCGATTGGCTTTGCTCCATGTCCGCAGACATGAATGGAGGGTCGTTACCCGATACCGCAGCGCCACTGTGGCCGGTTCTCACGGCCTTCCCTGCATCTGCGAACGGCTGCACGGCGCTTGCGCGCCCTGCAGATAAAGAAAACGGGGGCATCACGAGGATGCCCGCCGCCATGGGTTGTCATAGGCTCCGAGCTTAACCGGGGCAACCGGAAACTCACCCTTGCAGAAACCTGCATCCCCACTCATGCAAAGCGCACCCATGAAACGCATTCAAGACGCACGGCTCTACGGCATCGTTGACCTCGGTTATGTCACGGCGGAAAACGTCGAGCACATGACCGATCAGCTCTGCCTCGGCGGCGTGGATGTGCTGCAGCTGCGTGCCAAGAAGCTGGCACCGCAGGAAATCGAACGCCTCGCCCGGCTCATGCTGCCCATCACCCGCTCCCATGGCGTGCCGCTGGTGATCAATGACCATCTCGAAATCGCCGCAGCCATTGGCAGTGAAGGCGTGCACGTCGGGCAGGATGATGATGCGGTGGCCAAGGCGCGCGCAGTCGTAGGCCCGGCATGCTTTGTCGGCAAATCGACCCACAGCCTTGCGCAGGCCGTCGCCGCGCAGGAGGAAGGTGCCGACTACATTGGCTTTGGCCCGCTGTATGCCACAGGCACCAAGCCGGACTACGTGCCCATCGGTTTAAATGACATCACCGAAGTCCACCGCCGCGTCACCCTCCCGATCTTCTGCATCGGCGGCGTGAATGCCGGGAGGCTGGATGAGATCATCGCCGCAGGTGCGCGGCGCGTGGTGGTCGTGTCCGCGTTCTTGCTGGCAGGAAACGTGAGCGCGGAAGTGAGTGCGCTGAAGAGCAGACTGATCTGATCTCTGGGTATTGTAGTACCGGCTTTAGCCGGTCTGGGCGCGCTACCCAGAACCGGCTAAAGCCGGTACTACAATACTCGACCCGAGACGGGGTCGTTAGACCCCGTCGCCCTAGGCGCTGCTTTACTTCTTCTTCTCGATCGGAATAATGTCAGCAGACACCGCGCGCTTGGCGCCCAGATATTCCTTCGCGAGGGCTTCGAGCTCCTCCTTCTTGATGCCGGAGAAATCACTGACGAAGCTGCGTGCCCAGTCGAGGCGCTCAGGGTGCTCCTGCGCACAGCGCAGCACGTTCATGGACCAGTAGCGGTTGTCGCGGCGCATCTGCTCCAGCTGGGCCAGCATCGGTTTGATGGCGCGGTCAAATTCATCATCGGTGATCGGACCGCCTGAGAGCTTGTCGGCGATTTCCGTCACCAGCTTGGTGAGTGAGACGGCCAGCTCCGGCTTGCACTCGATCATCGTCGTCATGTAGCCGTAACCGGTGAAGGTGTCGTTCGCCACGTGGTAGCAGGCCGGGCTGTAGGTGTCTCCCAGTTCTTCACGCACCTTGATGCGAAGGCGGTCGTCCAGAATGGAGCCGAGCACCGTCAGGCGGCGGGTGCGCTTGATGTTGAGCATGTCCGTGGTGGGCCAGTAAACCGTGGCGATGGCTTTCGGAATTTCGGTGTCAAAGGGGAAGGTCTTGCTGGCCTCCGGCTTCGGGAAGGCAACCATGCGTTCTTTTTCATACGCAGGTTTCTTCTCAGCACGCTTCGGCAGCGCGCCGAGGGTCTTGGCCACGGCGTTGAGTGCCGTTTCAGCATCCACGTCTCCCAGCACGGTGACTTCCAGATAATCCTGCGTGAGCGCCGGAGTGAGCCAGGCTTTGAGTTCCGCCAGCGTGCGCTTGCGCAGTTCTTCGATTTTGGGGAAGCCCCAGCGTGCATCACCCGAGTGCATGAAGGAGACGACGTCATTGTTCATCACGCCTTCCGCAGTGTGCTGCAGCTGCGTGTAGAGCGGTTCCAGGTTCTTTTCAAACTGGCGTGCCGCTTCTTCGCGATACCCCGGTGCGACGAGATAGGCGGTGAGCAGCTGCAGCTGGGCCTCAAGGTCTGCCGGCGTGGTGCGGCCGCTGAGCAGGAAAGCTTCATCACCAATGGCGAAATCGCTGCCCACGGTGCGGCTGGCGAAGATGCGGCGGATATCATCCACACCATGTTTTTCCAGGCCGCCCAGTTGGAAGGTGCTTTGCGCAAAGGGGATGATGCCCGGCTTGTCAGTAGGTGTGCTGAGCTTGCCACCGCCAAAATTGATCAGCACGCGGATGGTGCCTTTTTCGAATTCGGTGTGCTTGAAGTTGAAGCGCACGTTGTTTTCAAACACCGCCTGGCTGATTTCGAGATCCTTTGCTTCCGAACGGCTGGCAACCTTGCCCGCAGGGCCAAATTCCGTGTAGGCAAAAGCGGCTGTTTCTTCCTTCACCGGGGCTGCAACCGGCTTGGCACGGCTGGCTTTGAAGGTGTCGATGATCTGCTTCGAGGCATCACCTTCGAGCTTCAAATTGCCGCCAAGGAAGATCTGCACGTCGTCGCCCTTCCAGTCGGCAACGAGCGCCGCGTGGCTGTCCTCTTCCTTCAGGCTGGCCAGCACGGTCGAGATGCGGGCGAGGTCATCCGCCGGATGGGTGAAGACCTTCTTGCTGGCAAGAATGGTCACCAGGCCGCTGGCGAGATCCCGTGATTTGCGGCTGTCGGCCTGATCGGCGCGCAGCTTGGCGCCTTTGAGAATGGTGGCCTTTGCTTCTTCAAATTCGGCTTCCGTGAATCCGTGCTCGATGGCACGGCGCAGCTCGGTTTCCAGCAGCGTGAGCGTGGCCTTCCAGTTCTTGGGATCACATTGGGCCTGGATGCCGTTCACGCTGACGAACTCGAGGTACTCGTAGCTGTAGCTTTCAGCACCCATGAACGGCGCGCCTTCAGCCTTCGAGAGCTTGGACAGGCGCTGGTTGATCATCATGTCTGCGAGATCACGGATCGTCTTTTCCCGGCGTGTGGCCGCATTGTCTGGCTTGTTTTTGGCAGGGCGGGGGATTTCGATGGAAAGGGTGAGCGCCTCGGCCTGCATCTCCGTGTGCAGCTTGGCGATGATGCCGTAGCCGGAGGTCACCTTGCCAAGATTGGGGTCTTCAGCTTCGCCGTGCTTGGGCTTGGCATCGGCGAACTGCTTTTCGATCTCCGCTTTGACGGCGTCGGTGTCTTTGAAATCCCCCACGGCCACAATGACGGCACGCTTCGGTGTGTAATACTTCTCGTAGAAGTCCGCGAAGCGCGGGCGCTTCATCGTCTTGATCATCTCCTCCGTGCCGATGGGCATGCGGTCTGGCAGGATGGACTCCGGCATCGCAAATTTGTAGCCCGCCATCATCGTGCGGTACTCGATGGAGTCCCGGCTGAGCTTCTCGCTGAGAATGATGCCGCGCTCCTTGTCGATCTCGGATTCGTTAAGCAGCATGCCGTCCAGGTCATCGCGGAAAAGCTGAAGGCCTTCGGCGATGTACTTCGGCTCCACCTTGGGCAGTTCTAGCATGTACACCGTTTCCTTGAAGGAGGTGTGCGCGTTGGTGTCCGCACCGAACCCCATGCCCAGGCGTTGGAAGTACTCCACCATCTCGCCGCCTTTAAAATGCCGCGAGCCATTGAAGGCCATGTGCTCGAGGTAGTGCGCCATGCCCTGCTGGTCGTCCTGCTCCATCAGTGAACCCACATCCATATAAAGGCGGATGCTCGCGCGGCCCGGCGGTTCATCATGCGGCAGAATGACGTAGCGCACGCCGTTTTGGAGCGTGCCGTACTGCGCTTTGGGATCGGGTTTGAGATCGCTGTGGTCCTGCGGCCAGTCGGCGGCATGGGCTGTGGAGACGACTGCGGCGAGAAGGAGAGAGCGGAGCATGGATGTTCGATGCGTTGGGTTGGAAAGGGTAACGAGTGGCAAACTCAAAATGACGAAAGAATGCGCGAGTGTTCAGATGACGAAACGGCGTGTGAGCGGAATTTCGTCATTCGTTGTTCTGATTTCGTCATTCCCGCCGCTGGCGGTCGGCGGGCTATTCCACCTTGCCCAGGCCCGCTTCGGGGTCGGGTTCGAGGAAACCGAGTTCCACAAAGAGCTCGTCCATCGCCATGAGCGTGGCCTCGTACATCTCGAAGGAGAGATTGAAATTGAAGAAGCCGTGGCCCTGGCCTTCGAACTCGATCAAACGGCAGAGGTTCTTTTTCTTGCTCGACTTGCGCGCAAATTCATAGGAGCCGTCAAAGGGGACGACGCGATCACCCGTGCCATGCATGATGAGCATGGGAGGCAGACCGGGGCGAATGGCGCGGATGAGGTCTGCGGCTTTGCAGGTGGCCTGGTCCGGCCAGCGGTCACGACCAAAAGCGTACTTGGAATAGGTGTCCATCACCGGATTGAACAGCACGATGGCATTGGGCGCCGGACTGCAGTCCAGGGCGTCAGAAGGATCATCAAAACCACTGAGGATGGCTGAAGAAGCGATGGCATGGCCACCACCCGAACCACCGACACCGACGATTTTGCCGGGGTTGATGCCCAGTTCGACAGCGTTCATGCGAATCCACCGAATGGCGGAGCGCGCATCGGCCATGGCTTCGACCGGGCCCGTGCCGTGACGAGTGGCCACGCGGTAATCAAAACAGATCGTCGTCATGCCGCGTGAGGCAAAGTAGACGCAATGCGGGGCAAACTGCGCCACCTGGCCGTTGTCCCAGCCGCTGCTGAAAAAGAAAGCCGCCACGGATTTGGGGTACGAGGGCGCCTTGTCCATCTCGGGTTCCCAAATATAAGCCGAGAGGTTCACACCACCGACAGTCTTGTAGATTTCTTCTCGGGCGGTCTTCAGCAACTCCCGATTGCGATCAATCGGGGGTGTGCGGGGCTGACCTTCACTGTGGGACTCCATGTTTTGGGGGTAAAGACGTTGACGTTTACCAGAATCGCCAAATCAGCAAATGGTTTTACTCTGGATTAAAACTATCACAGCAAATTTCCCGGGATGCTAATTATAAAATGATGGAGACCGGTTGTTTTTGCGTGAAACGTGCCCTTGTTCGTAGTCCCAATCACGACCGCCATGCGCCAATTCCTCTCTTTGCTCCTTGGATTAAGCCTGTTTCAACTCTGCCCTCCTGCCTTTGCTCAGGAGGACGAGGCCGGATTGCAGGCGGTGCTTGAAAAAGCTTACTATAAGTGGCGCGATGCCATGCAGAGCAAAGATGCCAGGGCCTGGGCGTCAAGCATCACCCTCTACCGTCAGACGGTGATTCGCAACATGGTGGTCAGTGAGCGCAAGACGTTCCCGGATGCCGTCTTTGCCTCCGATGTGCAGCCTCCGGCCCTGGCCGGGCTCCGCCTGCTGGAAGCGCAGGCGGTGGGGAACACCGCGCACCTCGTATATTTTGGCCGGATCGACATGGGGCAGGACAAGGAACTCATCCGGGAAAATCTTCTGAAACTGAAGTTCGGCCGTGAGAACGGGGTGTGGAAGTATGACAGCAACCGCATCTCCCGCATGGACGGCGCACCGGACGTGGTCAAGGAACTGAAAGCCGGCAAGCGTCCCGACTTTCTCGACTCCCCCGAGTACACGCCGCCCGGCAGCATGCCGCCACCGCCGCCTTTGTGCCGTGTCCCGGATTACAAGGCGGGCAGCAAGCTGCAGAGCTTCGGCTATGAAACGACCATGAGCATGAACGGCATCACCTACGATCCCGTGCGGGATGGGCTGGATCAGCAGATTCTCATCGGCGGTCTCGTCAACGGGCACAACGAAATCACCCTGCACATGAAGCCGGTGCCAAGGCCGGAGGGCGGAAAGGCCGCGCTGGAAATCCGCATTTACAAGCTGTCCAAAGATCCCGCCAAGCCGGGCACCGAAGTGCTGCGCTGGCAGGCACCTGAAAGCGGAGCCCCTGCCCAAGTGACCCTCCCCATCGAGGTGAAATAGCAGCGGCTGCTTGGGGCTCCATTCTTTATACCATGCCAACGATCGACCACGAGAACACGCTGCGCGCTGCGGGTTTTCGCATCGTGGCCGGGATTGATGAAGCCGGCCGCGGTCCTCTCGCCGGTCCCGTGTGTGTGGCGGCGGTCGTGCTGCCGGAAGATTTCTCGCATGCCGTGCTCAATGATTCCAAGCAGCTCAGCGAAGTGAAGCGCGAGCGGTTGTATGAAGAGATCACCAGTGACGCACGCATCCGCTGGCACTGCGTGAGCATCGAGCCAGATGAAATCGACCGCATCAACATCCTCCAGGCCACCTGGGAAGGCATGCGCCGTGCCGCGTTGGGCTTGCAGCCTGTGCCAGATGCGGCCCTCATCGACGGCAAGCCGGTGAAGCGTTTCCCCCTGCATCACGTCGCCTTGGTCAAGGGGGACAGCCTCAGCTACTCCATCGCGGCGGCCAGCATCATCGCCAAGGTCACGCGGGATCGCCTCATGGTGGCCATGGCGCGGCAGCATCCGGAGTATGGGTTTGAAATTCATAAAGGCTACCCCACGCCTGCGCATCTGGCGGCTTTGAGGCAGCATGGCCCCTGTCCGCATCATCGGCGCAGTTTCAGACCCGTGGCACAGCTCGAACTCGATCTGGCATGAAGCGGCTCATTTCCCGACCTCGAAGTCTGTGGCGCTGGCTGCGGCGGCGGGTCTCGGGAGATGCCCGTGTGCGGGCAGCGGTGCTCTGGCTGCGCGCACGGCCCCTGGCCGCGTTTCAGCGTCGTCTGGCCGGACGAAAAATGGGCAGCGGGGAAATCGGGGAGATGGGCGAAATCATCGCCGTACGCTGGCTCTCCGCGCATGGCCGCAAAGTGCTGTATCGCAACTACCGGGGAGGCAATCGTGGGGAGGTGGACATCGTCGCCCGGCATCGGGATGTGCTCACCTTCATCGAGGTGAAGTCCCGCACCAGCACTGCCTTTGGCCGACCCGCCGATGCGGTAGGGCCTGACAAACAGCGCCTCATTCAGCGCGGAGCCATGGACTGGCTGCGCCTGCTGGGAAATCCGCGCATCAAATTCCGCTTCGACATTGCCGAGGTCATCCTCATCGAGGGCGAGCTGCCGCGTGTCCACGTTATTGAGAACGCCTTTCAGATGCCGGACAGATCCATGGCTGGGCGGTAGCTCGCACGTGACGATTTTGACAGTTTAAGGCCTCCATCTTGCCTCCGCTGTGCTGGTGTTTATGAGAGCCTGCAACTTCTCATGCAGCCCGTCGCACCTTCATCCTCCGCCGCCAACCTTCTCGGAACCATAACCACTCTGGTGAAGGATACGCAGGTGGATGTCACACGCTTGATTTACATGCTTTATCAGGACGTTGAGCATCAGATCAACCGGGCGGATTTGAAAGCCCAGCTCACTCTGAGCACCTCCGCCGTCCTGATGGCCATGATCGTGAACATGGGGCCCGGGTTGCGCATGCATGGCTGGGCGGGCTTGCGCTTGTTTGAGTATGTCGTGCTGGCTTTGTATGCTCTGTTCATCCTGTGCATGAGCTTTGCCTTTGGTCGCGGCATTGCCGCAGCTTTTCCTCGTGCCGTGAAAAAAGCTCCTGACACGAACCGGCATCCCAACCTGTATTTCTCAGGTCAGATCGCCAAAATTCCGGGGGATGAATATGCCGATTTGTTCTGCCAGCAGTCGAACGATGGGGTCAAACGCTCTGTGCTGGGGCAGGTTCATTCGAAATGCATCGTTCTGGAGGCCAAGCTGTACAATGTGCGCAAAGGCATGACCTGCCTGCTCCTGGCTCTTGGAATTTGGATTACAGCACGGCTGGTTCTGCTGATTGGCAACGGGTTTGAGTGAGGCAAGGCGGCAGGTGGAAGGGTGGCAATCGGCTTTGACAGCCCCGGTGCACGCCGTAAAAATGGCGTTTCTCTTTTCCAACCCCGACGATTCAAACCATGAGCCAAGCCAATCCTGCCAAGAAGATCATCAACAATCCGCTCAAGTGCGCCGACGAACTCTTTGAGGGGCTCGTGCTGGCTTATGATGGCAAGGCGCGCCGCGTGGGCACGCGTTCCATCGTCATGAATGATCTGCGGCCGGATGCTCCTGCGCTCCTCGTGGGTGGTGGTGCCGGGCATGAGCCGATCTATCATGGCCTTGTTGGCAAGGGCATGGCCGATGGCGCTGCCGTCGGTGAAATCTTCGCCGCACCGCCGCCGGACATCGTGCTGGAAGCCGCCCAGGCGGTGAATCGTGGCAAGGGCGTGCTCTTCCTTTACGGCAACTACGCCGGGGACGTGATGAATTTCGACATTGGCGCGGAACTCGCTGCGGATGAAGGCATCGCCGTGAAAACCGTCATCATCGCCGACGACGTCTGCTCCGCACCTCCTGCGGAAAAACACAAGCGTCGTGGCGTGGCCGGCCTCGTGCCGATCACCAAGCTCGCCGGCGCCGCCGCGCAAACCGTGGATTCCCTGGATGAACTCGTCCGCATCGCCCAAAAAGCCTGCGACAACACCCGCACCGTCGGCGTTTCCACCAAGCCAGGCAGCATCCCAGCCACCGGCAAGCCCACCTTCGAACTGGCCGATGACGTGATCGGTCTCGGCATGGGCATCCATGGCGAAAAAGGCGTGGGTCTCATCCCGATGTGCACCGCCGATGAACTGGCGGCCAAGATTCTTGATCTCCTGTTTGCCGACGATCTGGCCCTCACCGCTGGAGATGAAATCGTGTTCTTCGTCAACAGCCTCGGCTCCACGCACATGATGGAGCTGCTCATCCTGCTGCGCGGCGCCAAGCCCATCCTCGACGCGCGCGGCATCAAGATTCACCAGACCATCGTCGACAACATCGTCACCTGCCAGGAAATGGCCGGCGTCAGCTTCAGCATCACCAAGCTGGATGCGGAGCTGAAAAAACTCTGGGACCTGCCCTGCGAAAGCGTGGGCTACACCAAGCTGTAAACCCGTCCACCCCATGAAACTCCCCGAGATCTTCGCCAGCCCTGCCAACGTGCGGTCTGTTCTGCAAGGAACCGCCATCTTTAATGCAGGCGACGATTCAGGGGAGATGTTCGTGGTGCAGAGCGGGGAGGTGGACATCGTCATCAACGGCGTCATCGTCGAGACCGTGGGCCCCGAAGGGTTCTTTGGCGAAATCTCCCTCATTGAGGATTCCGAACGCTCCGCCGATGCCATCGCCCGCACCGACTGCAAGCTCCTCCCCGTGAACCGGCATCACTTCCTCTACATGGTCGATGAGATGCCGCAGTTTGCCCTGCACGTCATGAAAGGCATGGCCGACCGGCTGCGCAAGGCAGACAAACGCGCGCAGGTGTAAGGGATCTTTTTCCCCTCTGGTTGCCGGTTGCCACCCCTAAGCACGGCAACCGGCAACCAGATTTCCGCCAGCGCTCAAAAGCTGTGCAACGGATGGCAATTCGTGGCAAGCAGCGGTGGAATATGATATGGAATGGCATTTGATTCGCCGCATCCCGAAAAAACGACGGCAACCATGAGGGGGTGTCTGGTTGCCATGTGGAAACCGGCCTTGGATGCGCAGGAACACCTGCAGATTCGTGGCAGTGAGCGGCGCTCGGTTAAGGGGAGGTAATGGACATCCTTGTCACGCGGCAGCCTTTTGGAGTGCGGTCGCGCAGATGCACGGCGCAAGCCTGCATCGGAGCCACCGCTTTCGCGAGGTGGAGAATGTTCTCAGGCCTCAGCCCTCCGTCCGACCTGCAAAAGCGGCGTCGCGCCCAGGCTTGCCTGTCCTGCGTAGCTCGCAGAGCGAAGAAGGGCCGCACGCATTGATTCGCTTCGCTCACCCTCCGGGCAGCCTGCGGCTGTCTACCTCCGCTGCGCTTCGGTTCCAAGACGCTCCGCGCTCGCGGTGGCTGCCATGGCTGACCCATCCATCGAGCCCTTGAGGGAAGACGGGTGTCAGGCCTTCAACGAGTCCTGTTATAATACATCCCTCCATGGCTTCATTCATCTCACCATCGGTGCCCAAGGGCATCCATGTTTGGGATGCGCGGCGCGTTTCCAAAGTGTGCCAATGCGCAGCCATAAAGCTAACCCACCAAGGGCCTCCCTCTCCTCTCGCCCCCCCGCTGGTTGCCGGTTGCCGTGCTTAGGGGTGGCAACCGGCAACCACGCTGTTCACACGGCTTCCGAAGGCTATGCAACCAGTGGCAGCCGAGAGCAGGCGGCTGCGAGGAATGGCATGCGTGTGCAAATAAAGGAAGTTGCTCGGGCCGATAGACGCCGAAAGAGTGGCAACTTGAAGGGGGGCTTGAGTTGCCGTGGGACTTCAGGAGCCGAGTATTAACCCGGGCGGGGAGAAGCTGAGGAATCAAAATGCCTGGAGCATGGCCGACAGGTTGCACCGCGCCGACAAACGCGCAGTGGGGTAGGGGTTGAAATGGGTGGAATGAGGCATACTTTTCCCCCATGAACTCAGTGACCACCACGGAAGCCGGCATTTTAAGCCGTCTCATTCAGCCGGGAACAGGCGGATGGGACAAGGCGGCAGCCACTGCCATTCTGAGTTTTTCATTCTCTGCGGATGATCGTGAACGGATGCTTGTGCTCCTGGAGAAGGCCAAAGCAGCGGCACTGGACGAAGCAGAACAAAACGAACTCACGAGCTTCCAAAAAGCCGGACGCACGTTGGAGCTGATGAAGGCCCGGGCGCGCATCTCTCTGCAACAGGCTGCTGCATGAGTTATGCCGAGACCGTCCCGTAAGCTGGAACGGCAGGTGATCGCGCAGGCTGCTGGGCGCTGCGAGTACTGTCGGTTGCCCGAGCATGTCTCCGATCTTCCGTTTCACACAGATCACATCATCGCGGAGAAGCATCGGGGTCCCACTGTTCTGGAGAATCTGGCTTGGGCGTGTTTTTCCTGCAACATGCACAAAGGGGCCAATGTGGCGGGAATTGATCCAGTGACAGGCGAGGTGATCAGGCTGTTTCGTCCACGTCAGGATGTATGGGAGGAGCATTTCAAGTGGCAGGGGGCGTGGCTGCACGGGCAGACGCCCATCGGACGCACGACGGTGATGGTTCTGGAAATGAACGATCCTGATTCAGTCCTGCTGCGTGAATTGCTGCTGGTTGAAGGCACTTTTTGACGAACTGCCTTTCCCCTCCGGGGCTACGTGACCGCTGGGGTGGGTGCAGGCTTCGCATTTGACTTCCCCGCCAGCGCGCCAACAATCGCGGTCCCATGCCCAAAGCCAACCTTTCCAAAGACGAAGTCAAAGCCATGCTCCTGCTCGCCTGCGAGCGCATCATCGCTGCCGAGCCGATGCTGTCCCAGGCCGACCGTGATCTCGGAGACGGGGATCATGGCATGGGCATGGAGCGCGGCATGCGTGCCGCCACGGAGAAGCTCAATGCCGGCGAAGTCGAAAGCATCGAGAAAGCCTTCTCCACCGTCGGCATGGCGATGATGAGCAGCATGGGTGGCGCCAGCGGTGCCATCTTCGGCACCTTCTTCCGCAATGGCGGCAAAGCCCTCAACGGCAAGGAATCCTTCGACGCCGCCGCACTGGCCGCATTCCTCCAGGCCGGTGTGGATGGCGTGAAGCAGCGCGGTGGTGCCGCCATCGGCGACAAAACCTGCGTGGATGCCATGGAACCTGCTGCCACCAAGGCCGGCGAAGTCGCTGCTCAGTCCCTCCCCGAAGCCATCACCGCCGTGGCCGCCGCCACCGAGGCCGGCAAGGAAGCCAGCAAAGCCATGGTGGCCAAGTTTGGCCGCGCCAAGACCCTCGGCGAGGCCTGCATCGGCTTCCCCGATGCCGGCGCCTGCTCCGTGGTGGTGATCATCACCGCCTTCCGCGACTACATCTTGGCCTGATTTGCGGGGCGCTATGCAAGCGCCTTGTCGTTTGCGAGTGCGCGACAGTCTTTTGGAATGCGGTCGCGCAGATGCAAGGCGCAAGCCTGCATCGTAGCTACCGCTTTCGCGAGGCAGAGTGTGTGCTACGGCCTCTGCCCATCGTCCAGCCAGCGAAAGCGGCGTCGCGCCTAGGCTTGCCGCCGCACTCCAAGACGCTCCGCGCTCGCGTGAGCGCGGGTGATTGCAGGTTGCTGAGGCCGCCTCCTTCGTCTCCTGATGAAAGAGATTCAATTCATCGAGGCCTGATCACCGGCTTCTGCCAGTCCTTCCAGAACGCTTCCGTGTGCATGGGATCGGGGCGGATTTCGATCACCATCGGCACTGGCAGCAGGTCTGCGAGATCATTCGCATCATCGGTCTGGAGATACTCCATGCCCCACAGCTGCGCCCACGGTTCAAATCCCAGCGAGTGACGGTTTTCGATCACGTTGCGTGCGGCCTCAGGCAGGGCGCGCATGCTGGCCACGCGGGAGAAAATCTTGCCGCCGCCGTTGTTGATCACCACGATGCGCAGCTGCGGATGCTCCATCTGGGCGATGACCCACGGCGCGGCCAGATCATACAGCGCGCTCAGATCCCCGAGGATCAGCCAGCATTCGCCGCCATGCACCGCGCTGGTGCCGAGAAAAGTCGAAACGAGTCCGTCGATGCCGTTGGCACCACGGTTTGCAAAAAGCTCGATGCCCGGTTTCGTCGTCTGCAGCGCCAGATTGAATTCGCGAATCGGCAGGCTGTTGCCCAAAAACACCCGCGAACCCGCAGGAATGGCCTTCGTGATTTTGCTCACCCATGCCGGTTCAGACTCCGGGAATTTTTCAAAGTCAGGCTCAAAGCGCAGAATGCCGCAGGGCGGATCAACGCGGGTCAACTGCGTGCTGCGAATGTTCTCCCACGCCAGCGTTTCCACATTCTCCGTCCGCGCCAGTCCGCTGAAGCCAGTGCGGGTGATGTTGGTGACCTTGATCTTCGGCAGATCCTCCAGATCCCGCCACCAGCGCCAGGAAGGCACCGCACCGATGCGCAGCACATGCGCCGGGCGTGCGGATTGCAGCGCCCGCTCACCACCGGGAATTAGCAGCGGCTGAAGTTCTGGGAAACCATGCAGATTCGAGGTCGCTTCGGCGATGATCGGCGCACCGAGCCGGGCCAGCAAAGCGGCCGCATCAGCAGCTTCACGAGGATGCATCCCTGCGGCCAGCACCAGATCACACTGCAGCGGCCCGGGCGGCCCTTCTTCAGAGGCAGGCATCGGCGGAGCGGCGGAAAAATCCACACCAGCCACATTCGTCTCCAGCGGTTCATCCAGGCACACGTTGAGGTGCATCGGCCCGTCGGAGCAGTGGCCTTCGTGGGATTCATCCGTGGCATCCCAGTCGCCCACGATGGTGGCATACACGCCAAACAATCCCGCCTGCTCAATGGCCTGCGGAGCCCCGCTGCCACGGTATCTTTTCGGGCGGTCCGCCGTCACCAGCACCAGCGGCAGATTTTGATAATGCGCTTCAATCACGGCCGGCAGAAGTTCAGCCGCCGCAGTGCCTGACGTCGTCACCACCGCCACCGGCTGGCGGTCGGCCATGATGCGGCCCAGCGCAAAGAAGGCCGCGCTGCGTTCCTCAAAGAAATTCCAGATCTTCACGCCGCTGCACGCCAGCAGGGCGGACACCAGCGGCGCATTGCGCGCACCGGCGGCCACACACACTTCACGCACCCCGAGATAGGCGATGGTGTGCAGGGTTTGTTGAATAAGCTGGGTCTGCGTCATGATTGAAGAGCCAGCAGTCTCAGCACGGCCTCGCGTTTGAGGCGCAGTTCGCGCCATTCGTGATCAAAGGCGCTGCCACCCACGATGCCACAGCCGGAGGGCAGGCTGATCTGATTCCCATCCCAGCAGATGCCGCGAATGGAGACGACGATGTGCGTGGTGCCATCGGTTTCAGCAAAGCCAAACGGTGCACCAAAAAATCCCGGCACCTTCAACTGCTGACGGTATTCGCGCAGCTTCTCCATCGACTCATCATCACGCGGCAGGCAGCCCACCGCCGGTGTGGGGTGCAGCAGCGGCACCAGCTGCGCCGGATCAGCGGCGGCGTTCAGTTGCACGCTGAGTCTGGACTGAAAATGCACAAGACCGGACGTCTGGCACAAGGTGCGCGGATCACGGGTCACAGCCCCCAGAGCCTGCAACTGCTGCGTGAGGTAGCGCACCACGATTTCATGCTCCTCGATCTCCTTCACATCCGTCAAAAACGCGTCCTGATTGCCGGGCTTGGCCGTGCCCGCCAGCGCCATCGTTTCCAGTTGCTGCGCCTTCACCTTGAACAGCAGTTCGGGCGTGGCTCCGAGAAAGCCGCCGCTCTCCTGGACATGGGCATAGCCCCACATGTTCGCGGGGGCGTGCATGATCGCATCCAGCAGCCGCCTTGGGTCACCAGCCGTCAAAGTGCCGGATTCCGTGAGCACGGGCACCATTTTCTCCAGTCGCTTGGCCTGGACTTCGCGGCGGATGCGGCGGAAGGCCATCTTGAACCATTCCGTGGCGGGTTTAGCCCATTGAATCTGAGGCTTTTGCGAGCCGTTGAGGTGAATCGTCTCCGCGAGGCTGCCAGCGGTGATCTCATGCAACCGCGCAGGCACTTTCCAGGGCTTGGGGTCCTTCAGGTCGAAGTCATTGATATAGAAGGCTCCTCCCGCTGCCGGCGCGGTGGCCAGCGCGGTGAAGGGGCCTTCTCCCAGCCATGCCCGCCCATCGGGCAGCCTGAACAATGCGAATTCCATCATGCGATTTTGCATGCATAGTGAAACGCACCGCGCTGCGTGCAAGATGGGAAACAGTCACATGTGAACATCCTTCCCGCCTCGCCAGTCGAATCCTTATTGCATGAATGCTGCTGACGAATTCCTCAAGGTCGCCACCGACTACCAGCTCGGGGCGCTTGATACGGAATCACAGCATCCTTTCACCACCTCTTTGTCGCAAATGGCGCGCAAGGATGTGGGGGAGGCGATTAAGCTCATGCATCAGGTGGATGTGCTCGCTTTGCGCCAGTTTGCCGCCAAATCCGCCCCTCTTGCAGACCTCGCCCGGGCCATCGCCGCCACCCTCGCCTCCGGGCACCGGGTGTTTCTCTGTGGCTGCGGCGCCACCGGGCGGCTGTCGCTGAGCATCGAGGTCTTCTGTCGCATGGGTGTCCTGCCCGTGACTGATCCGGAGCGCATCGTCGCCTTCATGGCCGGCGGGGATCTCGCCCTGATCAAGGCCATCGAAACCTTTGAGGATCATCCCGAATACGGCGCACGGCAGCTCGAAGAACTGGGCTTCATCAATGGCGACCTGCTCATCGCCACCACCGAAGGCGGCGAGACCCCCTTTGTCATCGGTGCGACGGAACGCGCTGCGGAACTCTCCACCAATCACCCTTGGTTCCTCTACTGCAATCCGGACGAGCAACTGGTCAAAGCCGCCGCGCGCTCCAAACGCGTGATCGAAAATCTAGCCATCCACAAGCTCAATCTCTCGGTGGGTGCCATGGCTGTCTCCGGCAGCACGCGTCTGCAGGCCAGCACCGTGCTCATGGCGGCCATCGGCTTTGCCTTCATGCATCAGCACGATCCTGAAAACGCCCCGGGGGAGGTGCTGCAACTGCTGCGCCACGTCGCGCATTGCGACGGCCAGTTTCTCGTGCCCTTCATCGAGCATGAGGCGGCGGTGTATGCGCGGGGTGACTATGTTTTCTACAGCAGCTCACGCTTTGGCATCACCGTCGTCACAGACACCACCGAGCGCGCCCCCACCTTCAGCCTCGTGCCGTTTGAAAAGCAGGATGATCCTGCCGCCCTGGCCTCATGGTCTCATTTCCTCATGCCGGAGCAGCCCGGCGCGCATGCCGCCTGGCACGCCCTGCTGCACCGCGAGCCACGCACCCTCGAATGGCCCGACGTGCGCCACGTCGCCGGAGCCGAGGTGCTGGCGTCCTATGACTTCTCCGCACAGCTCACGGCCCGGCGCCGCATTCGCACGCATGACGCCGAGCATCTGCAGTTTCACATCGACGGCGGGGCAGGGGAGATGCTCTGGGAGTTCGATGGCCTCAAGCATCAGATCGATCTGACCGGCATCCACGAGTTCCATGCCCACCTGCTGCTGAAGCTCCTCATCAACATCCACTCCACCCTCGTCATGGGCCGTCTGGGCCGCTACCTCGACAACCTCATGACCTACGTCAAACCCAGCAACAACAAGCTCATCGACCGCGCCGTCCGCTACGTCCGCCTCCTCGCCCAGCGCCGCACCGGCAAACTCCCCGGTTATGAAAAAGTGACACGCCTCCTGTTTGAAGAACGCGACAAACTCCAGCCCGGTGAACCCATCGTGCTGAAGACACTGGCGGCGCTCGGTGTGAGCGTGTGAGCAGCGCGACTTTTTCAGCTTGGTCTAGATGCCTGGCGAGGCTTGATATGCAGCTTGCTCCGTCTGGGTTTGGGATCATTCAGCCAGTTCAGGATTTTGGCGAGCAATTCTGACGCACGATCATTGGTTAAGTCCGACCGCCGGACATATTCCGGCAAGGACAAGCCCCAATGGTTGCCGTAGAAGTCAGAACATACGATGGTCAGATACTCGTCGGGAAAAAGCTTTCCCGAACTCATGGCGGCCGGCAGGATTTCGTCAGCCAAGGAGAAGCATTTCTTTATTTCGACCACGTTTTCCTCGTGGTCCATGTAAGCGCCACCCAATGAAAGGCCCAGAAACAGACGTAACGGGCCGAAGACCAGATAGTACGCCAGGAAGTAGGAGTTAAAGCCGTATCCGACATGGGCCAGCATGGCGTAGGGTGGTGGTGAATGATAACTCTCATCCACGTACTCGTCGATGTTGTATGGCGACATCTTCACCTCGCGCGTGGAAAAGAGCCATCGGTCCTCTTCCTCCAGTCGGCAGGCAAGCTCCTCGGGAATCTGCGGAAACGCCAAACCAGCATCACGGAATGTCTTCCTGGCTTTTTCAAGGCCGCTCATCGGCATGCTTTCTCTTTCCGCTCCGTCGACGCGCTCACCTAGGTTGGGCTCTTGGTCGTTCATGGCTGTACTGACTTGCCTCTTGCAATCTTCACCCAATGAATCTCCGGAGCAAGCTGCTCTCGGTGCTTTTTGGGGCCAGAATTTGAATGGGGGCTCCGCTTCCAATGCAACTCCATGCCACGTGGGCCAAGTAGTCGTTCTTGTTCCGCAAGATCCCCCCCTCCACACGGCGTTTTCCTCTCACCTCACCGCATGCCCATCCCACCCTCAGACACCGCTCTCCGCGACCAGACCCGCCGCCACTTCTTCAGCCAGTGCGGCATGGGGATTGGTTCCGTCGCGCTGGCATCGCTGATGGCAGAGCGCGGACTGCATGCCGCCAGCGCTGCGGCGGCGGCAGGGCCGGGCGTGATGAAGAAGGCGGACGTCACGCCCCGCGCGAAGAACGTCATCTACCTCTTCATGGCCGGCGGGCCTTCACAACTGGAGCTCTTTGATTACAAGCCGAAGCTCGTTGAGTTAAACGGTCAGCCGATCCCGCAGAGCTACATCGAGGGCAAGCGCTTTGCCTTCATGGGCACCAGCAACGGCTTCAAGCTCCTCGGCACCCGCCGCGAGTTCCAGCAGCGCGGCCAGAGCGGAGCCTGGGTCAGCGACATGCTGCCCTACATGCAGGGCGTGGTGGATGACATCAGCATCGTCACCACCTGCAAAACGGAGTTGTTCAATCACGCCCCGGCCAAGCTCTTCATGAACACTGGCAGCGGCCAGTTCGGGCGGCCCTCCATGGGCTCCTGGGTCACTTACGGCATCGGCAGTGAATCGAGCGATCTCCCCGGCTTCGTCGTGCTGCAGAGCGGTCCGCGCGGTCCCCGCGGCGGTGCCGTGCTCTGGGGCAGCGGCTTCCTGCCCACCACCTATCAAGGCGTGCCGCTGCGTGGCACCGGCGAGCCCATCCTGAACCTCTCCACGCCCGCCAGCTACAGCGCGGCCAGCCAGCGCCGTGTCATCGACACCGCGCGCGAGCTCAATCTCTCCCGCCTCGTGGAAACCGGTGACGACGAAATCCAAACCCGCATCAACGCCTACGAGATGGCCTGGCGCATGCAGAGCAGCGCCCCGGAGCTGATCGACCTCAAGGGCGAATCCAAGGCGACCCTCGATCTCTACGGTGTCGATCCCTCCCAGCCTTCCTTTGCACGCAACTGCCTGCTGGCACGCCGCCTCGTCGAGCGTGGCACCCGCTTCGTGCAGCTCTACCACACCAGCTGGGACAATCACGGCGGCAAAGGCGAAACCCTCGAAGACGATTTTCCCAAAGTCGTCAAAGACGTTGATCAAGCCTGCGCCGCACTGATTCGCGATCTGAAATCACGCGGTCTGCTGGAAGAGACACTGGTCATCTGGGGCGGTGAGTTTGGCCGCACCCCCATGGGCGAAAACCGCGACAAGACCGGCCGCAATCACCACATCGACGCCTTCACCATGTGGTTCGCCGGTGGCGGCGTGAAAGCCGGTCAGACCCTCGGCAAGACCGACGAACTCGGCTTCGGCGTCGCCGAAGACCCCGCCCACGTGCATGACCTGCACGCCACGATTCTCCATCTCCTCGGCCTCGAGCACGAGAAGCTCACCTTCAAATTCCAAGGCCGCGACTTCCGCCTCACCGATGTGCACGGCAAAGTCCTGCACAAGCTGCTGGCTTAAAGCGTTTTGAATAATGATGGGGCAGGTAAATCCAGGGCGGCCAAAGCGGGACTCCCTCTCCCCGCCCCTGACATACGGCGACAACGAGGCTTTTTCTTCGGGGAGAGGGTTGGGGTGAGGGGACGACACGTGCCTTTCGACAGGGTGGGATGCCCCTCACCCTACCTCTCCCCCAAGAACCTCTTGAGCATTGCCCCATCAGCGGCGGGGAGAGGGGATCAGCTTTGTGGCCGCACAATGTTATGTGCTAAAGGGCGGTAACATAATTTACAGCGCTCTAAAACGGCACGCACCAGGCCACTTCCTCAGAAGCGGCCTTCCTTCAAATCCAGCAGCGCACCACCCAGATGCGCCGTGACATCGCTCGCGCCCACAGACTCCATGGCCGTGCGCTCCTGAATGACAAACCTCTCCGCCGCACGACCGCACAGCCACGCCCCAAGACCCGCTGCCTGATGCAGCGTGAGATGCTGCGCGGCAAAGGTGGCGCATACGCCGGATAAAACATCCCCCATGCCACCGCTGGCCATGCCGGCGTGGCCCGTCGTGTTGAACAAGGTCGGCTTGCCATGGGTGGCGATCACCGTGCGCGTGCCTTTGAGCAGCAGCGTGCGCCCTGGTGCGGTTTCCGTGAGCGATTCGACGAGCATGCGGCGGCTCATGCCATGCCAGCCGGGGAAATTGCGCAGCAGGCGGTCCATCTCACCCGGATGCGGCGTCATGAGGCGCGGCAGCCTGCCAGTTTCATCAAGGATAGTGGGATGCTGCGCCAGCATCGTCAGCGCATCGGCGTCCACGACGGTGGGAACCTTCGCCCGCTTGAGCACTTCGAGGACTTCCTTGTCATGGGCAAAGCCCAGCCCCGGCCCGATGGCCAGCGCATTGAAGTTCATTTCCAGCACATCACGATAATCGTCGATCGGCTTCACCATCACCTCCGCAGGCAGACGGTGAACGATGAGCGGGTACAACTCCTCCTTCACCAGCAGCGTGACGAGTCCCGCGCCAGCGCGAATGGCGCCACGGCAGGCCAGTTCCGCAGCCCCAAGAAATCCCGGCGAGCCGGCCAGGATGCCGATGCGCCCTGCATCTCCTTTGTGCATGTCATTGGCACGGCGCGGCAGCCAGGAACGCAGCAGCCGGGGCGTCAGCACTTCAGCCTGCGCATCGCCATCCGTCTGCGACAAATCAGGCAGCGGCACCAGCGCGATGCGCCCCACGTAATGATCAGCCCCATCCTCCAGCAGCCCCGCTTTGATCTGCGCCACCACAGCGGTCACATCGGCTTCCACCGCGTCCTCGCAGGCGTCACCATGATCGCCGTCGAGACCTGAGGGAATGTCCATCGCAATCGTCACCGCATGCCGCTGCGTGCGCAGCGTGTTCATTTCACGCGCCAGCACCTGCAGCTCCGGCTTCATCGGCCCCAGGGCACCGATGCCGAGCAGCCCATCCAGACTCACGATCGATCCTGCGGGAAAATCAAACGCCGTGGCATCCTCCAAAATGCGAACCAGACTGCCCAGCACGTTTAGATGCGTGCGCGGCAGCGCCTTCATCGCCGTGGGCTCCGCACTCAGCCGGGCGTACAACCGCCAGCCATCAGCGACCAGTTCACGCGCCGCGACGAGCGCATCACCCGCGTTGTTGCCTTTGCCGAGAAACAGCACCAGCGATCCAGCACGCGGCGCAAACTGACGCACCACATTCGCGATGCCACGTCCCGCCTCCTCCATCAATGCCGCCGCACTCACGCCGCGTGCAAAGGCGGCCTCTTCGCATTGCTGCATCTGGCGGCACGTGACGATCATGGGATTTCCGCGGCTTCCAGCAGCATGCCTTTGAGTTGATGGGCCGACTGCACCGTTTCCTGGGTTGTTTTGGTGGCAGGCAGAGAAAGGACGCGCGTGCCTTTGGCCGTGGTGTCCAAGGCTTTGGAGATGCCTTCAATAGCTGCCACTTCGGGCCCACCAAGCACCAGCAGATGCATCAGGCGTTCACCATCGCGCTGCAGTCCATCCTTCAGCTGCTTCAGCGCTTCCGGTGTGTCTGGGATGAAGGCGAAGCGCAATGAACGCACCACTTTCTCACCCGTCAGTTCATGCGCGACAGCCAAGGATTCGGCGATGGCTTGCACCGTGCTTTCCTGCTGATCCGCCGGGCCACCGTAGAGAGCCAGGACCATCACGATTTCCAGCGGCCGTTTGATGCCCGTCAGTTCGGCATCAATGACCGACTTCTCGTCGCCAAAGCGCCCGCGCCGCACCGTGTAGCCCATGTTCTCAGCACCCATCGTGGACTCAAGATAGCCCGGGATGCTCAGGTCCCGGTCCGCTTTGCCCAAAGCCGTGCGCACGATCCCCGCATACCGTTCGATGCTCTCCGGGCTAATCTGCCGCCGCAGCGCCAGCGCATACTTGAAGGAACGATCCGCCGCCTGGTCCTTCTTCCACTGCCAGATGCCAAAGGAAGCAATCCCCAGCAGAATCGTGCCCACAGGCAGCATGACGAGGGCAAAACGAATCCAGCGTCCAGGATCAGCAGAGGTGGGTTGGGCTTCAGTCATGGGATCTCACTCCATAGCAAGAATCCGCTTCATGCCACGCAGAATCCGCTTTCGACCCCGCGCATCTTCATGCGGTGACAGGTTCAAGTTTCACCTTTCGAAAGCCAAAGAATTTGTAAACGGCCTTCACTTCGGTGTCTGAGCCAGAGTCATCATCGAGATGTGTTGTGACACATTCGAATTCGCTGAAGATGGCATCCTCTGTCCAAAAGTGGTGGGAATGAGCCCATTCCAAAGGATGCAGGATCAGGAAGCGTTCCTTCCTGTCGTTTTTAGCGTGTCCAAATTCCGTGGAATGTGGCACCCAGGAAATGACAATGGGGGTTCCGGGGCCTTGATAATGGACTTTACTTTCTCCGACCAGCTCGTTCTCCAGCTTCTGAAATTGCTTTTTGATCTCAGCATCCTGGGAAATCAGTTCGAGGTAATACTCCTTCAGGCTCTGATGCTTTCCTTTCAGACTCACCTCACGTTCCCGCAGCGGCTTGGGCCCATCATCGGACTGCGCTGAGGCCAGCCTATGAATGCCTGCCGTCGAAGTGAGCAACGCAAGGAAGGAGCGTTTGGTTTGCATGGTGCTGTCACTGTGAAGGCGTTTACTTAAGGTGCAGCAACAAAGTTGCCACCGACACCTTCTGCCCCGGCAGCACCAGCTCCGGCCGGATGTCCGCCAGCGGCTCCAGCACAAAGCGCCGCAGGTGCATGCGCGGGTGCGGCAGCGTGAGCACGGGATCATCGCTCACGACATCATCCGCATACAGCAGATCCAAATCGAGCGTGCGCGGCGAATTGCGCTCCCGCTGCTCCGGCCGCCCCAGCGCCTGTTCGATAGCCTTGAGGTGCGCATGCAGTTCATGCGGCGCACAGTCGGCGGAGACTTCAATGACCGTATTCAAAAACGCCTGCGTCCCCGGCGCGCAATCCACCGGCTCCGTCTCATACACCTGCGCACTCGCATTGAGCCTGATGCCCGGCACACGTGCCATCAGTAGCTCAACGCCACGCCGCATGTTCTCAGCGCGATCACCAAGATTGGAGCCAAGAGCGATGCCGAAGTTCATTGGGAAGAGTATTTTAAATAACGATCCGTGGCGAAGTCGTGCTCCATGCCACCGCGCTCCAGCTTGGGCACGAGAACGGATGCGTCTAGCAGCAGACCCAGACTTCCCGCCCATTCACGACGGTTTTTTTTCTGCCGGGCGAGCGAGGGCGGCCCATGTGAGCCTCCATCTGCCGATAGACTTCCTCGGAGGTGAGCGAGCGCCGTGACGATAAGATCCTCGCCATCTGCTCTTGAGTGAGCAGCGGCTTCACAGGCGGCTGGCTGGCTTGAATCTGGGACATCATGAGGCATGCAGATAGTAAGCGAAGACGACACCGGGGGAAAGGGAAGAGTTGAGGGGCATTTGCGGCGATTTGCCAACCACCGCAAACTCTTACTTCAGTCCCAGCACATCCTGCATGTCATACAGTCCCGCTGGTTTCCCCGCCAGCCATTGGGCCGCACGGACAGAACCTGTGGCAAAGGTGTCACGGCTGCTGGCTTTGTGCGTGAGCTCCACGCGCTCGCCCACATTGGCAAAAATCACCGTGTGATCGCCCACGACATCGCCGCCACGAATGGCGTGCACCCCGATTTCCTTCGGCGTGCGGGCTCCCACATCGCCAAAGCGGCCATGCTTGCAGTCCTTGTCATACTCCAGGCCACGCACATCCGCGAGGATCTCGACCAGCGTGCGTGCAGTGCCGCTGGGGGAGTCCTTCTTCATGCGGTGATGCATCTCCACGACTTCGAGATCGAAGTCCGGGCCGAGCAACTCGGCGGCTTTGCGTGTCAGCCAGAACAAAGTGTTCACGCCGATGCTGTAATTCGAGGCGAAGACGATCGGCAGGGCCTTGGAGGCTTCGCGAATGTGGGCCAGTTCCTCATTGGTGTGGCCGGTGGTGCCGATGACCAGGCTCTTCCCTTGCTTGAGGCATTCGCCCAGCAGTTCATCGCAGAAGGTGTGGGAGGAGAAATCGATCACGATGTCCGCTTTCGCGAGCGCCGGGGACAATGCATCGCCCACGTCCACGGTGGAGGCGACGGTGACGTTTTGAGCCTCGGCGGCACGGATGATGGCCTGGCCCATGCGGCCTTTGCTGCCGGTGATGAGGAGTTTGATGTCGGACATGATGAGCGGGGTTGATAAACGGGACGCAGTAATTATGCAAGAGGCGGCTGAACACTGTGCAGTGGGTCGTGCAGCAGGATTCCATCGAAGTCAGCATTCGGAGAGCGTTCCGCCGGAGGCCAGAACTGGCCGCTGCGAATGCGCTGCACTGCCTCGGCGGCACACTGATGCGCGGCGTCGATCAGTTCTGCATCAAACCCCTCCCACGGCAGAATGGCGGTGTCCTGAATGCTTTTCGGCAGCGCGAAGTAGGCCACGCTGCTGATGGACTGACCGCGCTTCTGCAGGGCGGCAGCGTAGAGCGGCAGCTGCAGATCCAGCCACAGTCCGCGCCTGCCATCGGGCAGGTCAAAGCACTTCCATTCATCCGCCTCGGTGAGCTTCGTGCGGGCCGTGATCACTTTGACATGCGCCTCCTGCGGCGTGCGCGGTTTGTCCGAACTCTTGAAATCGACGATGCGCAGGGTGCCGTCCACATGGCGTTCCACCCGGTCAATTCGGCCTCTCAAACGAGCTTCGGCGATGAGGAAGGGCATGGCATCCTCCTTGTCGCCGATAAGCAGCTCCGCATCAATGCACTGCCAACCTTCCTGCCGGTTCCTGGCTTCGATCTCCGCCGCTTTCCGCAGCCGCTGCAAAATGCTTTCCAGCTGCAGCGTGATCAGTGGCGCAGGTCGCTGACCATGAATTTCCCTCACCCGGTCACGTGCTGCGGCTTCCAGGCAGTCGGCTATGTGTGCGGGGTGCGTGCTGTCGCGCATGCCGGGGTCCAGACTCAGCCGATGAAACGCATGATGAATGAGATTGCCAAACTCAGCGGCATCCAACTCACGTTTGCCCGTCTCGATGGAGCTCATGTTTTTCGTGCAGCTCAGGTAGTAGCGGAACGGGCAGCTCAAATACTCGCGCAGGCGTGAAGGCGAGATCGTGTCCAGCGGCTTCGCGCTCCAGTCCGGCTGCAGCTTCCACGCCAGCGTGCGCGGCGGTTCGGCTGCGGAAGGCTGATCCTCCTCCTTCGGAAACAGATGGGCCACGCGCTGCGGCAGCACCGCGTTGTCGCATAAAAACAGCAGCCGGGAGGGGCGCAGGGCATCGCCATCTTCGCTCCACTGCCCGCACAGCAGCCGCAGGCGTCCGCGTTTACCCAGACGCTGCTGCGCCAGCGCGGCGAGGATGAAGGCATCACGCGCGAAGCGGGTGTTTTGACACGGCAGTCCCAGCGCCTTGCGCAGGCTGTCCGGCAGGAACGGATGGCTGATGAAGATGCCCGGCACATGCTCTTCATTGAGACCGGTGACGATCAAGTTCGGCGACTTTTCCCACAGCAGTTCAAGCCAGCCCTGCAGCACCAGATCAATGTCCCCACGCGGCTCAGCGAGACGGCTCTGCGCGAGGCATTCAAGTGACAGCGAGAAGGTGTCTTCAGCCTTGGGCTGCAAACCAAACCGTTGCGCCTCCTGCTCAAGCTCTTCCGTGATGCGCAGCCACTCCGTGGCCAGTTCTGTTCGTTCACGATCACCAGGGGCATCGGGATTGAATTCCTGTTCGCCCAGCAGCTTCAAGATCAGCGTGCGTGCCGCTTTGGAGGGAGAGAGCCGGCGCAGCGAATCAAGCAAGGCGAGCGTATTCTCAATGGCTGGCAGCAGGGCAGGGCAGTCCGCCAGCGGCAGTTCCAGCGCATGCGCCAGAGTCACGGGCAGATGCTCAGCGGCAAAGTCATCCGCCTCGCGCAGCAGTTGGGCCGTACTCTCATTGCCTGGAATGACGGCTTTGCGAAATTCCTCAATGCGCAGCAGCGCGGCAAAGGCACGCCAGGCCCCAGAACTCAGCAGCAGGCGGAAACAATCCAGCACATGCCACATGCCCTCACGCTGCACCGGAATTCCACCCGGTTCAAAACTGCGCGCTTCCTCCAGCGTCAGCTTTTCCAGCAGCAGGCTGCCGACTTCCGCGTCGCACACACCCAGCGCCGTGCGGCCCGTCGGCACGAGCTCGCGCATGTGATCCAGCGTCAGCGCTGCCTGCGTGGCAGGATCGCGCGCCACATGGATCTGCTCATCTTGAAACGGCAGGCTGCACCCCGCGTCTTCGCCCCAGCATTCCGGCAGGGGCCGTCCGCTGGCGTCAAAGGTGTGCGCCATCGACTGCGGGGCCTGAATTGCGATGTCCACCTGCAGTCCGCGTTTGGCACAGCCAGCGATCCAGTCATCCAGCAGCGGCGGCAAATCCGGTGAGGCAAGAACGACAATTCGCCGCACTCCCTCCGGCACCGCCGGTTCATGCGCATACCCACGCTTGAGCACCTGTGCATCCGCCACTTGGGCCTGCGCAAGTTCCTCAAAGTACACCCGCTCGATCTTCGCGAGGTCCTGCCAGCGTGCGGCCTCGCGCTGCGCAGCGGGATGGTCAGCGGTGTCTGCAAAAGTGAGCCCCCCCGTGCCGAGCAGCATTTTGAGTTCCGCCAGCATGCGTGCCGTTTCCGCTTGCCAGCCCCAGCCGGAAGAAGTGGGTGCCTTGGGAAACAGCGCCGTGAGTGAATCCAGCGGCACCCGTTCGAGCGCCCGCTGCCACGCCATCTGTGACTGCACCGCAGTCGCTGCTTCAAAGCGGCGTGTCTGCGGCAGCAGCGCCTGCTCCGGCAGCCAGAGATGCGGAACGATGGCGGCGGTCCCCGTCTCATTCGTCACCACCGCCAGCGCCTCGCGCAGGCGTCGTCCGGCTTCACCGTTTGGCACCAGCAGCAGCGTGCTGCTGAGATCCAGCGCACGCGCAGAATCCCAGTCGCGGCAGAACAATGCCACGGCTTGGTCCAGCACGGGTGCATCCCAGCCCCAGAACAGCCGCTGGATCTGGGCGCTCATGAGTGTTCCAGCTTCTTGAGGATGTCGTTCACGATCTCCTCGGGCGTCTGATCAATGGAAACACGGATGATGTCGGGCGTCGGGTCCAGCGTGGCCAGTTGGCTGTCCAGCAGAGTAGGCGGCATGAAGTGCCCTTTGCGCCCCGCAAGACGGGTGGCGATGAGTTCCTTCGTGCCGTCCAGCAGCACAAAGCGCAGCGTCTCGGGCTGATCATGCGCACGCAGCTTGTCACGATAGATCGGCTTCAGCGCGGAGCAGGCCAGCACGTAGTTCGGCGTGAGGTGCCGCATGTCCTCGATGCGCTGGCGCAGCGTCGCATACCAAGGCCAGCGGTCGTCATCATTCAGCGGTGTGCCTGCGGACATCTTGGCCTTGTTCGACGGCGGGTGGAAATCGTCGCCGTCCTCGAAGACGCCTTCGAGCCTGGCGGCCAGCAGGCTGCCGACGACGGACTTGCCGCTGCCGGAGACGCCCATGATGATGATGGTTTTTAGATCGGGGTGGAGCATGTGTGAAGGTGATTTTTGTGAAGCTTGACCGTGGGGCATGCCACGCTGAGGGTGCGGGCCGAAGCCATGAAATACTCGATCCTGACCGCTCTTCTGGTGCTCGGCACCGCCTTTGCCACTGCTGAAGACAAACCTGCCGCTGCCAAGGAGATCATGCTCTTCAACGGCAAATCCCTCGACGACTGGGAGTCCGTGGACGTCGGCGGCAGCGGTGAGGTGGAATTGGAGGGTGGTCTCATGATTATCAATCAGGGCGAGAATGTGAGCGGTGCCATTTACAAGAAAGCTGCCGCACTGCCAACGACCAACTACGAGATCACGCTGGAAGCCAAGCGCATGCAGGGCGTCGATTTCTTCGTGGGCCTCACCTTTCCCGTGGGCGATCTCAAACACTGCGCCAGCCTGATCTGCGGCGGCTGGGGCGGCAGCGTGACCGGCATCTCCTGCATCGACGGCATGGACGCCTCCGACAACAACACCTCCAGCTACCAGCGTTACAAGGATGACGAGTGGTACGCCATCAAGCTGCGCGTCACCCCGAAAAACATCAGCGTCTGGCTGGGGGACAAACAGATCATCGACGAGGACATCGAAGGCAAAAAAATCAGCGTTCGTTCCGGCCCCATCGAAAGCTACCTGCCGCTCTCGCTCACGACCTTCAATACCATGGCCGCGATCCGCAACGTCAAGCTGACTCCGATCACAGAGCCGAAGTGATGCCACCGATCTCTGCGCTGCGCCTCCTCGCTCTCGCATTTTGCGGAGCCTTGACCTCCTGCCACTCCGTCCTGCGCGTGGAGGTCACGCGCGCCGAGACCGAGCTCACCACGCGCGAGAAGCGGCACATGGCCGCGCTGCTGGATGAAGTGGCCTCTGGCTGGGACGGCATGCAGCACGGCAAGTCCACCGTACGGCGGGCAGCCGAGGATCGCTATGAAAATGCACTCGCCAAGTTTCTGCGTGAATGGGACTCCCATCAGTGCCCGCGCTACTGGCAAAGCGGCACCGAGTTCATCTCCAGGCAGCAGTCCTTTCAGATCGAACTGACCAACGAGACGAGTGCCAAACGCGAGGTGTTGCCCAAGCAGCTTGACCAACTCCTGCTCGCTTCACGCAAACGGTCACGCGGGGATGACACGCTTTCGGAGCGGTCCGGCCTGGGCGTGCCCGTCGTTGGCCACATCTACCGCACGGACACCACGCGCAAAGAGCAGCCCTTCCTGCCACCAAACGGTGGCAACCTCACCCTCACCGCCGTGCTGGAGATGGCGGATGATGACGCCGATCCCGCCACCCCACGGCGCTGCCGCCTGCATTTGCACGATGCCCTCAACGTGGAAACCGTGAAGGTGCAGAGTGATGAGCGCCTGCTCGCGGCAAACTTCACCGCAGCCAAGGATCTGGCCCTGTCCAAAAAATCCCTCGGCCTCTTTTCATTGCTGGGGTTGTTCTATCCCGAACGCACGCTGGGAGACAGCCATCTCTACTGCATGGACGGCTATGATCCCCAGCGCATCCCCGTCGTCTTTGTGCATGGCCTCATGTCGGATCCGCACATCTGGCTGAACGCCGTCAATGCCATCAGCTCAGACCCCGAACTGCGCGCCAAGTATCAGCCTTGGTACTTTTTGTATCCCACCGGCCTGAGTGTGCCGCAGACGTCCGCACGCCTGCGCAATTCGCTGCAGCAGGCCCGTGATTACTTCGATCCTGATCATAACGATCCCGGCATGAGCCAAATGGTGCTGGTCGGCCATAGCATGGGCGGGCTCCTCAGCCGTATGCAGGCCATCGATCCCAAAGACAAGCTGTGGGACGCCATGTTTCGCAAGCCGCCGGAGCAGTTGGACGTTTCGGAGCCTGTGCGCGCGCGCATCGTCAGCGCCCTCAAATTCAAGCCTCAGCCCGAGGTGAAGCGTCTGCTGTTCATCACCACGCCACAGCGCGGCAGCAATCTCGCCGGCAAGAACATCGTGCGTCGTCTCGCCTCGTTCATTCGCCTGCCGGTGGATACGCTGCTCATGTCACAGCAGTTGCTCAAGGGGAACACCGACGCGCTCTCGCCGCAGATTCGCGACTGGGGCTTCTTCGCCTTCCTCAGCATCGGCACCCTTTCCAATGAGCATCCCTTTTATGATGGGCTGAACGCCGTGCCCATTCCCGTGCCCTACCACTCCATCATCGGTCAGTTTGGTCGCAAGCCCCTCCTAGAAAGCTCCGACGGCGCAGTCCCCTACTGGAGCGCCCATCTGGAAGGCGCGAAGTCCGAAAAAGTCGTCCCCTGCTGGCACGGCTGTGTCGAGCGCCCCGAAGTGGTGCAGGAAGTCGTCCGCGTCCTCCGCGAGCACCTGCAGGAAAGCGGGCGCATAGCACGCTGAACACCTCAGTGTTTGTCGTTCAGCCTTCTGAACTCAGGATTTTTTGACCCTTTTTGCGTTTTTTGCGGCAATTCAATTCTGATGGCACCGACTTGTCCGCATGGAACCGCCGCGAAGTCACGTTCTTGAAATAACACCCCCATGAAACCTTTCCTCCTTTCCGGCCTGCTGGCCGCCGCAGTGCTGGCTCATGCCGATGATCTCCCTTTCACCCAGGTCCCCACTGAGTTCGCCGGCCAGTTCTCACCGGGGAAATCACCCCTCGTTTTCAAAGACGGCAGCCAGGTGAAGAAAACAGAAGACTGGCCCAAACGCCGCGCCGAAATCCTCGCGGACTGGCATGCCATCATGGGCGCATGGCCTGCGGTCATTGAGAAACCAAAAATCGAAGTGCTGGAAACCACACAGCGGGAAGGGGGCATCACCCAGCGCAAGGTCCGCGTCGAAATCGCCCCCGGACAAACCGGCGATGGCTACCTGCTGCTCCCTGCGAACGAGGGCAAGCGCCCTGCCGTCTTCGTGCCCTACTACGATCCCGAAACAAGTGCCGGCCTCAGCACCAAACCATTGCGCGATTTCGCCTGGCAGCTCGCGCGTCGCGGCTTCGTCACGCTCTCCATCGGTTCACCCGGCGGAGATGCACGCAAGCCCGTGCTGAGTGAGGCTGCCAAGTGCCAGCCCCTCTCCTACCTCGGCTACATCAGCGCCAACATGTGGCAGGCGCTCGCCTCGCTGCCCGAGGTCGATGCTGCCCGCATCGGCATCGTCGGCCATTCGTATGGTGGCAAGTGGTCGCTGTTTGGCTCCTGCCTCTGGGACAAGTATGCCTGCGCCGCGTGGAGTGATGCGGGCATCGTCTTTGATGAAACACGTGGCAGCATCAACTATCAGGAGCCTTGGTATCTTGGCCTTGATCCCGCCCTCACCCGCAAGCCGGGTCTCGTCAGCGCCGAAAGCCCGCGCACCGGCGCTTACAAGACGCTCATCGAACAAGGTCACGATCTGCAGGAACTGCATGCCCTCATGGCACCGCGCCCTTTCCTCGTCTCCGGCGGCGCCGAAGACCCGCCAAAACACTGGGCCGCGCTCAATCACGCCATCGCCGTAAATCAACTTCTCGGCGTCACCAGCCGCGTGGCGATGACGAACCGTGAGAAGCACGATCCCAACGAGGAATCCAACGAGCAGATCTACCGCTTCTTCGAATACTGGCTCAAGCCGTGAGCCAGGGGGCTGGCGGCTCGTCCAGTCTGCCCGAGTTTTGTGCTTTGGGGCAAACGCGGCACTTGACGGGGGGCGGCTCTGTCCACGAAGGTACACTTCCACCACCCCGACCAGCTTTTTGTCGAGATCATGCCCGAAATTACTTCTTCAGCTGCCACTGCCGATTCTGTCATCCATGCCGCTCGCAAGGCGGTGGAGGTTCAGCGCGAAGCTGTTAAGGAGTTTCCGGGGAAAGCTCCCGGTCTGGTGCGCGCGCTTCAGGCGCTGGGAGATGCCCAGCGCGACGCGGGCGACATCGCCGGAGCGGAAGCGTCCTTTCTCGATGCTCTGGAGGCTGGGAAAAAGCTTGAAATGCCGGCGGATGTGATGGCCAATGTTCGCACGAGTCTCGCGACTCTGCTGGATTTCAACGGGCGGGAGGCGGATTCGCTGCCCTATTACGAGGAGGCGATCAGCAACCACGAAGCCTTGGGCGGTGACAATCTCGAGGTGGCGGCCCAGCTGCGCAACAACCTGGCCATGACCTACAAGTGCATGGACAAGTTTGCCCTGGCGGAGCAGCACTACCTGCGTGCGCTGGAAACCTTGGAAAACAAGCGCGGGCGTCAATCCGAGTCCGTGGCCTGCGTATTCAACAACTTGGGCAGCCTTTACTACGCGGCCGGCTTTCCAGATCAGGCCAAGGAAATGTTTGAGGACGGGCTGCAGATCCGCATCGAGGTCCTCGGTGAGAACCACCGGGATGTGGCCCAGTCCCTCTGCAATCTGGCCACGGCATGCCATGAACTTAAGGATAATGAGGCGGCTCAGCAGCATTTTGAGAAAAGCCTGAGGATCTTGGAGGCCCAGCTGCCCCAGGAAGAACGCAGCTATGAGGCCATCGGGGCCGATTACGTCGCCATGCTTGAGATCATTGGCGAGGAAGGCAAGGCCAGCGCCTTGAAAAAGCGCATGGAAAAGGTTCTGGCGTCAGTTTGATGCACGGTGGCGTTTGCCAAACGCTTCGTCCGCATGAAAGGTAGGAGCGGAAATGATTTCATCACCCCCTTTGCAAGAAAAAACCTGGACCGGCACCGCGGTGTCCGATGGGGTTGCGCATGCGGTGGTGCATGTCCTTAAGGATCACTTTGATGAACCGGATGAGGATACCATCGAGCCCGGGACGGAAGCTAACCAAATGGAGCGCCTGCATGCCGCTCTGGCCGTCACAGCCAAAGAGATCGAGGAACTGCAGCGTGTGATGGCAGGGGAGCACGGTAGCGCCGAAAGCGAGATCTTCGAGACTCATCTTCTGATCCTGCAGGATTCCACGATTCTGAAGCAGACGGAAAAAACCGTGCGCGAGCAGCAGGTGTGTGTGGACTGGGCCTACTACAAGCTCATGTGCAAGCACATGGACGCCCTGCGCGGGCTTTCGGACGCCTACTTGCGTGAACGCTTTCTGGACGTGAAAGACGTGACGCATCGCGTCATGCGCCATTTGCGCGGAGAACTTCTGGATCACCCGATGTTTGATGAGCCGGTCATCGTCGTGGCGCATGATCTGACCCCTTCCGATACCGTGCAGCTGGACCGCAGCAAGGTCCTGGGCTTTGCACTGGAGACGGGCAGTGCCGTATCGCACGCGGCCATCATCGCCCGCTCTCTGGCACTGCCAGCGGTGGTGAGACTTCATGGCATCTGCGATGAACTGCACAGCGGCGACACCGTCCTGCTGGACGGTGAAGGCGGATTGCTGATTCAAAATCCAACGGCTGAAACCCTGGCGCGCTACCGCCTGCGGGAAGAGCAAGCTGAACGGCGCGAGGATGTCTTTCAACTGGAACGGCACAAACCCTCCCTCACACGTTGCGGCACCGCCATCTGCGTGGGTGCGAATGCGGAATTCATCGAGGAAATGAAGATCGTGGAGGACAGCGGCGCCGAGGAAGTCGGGCTGTTCCGCACGGAGTTCCTGCATCTGGAAAATCCGGATGCCACCGAAGATCAGCTGACCAAGGCCTACAGCAAAGTGGTGCAGTCCCAGGCTCCGAAGCGCGTCGTGTTCCGCACCCTGGATCTCGGCGGTGACAAGGTGGACGAACGTCTCGCTGTGGAGCCGGAGCCCAATCCCTTCCTCGGCTGGCGCGGCATCCGCCTTTCACTGGGCCGGCTCGATCTCTTCAAGCGCCAGCTGCGTGCCCTGCTGCGTGCCGCCGTGCATGGTCGCGTGGGCATCATGTTTCCGATGGTGTCCGGCGTCCAGGAAGTGCTGGAGGCAAAAGCCGTCCTCAACGACTGCGCGGATGAACTCACCGCAGAAGGCGTGGATGTGCCGGATGAGATCGAGATCGGTGCCATGATCGAGATTCCCAGCGCAGCCCTCTCCGCAGATTTGATCGCGGCAGAAGTCGATTTCCTCAGCCTCGGGACGAATGACCTGATTCAATACACCATTGCGGTGGACCGGCTCAATGACCGTGTGGCAAAGCTTTACCAGCCCACCCATCCTGCCGTGCTGCGGCTCATCGGCATGTCAGTCAAGGCGGCGCGTGCGGCTGGCATCCGCATCGGCATGTGCGGTGAGATGGCGTCGGATCTGACGCTCACTCCCTTGATGATCGGTCTGGGATTGAATGAATTAAGTGTGGCCACCACGCAAATTGCCCGTGTGAAGCATGCCGTGCGTCGTCTCGACGTGCCGGAGTGCGAAGCTCTGGCTCAAGCCGTCCTGACATGCACCAGCCCGGCCGAGATACGGGCTCTCAGCCGGGCTGTGGCGGACAAGAACTATCCCGAATTGTTCGAGTAGTCCTTTGGTTTTGAGGGGATTAAGCAGCGAGCTTGGACTTGCTCTTGCGCATCAGCTTGGCTGGCTTCGGAGCCATCGTGGGGCGGAAGGCATCACCAAAGAGATACTGGCGGGCGCTGTCCACCTGGCCCATCACGCGGCGGTGCCATTTGGTGTATTCCTTGCCCAGGCGTTCCTCGGCGTCATCGTGCTGCAGGGCGCTGTCGAGGCTCATGCGCTCAGTGCTCAGTTCGGCCTGGAAGGTGATTTCTGGGATGTGCAGCTCCACCGCCTCAAACATGTCCATCACACGCGCGGCATAGCTGGTGTCCCAGACCTTGTCGTCTTCGTCATAGCAGCTCGTCACCAGATGGGCGATCAGGTATTCGGCGTTGTCGGAGTAAACCTCCGCCGCATCGATGACCGAATCAAAGCTCTCATGATCAACCGTCACCGGCAAGACCACGGAGAGGGCCACTCCCGCCGCCTGAAGAATCTGGTCCATTTCGCAGCCTTGATAGAACTTGTTGAAGAATTCACCCAAGCCCGTGCTCACGTCCAAAATGGTCAGCGGGGAGGCATCCACATGGGCGAGGAAAGATCTCGGGGTCAATGAACTGGCATCAAGCGCGGTAACACCGGAAGCATTGTAGGAATCCTCTTCGGTGAGGGAGAGGAGCTGATGAGAGACTCCATACTGCTGGAGGTAACGGTGGAAGCAGAGCGCCAGGGTGCTCTTGCCGGTGCCAGGATAATCGTTTTGGATGAGGATGAGCTTCTTCATAATGATTTTCTTAAATTACAAAGTTATTATGGTGGTTATAATAAACATTGCAAGAATAAATATTTCGCATTTCCATAATTTCAACACCCTAAGGATATCTTTAGGAGCTGGAGGCTAGTAGATTCAAGGCTTGGAGCGTCATTCGCCCAATGGTGAAAAAAGTGACTCAAACCTTGGTCGAGCCGCCCCTTTACCCCCGGTGCACGCTGCAAATCTCCTTCGGACTGCCTAATTCAGCGCCAAGCCGTCCTTGCACAGCGGAAATGAGGCTCTAATATCGCGCTCGGCGCACCTCCTACCCCGTGGTGTAATGGTAACACAGGAGATTTTGATTCTCTCGTTCAAGGTTCGAATCCTTGCGGGGTAACCACCACAAATAGGGTGTTGGATTGGGTGACATCCACTTCTCACCGCCACCCATCATCGGGCGGCAGTGGCAGCAGCACCCGTGAAACTCTCATCCGTCAGCGTCTTGAGAAACGCCACGAGATCCGCTTTCTCCTGCGTCGTGAGTTGAATGCCAGCCTCCGGATGCTTGGCCAGGTTCGGGTCCAGCGTCGCGCTGCGTCGCACCCCGCTGCTGTAATGCTCCACCACTTCCTCCAGCGTGTTGAAGCGACCGTCGTGCATGTAGGGCGCGGTGAGTGCCACGTTGCGCAGGCTCGGCGTTTTGAATTTCCCACGGTCAGCGGCGTTCTTCGTCACCGCCATGCGTCCGAGGTCATCCTCCGCAAGTTCAAGCCCGTTGCTGGCAAACGGCTGGCTCGTGAACAGCGTGCCTCCGTGGCAGTGAAAGCAATCCGCACCGCGCAGCCCGCGCTTGGGATCAAACTCCGTCACAAAGAGCTGCAGCCCGCGCTTCTCGCTCTCGCTCAGTTCCGCCACCTTGCGTGCCGCACGGTCAAAGCGTGATTCCTGCGAGACGAGTGTCAGCAAAAACTGCTCCAGCGCTTTCGCCACACGTTCCGGCGTGATCTCTGCGGAGCGAAACGCCTTCGCAAACGCCTGCGTGCACTCCGGATCCGCGCTCAGCTTGGCGATGACCTTGGGCAGCGTCTCATTCATCTCATGCACATCCTGGATCGGCATCAGCACCTGCTCCCGCAGCGTGGCGGCACGCCCATCCCAGAAGAAAGAAGGCTGCCAGGCCAGATTGAACAAAGGCATCGCATTGCGCTTCCCCATCTGCTGCTGCGCACCGAGGCTGAAACGCCGTGCATCGGCAAAGGCACGCGCTTGGTCATGGCAGGAGGCGCAGGACTGCGTTTGGTTGACCGACAGCCGCGCGTCATGAAACAACTGCCGGCCCAGCGCCACGCCTTCCTGCGTCAGCGGATTGTCGGACGGCAGCTGCACCTGAGGAAAACGCTGCGTCATCGCCGGGGTCAGCGCATGAGTGCCAGCGGGAAGGGGAGCAGGCTTGGTGGCAAACGCCGGTGTCTGATACACATCGTAGTGCATGCTGCGCACCCGGAACGCCTTCTCGATGTTCGCCTTGAGCTTCGCCGCGAGGGCATCACCCGCGCGCGAATGGGTCGAAGTACCATCTTTGGCAAAGTCGATTCCTGCCAGCGCTCTCTGCACATCAAACCCCAGCACCACCGTCAGCGGTCGCCCTCCACGAAAGGCCACTGGCACCTCCACCGTCATCAACTGCGGCGCATTGGCAATGTGATACGAGAACCCATTCTCCTTGCCGTCCTTCGAGAATCGGCCTTCCAGCGCCATAAAAATATACCCCCCCTGCCAGCCCCAGTGCAAGCCGTTGACCTGAGGATTGAGCGCATGAGTGGGCGCATAACCATTCGGGTCCGATTTGTTCGTGGCCTCATCCACACCGATGCGAAAGCGGATCCCCTTGTACTCGCCCGCTGGCATGCCTGAGACCTTCGCTGTCTGCCGACCCGCCGCAGCACTCAGGTACGCAAACCAGTCCTTCGACTCCAGCCAGGTGCCGTCCTCTTTTTGCAAAGCCAGCCCTGAGAGCAGACAATCAAGTCGCGTCACCTGGCTACCCCCCACAACTTCCAGCGGTTCATCCAGCCGTAGCGACTGACCATTCACCATGGGCACGATCTGCAACTGCAGGTCCTGCCCCCATGCAGACAGCGCGAGCATCCAAGTCACCATCGCCCAAGCCCCAAGTGGCACCATGGAAAGCAGAGTTCTCATGAAGATGCGGTGCATAAAAGACGCCCTTTATCGGTGGCCGCACACTTTCTAGAATGAGCCTGGAGTCACAAGTCAGGTATTTGTAAGACGGAGACACACGGGCCGCCGCGTCCCAGCTGTGGCCTGAGTGCCATGCCTTAAAGTCAGCTCACTCGGTTTGAGTACTACGGACCCGGCATTGAGAGGACTTAGTCCGCCTTCAGCCAATCCGACGGCGACGACGCAGTGTCCATGCCAGGCCGCAACTCGCAATGAGGACGGCTCCGCCGGGCTCCGGCACGGGGGTAAAACCACCGATCACGAGCCCATCCTGCCAGTTGTTCGGGTCGGCTTCGCTATAGAAAGTATTAACGGTGAAGTAGCTGTGCTGGGCCACGTAGCTGTCGAAAAAGCCCGGGGTGTCTTTGGAGGCCACGTCACTCAGGATGCTCTGGAAAAGCGCAGAGCGGGCGTCACCCGTCGGCGTGCCGAGCGTGGCAAAGTAGTCCAGGTAGTCGCTCATGTCCGTGAAGTCCGACTTCGGAGGCTTGCCTGCGGTCTGCGAGAGGAAGTCCTGAATGGCGAACATCGCATTGAAGAAAGGGTCGTTGTTACCGAAGTCATGGTAGTCGCCGCTCTGCTCGAGGAACCGGCCCGAGGCACCAGCCAGGGTGTTCCAAGGCAGATACGTGTCGAGAACGTACTCCATCACGGCCACTTGTTTCGGAACGATGCCGGAATAGAAAAGAGGATCGGACTGGTAGATGTTGTTCCGTTCAACGTTCTGCACTGTCCAGCCATTCTGAAGCGACAAGGTGTCTGCGCTGATGGTCTGGTTGCTCAAAGCAGGCTCGCCAGGCTCGATGCAAAACCACCAATAGGTCTGCCCGCCAATGACATACTCGCCAATCGCATCGCCATTGTTATCCAGTCCGGTCACGCTGACGGTTGCAGCCGTTGCCGTGACGGTGCAGGCCGCAAATAACAGGGGAATGAGACTTCGGAATGTCATTGTTATGTGAAATTTATGATCATCACTCAATAAATCTAGCTTTATTTTTATGACAATTATAAAAATATAACAATTAACCAGTGCTTCGCCACTAATTAATCAGCCAAAGCGCTGGCTTGCCAATGGGTGGTCCGATCCTACGCTGCGAATCCTGATGTCTCGTTCCTCTCAAGCCTTTCCGTGGCGGCTTGCCATCGCTTTCATGGCTGTCTGCTATCTTCTGGCAGACCTGTACGCCTTCAAAGGCCCGCTGCATAAGATGTGTCTAAAGAGTCAGGGCAGGGGAGTAGCCGCAGAGGTGGATGGCCAACCGATCACACGGCAGGAACTGGAGGCGGCGATGCGGGAGCAACTGTGGAAGTGCAATGCAGCATGGGACAGTCTCAGTCCAGAGGCTCGCCAGCAGACACGCTCACAGGTTTTGGAAAATCTGGTGAACGATCGCCTCCTGCGCGCCAGCCGCAGCAAAAGCAGTTCCGACACAGGCTTGTCAAAGGACGCAGTGAAACGTGAGTCGGAGCGGATGCAGCGGCAGTTTGCCGATGCGGCGGAATTTCCCAAACGTCTGGCTGCCCAGCACCTCACGCCAAAATCTCTGGAAGCCCGGATCAAGGACGCACAGCAGGATGAAGCATGGATTGAGACGGCAATTCAGGCTCGATTCAAGGCTGTATCGCCGCAGGAACTGCGCGCCTGGTATGCCGAATTCAAAGAGACGCTGCGCATTCCTCAGGCACATCATGCCGCGTACATTTTCCTCACCCGGCATGACCCAGCGAAGCCAGACCGTTCAGCAGAGATCCGCGAGATCCATCGCCAGCTCTTGGCAAAGGAGAAGACCTTTGCGCAACTTGCGAAGGAACATTCCGAGGACGATCGCAGCAAAAATCTGGGCGGCGATCTCGGCTGGTTCACACAGCAGCGAATGCCGTCGGATTTCATCGCGGTGGTCGAAAAGATCAAGGTCGGCCAGCTCAGCGAGCCCGTACAGACCCAGCTCGGCTGGCACCTCATTCTCGTGCTGGAGCGCCATGCCTCACGGCTCCCTGCCTTGGCAGAAGTGACACCCGAGATCACCGCGCTGCTCACCACCAAACGGCGCGAAGTGGCGCTGAAGGCCCTCCTCGCTGAACTACGGGAACGCTCGCCGCAGCCGGTGGTTTACCACGCTGCGGTCATTGATCACGCTGCACCGGCACCTTGATCCAATCGGCGGCGTGCGCGCCACTTCCTGATTTCTTCAATCCACAGCACGCTGCTGCCGATGAGGCCGAGGAGGAAGACGTCCGCCAGCGGGATCGGCACCGTGTGGAAAATGTGGTTCATCGATGCGTTGTAGATGACGAGGAGGTGCAGCGCATTCCCAAGAATGAGTCCACCGACGAGCCACCGGTTGCGCAGCACATCGAGGCTGATCGCGGATTGGGTGGCGCTGCGGCAGTTGAGAACATTGAACCACTGCGTCACCGCGATCAGGGTGAAGGTCTCCGTCTGCACCAGGGCAAACGGAACGCCACTGGCCTGCCGCCACATGAAGAAACCAAAGACCGCCACCACCGCGGTGATGACCATGAGCAGCAGTCGTTGCAGCATCGGTCCTGTGATGAGCTGTTCGTTCATGGGCGTCGGTTGGCGGCGCATTTCATCGCCCTCCAGCCCTTCCATGATCAGGTTCACCGTCACCGCTCCTTCGGTCACAATGTTGATCCACAGGATCTGCACCGCCGCCAGCGGCAGCGGGTAGCCGCACAGCAGCGCCAGCAGCAGGATGACGACTTCGTCAATGGAGGTGGCAAACAGGAACAGCACCACCTTCTTGAGGTTTTGATACACCAGCCGTCCCTCCTCGATGGCTTTCACGATGGTGGCGAAGTTGTCATCCGTGATGATGATTTTCGCCGCACCCTTGGCCACCTCCGTGCCGGTGATGCCCATGGCCACGCCCACGTCTGCTGCGGCCAGCGCCGGTGCGTCATTCACGCCGTCTCCGGTCATGGCCACGACCTGCTTCTGCGACTGAAAGGCTTTGACGATCCGCAGCTTCTGCGCCGGATGCACCCGCGCAAAAACCGAGATGCGGCCCAGGCTGCTGCGCAGCTCATCTTCAGACATCGCTTCGAGTTCGGCACTATCCACCGCGATGTCTCCCGGCCTCGCGATGCCCAGCTCAGTCGCGATCGCAAGCCCGGTGGCCTTGTGATCTCCCGTGACCATCACCGGCCGGATGCCCGCCGCCAGGCACTCGACCACCGCCGCCTTCACCTCTTCACGCGGTGGATCCATTTGGCCCAGCAGCCCGAGAAAGCGCAGCCTCCCGCGCCAGGGTTCAAAACCAGCCTTCTCATCAAGCGGGACGTCATAGATCTCCGCCACGGCGAGCACCCGCAGAGCCTGCGCCGCGAGTTCTTCGGACGTTTGCTGAAGCTTGGCCAAATCCAGCGTCGTTTGATCGCAGAGTTCGAGCAGCTTCTCAGGCGCCCCTTTGAACAACACCCGGTACTTCCCATCATTGTCATGCTGCGTGGCCATCATCTTCTCGGCTGAGTCAAAGGGGATCTCCGCGCCGCGCGGCCAGTCCAGGCTCAGCGTTTCAGGTTTCACTCCACCTTTGTGCGCCAGCGTGAGCAGCGCGGCCTCGGTGGGGTCTCCCAGCGGTCGCCAGCGCGTTTCTTCACCATCTGGCGGCACCAGATTCGCATCGTTGCACAGGGAGATGGCCTCCAGCAAAACTTTGACCGCATCGTCGTCATGGCCATCGCCGGTAAGTTTGCCTTCGGGCGAATAACCTGCTCCCGTCGCTTCAATTTGTCGTCCATCCGGCAGGATCAGCTTGGTGACGGTCATCTCGTTCTTCGTCAGCGTGCCAGTCTTGTCGCTGCAGATGATGCTGGTGGATCCAAGCGTCTCCACGGCGGCAAGTCGCCGCACGATGGCACCGCGCCGTGCCATGCGCTGCATGCCCACTGCCAGCGCAATCGTCATGGCTACCGGCAGGCCCTCGGGCACCATCGAAACCATCTGACTGATGGCCACCATGAAAATGGTCACGAAGGGAATGCCGCGCAGCAGGCCAAAGGCGACGATCAAAACAAAGAGCACAATGGACGCAATCACCAGCCAGTTCCCAAACTGCTTGAGCCGCACTTCCAGCGGTGTTTTGGGTTGCTCCGCAGACGTCGTCATGCGGGCAATTTTTCCCACCTCCGTCTGCAGGCCCGTGGCCACCACCACCGCACGCCCACGGCCTGCGGTAAGGTGTGTGCCGGAGTAGATCATGTTCCTGCGGTCTCCCAGACCTGCGTCTTCAGTCACCACTTCCGTGCTTTTGACCACTGGCAGCGACTCTCCCGTGAGCTCGGCCTCAGTGGCTTCCAATGCAGCGGCTTCCAGCAGCCGCGCATCGGCGCCCACCTGATCTCCAGCTCCCAGCAAAAGGATGTCTCCCGGGACTAAATCCCGTGCCTCAATGATCGACTCCTTGCCATCCCGAATGACGCGCACCTTCAGCGCCGAAAGCTTGCGCAGCGCCGCCATGGAATGCTCCGCTCTGCCTTCCTGCACCGCACCGATGAGCGCATTGATCAGCACGACGATCAGGATCACCACCGCATCACTGGCATGCCCCATTGCAAAGGAGATCACCGCCGCGACAAACAGAATGTAGATCAAGGGACTCGCAAACTGCGCCGCAAACACCCGCCACAGCGGCTTGTGCTTGTCCTCTGGAAGCTCATTAAGCCCATGCTGTTTCAGTCGTTCAGAGGCCTCGCTGCCGCTCAGTCCGGCCTGTGCATCGGTCTGCAGCGCCGTCACAGTCTTGTCAGATTCTACAGCGTGCCAGATGAGCGGTGTAAGTGCCTGCATGCCCCACGATAAATTGGATCACGACAAGCGCCATGGGTAATGCACCCCATGGGTGCAAATGACCTGACACAGAGGCGGTCGTTGCGCTGTGGCAAATGCGCGCTAAGGGCGTGGGCATGAAACAAAACGTTGGCATTCTCGGGCTCGGCATCATCGGCAGTCGTGTGGCGGACAATCTGCGCAAGGCAGGGCATGAGGTGTTTGTCTGGAGCCGCAGCGCGCGCCCCGTACCCAACTTTCTCGCATCACCTCATGAGGTGGCCGAGGCGGCTGGCATCATCCAGATCTTCGTGCGCGACAGTGTGGCGCTGATCGAGGCGATCGAGGACATGAAGCCCGCTCTCAAGGCCGGGCATCTCGTCATGAATCACGCCACCGTCAGTAAAAAAGCCACGTTGCAGGCCGCCCAGCTCGTCGAAGAAACCGGCGCGGCGTTTCTGGATGCTCCTTTTACAGGCAGCAAGATGGCCGCACAGAACGGCAAGCTCAGCTACTACATCGGCGGCAGTGATCTGCTGCTGGAGCGCGCCCGGCCCGTCCTCGCAGCCAGCGCCGCCAAGATCCTGCCTCTCGGGGCCATCGGCGAAGCCATGGTGCTCAAAATCGTCACCAACCTCGTCTCCGCCGTCATCGTCGAGGCCGTGGCCGAAGCCGCGGACATCACCAAGGCCAATGGCATCTCGCTCGAACGCCTGCACGAAGCCCTGGAATCGAATGCCAACTACTCCACCCTCATTGGCATGAAGCTCCCCGCCATCATCAAGAGCGACTTCGAACCCCACTTTGCCCTGCGTAACATGCTCAAGGACGCCGACTTTGCCCGCGAACTCGCAGCAGAGGCAAAGCTCAAGACCCCCGCCCTCGACTGCACCGCCGCCGCCATGCGCGCCGGAGTGGACGCCGGCAAAGGCGACCTCGATTTCAGCGTCATCGGCCAGCGCTAAACTGACCGCGCACACGCGCACGGACACCATCGTCCTCGATCACAGCGCCTTGCTTCCTTCAAGTACAAGATCCCAAGCCACCACCCCACCTCCGCCCCAGAGCCAGCCTCTTCGTACGTAGTTCGGGCTTCAGCCTCTTCGTATTGTAGTACCGGCTTTAGCCGGTCTGGAATCCGAATCCCGCCTCATCCCACCCACCTGCAGACGCCCTCCCCATGACTCCCCGCGCCTTCACTCTCCTCTTCCTCATCGCCCTCACCAGCTTCACCTTCGCTCACGACACCCCTGCTCCCGCCACATCCAGCGCAGACCGCATGAAGGTGCTCGTCTTCTCTGCCACAGCCTACTACCGTCATCCCGACATCCCCGCCATCAACCGCTGGCTGGTGCTGCTCGGTCATGAAAACGGCTTCGATGTGGACATCACCGAGAGCCCGAAAGACCTCATGCCGCAGGTGATTGCCAAGTACGATGTGCTGCTGCTCAACAACGCCAACGAACTCGACAAGATCATCCCCGAGCCCCAGCGGCAGTCGGTGGAGGCATGGTTTGCCACCGGGAAGAAAGGCGTCGTCGGCCTGCATGCGGCTCTCGTGCATCAAACCGGCTGGCCATGGCTGAACCAGTTGGGCGGCTGCGACTTCAACAGCGACTCGGATTTCTCCAAGGCAAAAGTCATCGTCGATCCTGCTGCAAAAGATCATCCCGCCGTGAAAGGCCAGCCTGCGGAATTTTTCATCGAGGCCGACTGGACCAATCACGACCGCTGCGTCACCGGACTGCCCGGCTTCCAGGTCCTGCTGCGCGTGGATGAGAACACCTACACACCCGTGCGCGACTATTTCAAAACCCGCGGCGGCAAGCCCATGGGCGCGGATCATCCCATCGCTTGGACGCATGAGCCGGCGGCAGGCGGTCGCTTTTTCTACACCGAGTTCGGCCACGATCTGCGTTCACTGAGCACCCCCTTCGTCCGCCAGCATGTGCTGGAGGGCATCCGCTGGGCTGCTGCAGCCAGTAAAACCGAAGCCAAAGCGACCAAGTAGTACACGCTCATGATCCACACACGCACACTTCTCACCGTCCTGCTGCTCGCATTCACCAGCGCAGCAACCGCCGCCGATGAACCCGTTCTCTGGGATCTGGCCAAGAACGAGATCCCTGCGGCGCACAAGTCCGGCGCGGTGGAAAAAGCAGACGGCGTGGTGAAGCTGCGCGATGGCGCATCGTTCGCCGTGCCTGCGGAAGCTTTTCCTGACCAGAAGAACTTCACCGTGCAGGTCACCCTTTCGCTCGATGCTCTGGTGCAGGACGCCGTCTTCACCTTGATGAACAAGCAGAGCAGCGACAAGGACGACGGCTTCGCCATGTTCTTCAACTACAAGGACAAGCCCTATTATGCGCGGCAGGTGAACTCCGTCGTGAACAAGATCCTCATGGTCGGCGGCGCGCTAAACGGTCGCAACGAGCCGGAGATCAACAAGCCCGTCACATTCACCATGGCCGTGCGCAACGGCCTGGCCACCTTCTACATCAATGACGCTCCCATCAAAAAATGCTTCATGGAGCTCATCCCAAATGGCGAACCCATGTGGATTGGGCGCAACGACAACGCGAAGGCCAAAACCATGCCGGTGACGGTGCATGCCGTGAAGGTCTTCGGCCCCGCCTACAGCTACGTCTCGAAGAAGGAGACCACTGGCGCGTTTCCACGCGGCGCGGTCGCCGGAAAAGGCTGGGCGCTGGACGTGCCGAAGGTCGAGCACCCGGAGTGGCCCAAGGTGCTGATCTACGGCGACTCCATCTCGGGAGGCTACAGCGGCCCTTTCATTGCCGAGATGCTCAAGCAGCACGTCTATGTCTTCCACTGCGTCCACTTCGTGGGTGGTGACGTGCCCGAGCAGGCGCTGACAGAGATGGCCGGACGGTTCAAGTTTGACGCGGTGGTCTTCAACAATGGCCTGCATTCCCTGGGCTGGACACCGGACAAAGTCCCCGACACTCTCGTGATGGAGCGGATGCAGAAGCTGACACGTTGCTTCAAGACCGGCGCACCGCAGGCAAAAATCTTCTACCTCATGACCACGCCGCACACGGCCGTGCGTCCCGCACCCGATAAACCCGTCACCGCCTTTGGCGACAAGAATGACGTGGTGCTGCGCCTCAACACGCTTTCCGCCCAAGTGATGCGACAAGAGGGGATCGAAGTGATCGATGCTTATGCTTTGCTGGCCGCACACCTTGATCTCGCCTCTGGCGACAATTTCCATTGGCAGTCGCAGGCGTATCAACTGCTCAGCCAGGAGATCGCCGGTCGCGTCTTGCCAGTGCTGGGAAAAGGAAAATGAGCAGGAATTGAGCGGAGCAAAGAGGAGTGGCCCCTTGTATCTACCTGGAGCCGTCCATTCCAAAAAGATGCGTCGTTCGCACTTGCCGCCATAGGCACTGTTGACGAGGGGTGGGGCCACGACCTTTCACATCTATGAATGAAGCCATTTTGTATCTCATCGCCGGTGTCGTGTTCGCCTGGTTTGGTGGTGAGCTTTTTGTGAGAGGCGGGGTCGGGCTGGCCGCTTGGGCTCGCTGGCCCACGGCAGTGATCGGCGTCACCGTCGCGGCGTTCGGGACATCCGCCCCTGAGCTCATGGTCGCCATCCATGCTGCGCGCGATGGTGTGCCACAGATTTCCCTCGGCGATGTGCTGGGCAGCAACGTCGTCAATGTCTCCCTTGTGCTCGGTCTGGTTCTGTCGTTCTCCGGCATGAAGGCGGAGGACAGCGGTGTGCTGCGGGACTGGTTCGTCTCCCTGCTGGTGCCGGGCATTGTGTATGCCTTGCTCATGGACGGCTGGTTCTCTCGCTCGGATGCCATGATCATGATGGGCATCTTCTTCGTCTGGCTCCTGGTGGTGATCTCCCATGCCCGCACCCATGCGGCGGCTCAAGCAGCACCAGCGCAAAAAGTGCCATTGGCTCGGATGGTGGGCTGCATCCTTGTTGGCCTGATTTTGTTGATCAGTTCGGCCCAGTTCGTCGTGCATGGCGGCACAAAGATTGCTGCGGCACTGGGCTGGAGTCCTTTCATCGTGGGGGCGGTCATCGTCGCGATGGCCACCAGCACTCCAGAACTTGCCACCACGCTCATTGCCCGCATGCGCGGCCATCATGATGTGGGCCTGGGCAATATACTGGGCAGCAACATCTTCAATGTGATGTTCATCGCCTCTGTTGCCGCCTTCATCCACCCCTACAAAGTGAACCTGCCTGAGGTCATGCCAAGCCTGCTCTTTGGTGCCCTGACCACCCTGCTGATCATCCCCGGCCCCGGCGGCTACATCGGCCGCTTCCGCGGCTTCCTCCTGCTGGCTGTCTACGCGGTCTATGTCATGCTGTCCTTGGACCACAGTGCTGCGCACTGACGGCAGGTTTCGCAATTGACGACAAAGACTGGCGCTTGCAACTAAAGAGCATGCCAGAACTGAAGATCCCAGTCGCATCTGATGATTCGCTCCTGCCTGAAGGGGCGGCATCATCCAGACCGTGGTTGATCTGGCTGGTGGGGGCCGCCGCCTGCGGCACCTTGGTTTTGGTCGTGACGCACCTCACCGAAGAGGAGGAGTTTCTGCGCTTGTTAAACCAGATCAATGTGTCCTGGCTCGTCCTGGCTCTGCTGCTGCAATCGGGCACTTACTTTTTGCAGGGCATCGTCTGGCGCGTGGTGGTGAGCATGGGTGGGCAGGCGCTATCCTTGGGCAAATCCTTTGAGCTGAGTCTGGCCATGCTCTTTGTGGATCAGGCGCTGCCATCCGGTGGCATCAGCGGCGTGGCGGTGGTGTCCGGTGCCCTCTCACGTCTGGGCATGCCACGTGCCGTTGTCGCGTCTGCGGTGTTGGTGGACGTGGCGCTGTATCACCTCGCCTATGCCTCCTGCATGGCCGTGGCTCTAGGAGTGACCCTCTACCATGCCTATCTGCCTGGATGGGTGAACGCCGCCATGCTGGTCTTTCTGCTGGTGGAACTGGGTGTGGTTGCCTTTCTGATCTACCTGCCCAGTGGCGGCTTGAACTGGGTGAAAACCAGACTCCAGCGTTTCACCAAACTGACGCGCCTCCTGCAGTGGGTGGAGCATGCACCCGCCGGCACATTCAAAAACCATCGCGTGCTGCTGCGTGCCTTCGTCATGCACGCGCTCATCTTTGTGCTGGATGCCGCGACCATCTGGGTGGCTGCGCGCGCACTTGGCGTGACATCGTCCCTCGGCGGAGTGTTTGCCAGCTTCATGGTTTCAAACTTGTTCCGCACCATCGGCATCATCCCGGGGGGGCTTGGCACCTTTGAAACAGCCTCCGTCATGGCCTTGAGAAGCATCGGCATGCCGCTCTCAGTCGGCCTGTCAGCCACGTTGCTCTTCCGTGGCCTTAGCTTCTGGCTGCCCATGATTCCCGGCCTGATCTGCTCACGGCGTCTCCTGCGAAACCGCCGCGATTAACGAGGCGCCGCCGCCTGCTCCAGCTTCGCAAACATCACCCGCTTCACCACCTCGCTGGTCAGCAAATAAAGCAAGGTGATGATCACAAGCGTAGCCATGAAATACCAGGGCAGGGGAACAAGGCCAAACATGGCGCCAAGAGCGGTGTAAGGCAGCACGATGGTGCTGCCCGCGACGACGAGCGTGGCGATGGCGAGGATGCGGCCGGGGTTGCTCTGGAAGATCGAGCGATGCGTGCGAATGACCATGACGATGAACAGCTCCGTCATGAGTGATTCGATGAACCACCCCGTTTGAAACTGAGCCTCGCTCGCCTGTAGCATCAGCAGCAGCGCGCCGAAGGTGAGGTAGTCAAACACCGAGCTCACGAGGCCGAAGGCCACCATGAAACGCCGGATGAACTTCTGGTCCCAGCGCCGCGGCTTCAGCACCTGCTCGGGATCCACGCTGTCCGTCGCAATGGTCAGCGCAGGCAGGTCGGAGAGGAAGTTGTTGAGCAAAATCTGCTTCGGCAGCAACGGCAAAAACGGCAGGAACAGGGATGCCCCCGCCATGCTGAACATGTTTCCAAAATTCGCGCTGGTGGTGATGAAGATGTATTTCAGCGTATTCGCAAACGTGATGCGCCCATTGCGCACACCCCGCGCGAGCACACCCAGATCATGCCGCAGCAGCACGATGTCCGCCGCCTCCTTGGCCACATCCACCGCTCCCTCCACCGAGATGCCCACGTCCGCCGCATGCAGCGCGGAGGCGTCATTGATCCCATCACCCAGATAACCCACCACATGCCCGGCTTTGCGCAGCGCGATCAGGATTCGCTCCTTCTGGTTCGGCTCCGTTTCCGCAAAGATGTCCACCTCGCTCACGCGATTGATCAACGCGGCGTCGTTCATCTTGTGCAGCTCTTCACCCGTGAGTACATCCGGCCTCGCAATGCCCATCTGCGTGCCCAGGCGCTGGGCCATGAGGCGGTTGTCTCCCGTGATCACCTTGAAGTCCACCCCCAGCTGCCGCAGCTCTTGAATCGCCTCGGCCGCACCCGCTTTGGGCGGGTCATCAAACAGCAGAAAGCCTGTGAAGGTCATCTCCTGCTCGTCATCCTTGTTGATCACGGGATCGTCGGTCACATCCCGGTTGGCCACTCCCAGTACTCGATGGCCGGCATTGCTGTAGTCGGCAAATCGCTGCAGCAAATCGGCATGAAACTCCGCCATCGGTTGATCTCCCTTCGGCGTGGACACCTTGGTGCAAACCGCCAGCACATTGGCAAAGGCCCCCTTCGTGATCATGACATGGCGTCGTGCCGCGTCGGCTTGCTCCACCACCACGCTGAGCCGCTTGCGGATGAAGTCATAGGGCACTTCATCAAACTTGCTGAAGGCGCTCAAATCGAGGCCGGCTTCCGCACGCAGCGCGGCGTCGATCGGATTCGTGAAGCCGCTTTCAAAAGTGGCGTTCAACACGGCTTGCAGTCGCACCAGTTCGCTGGCACTGCCCTGCGCATCATACGCCCCCAGCAGCTTGACGCGCCCTTCAGTGAGCGTGCCCGTCTTGTCAGAACACAACACGTTCATGCTGCCAAAGTTTTCAATTGCGGAGAGCCTTCGCACGATGACCTGATCCTCCGCCATGCGCTTCGCGCCGCGTGCCAGCGTGATGCTCACGATGGCTGGCAGCAGTTCCGGCGTCATGCCCACGGCCAGTGCCAGCGCAAACAAGAACGACTCCAGTACCGGGCGGTGGAAGAAAACATTGATGGCAAAAATCGCGATGACGAAAACGAGCGTCACCTTGATCAGCATCTCACCAAAGCGGCGCAGCCCGCGCTCAAAATCCGTCTCCGGCGCGCGCAGCCGCAGCCTCTCGGAGATGGCGCCAAACTCCGTCTCCGCGCCGGTGTGCACCACCAGCACACGCGCCGTGCCGCTCACCACATGCGTGCCTTCAAACACCGCGTTGAAGCGTTCGCTCTGCCTCGCGTTTTCAGCCACCGCACCGACCTTCTTCTCCGCAGGATAGCTTTCACCCGTCAGCGCGGATTCATCGACAAACAGATCCTTGGATTCAATCAGCAGCCCGTCCCCTGGAATGGTGTCTCCCGCGCTCAGCATCACCACATCCCCTGAGACAATCTGATCGGCCGGCAGATCCATCGTCTTGTTATCACGCAGCACGGTGGCCTTCGCCTGGATCACCGCCAGCAGCGCCGCCACCGCATTCGCTGCACGATATTCCTGCCAAAATCCGAGCAGCGTGCTCATCAGCACCACCGTCGAGACGATCACCACGTCCATCTTGTCGCCAAGGAATGAAGAGATCACCATGGCCACCAGCAGCAAAATCACCAGCGGGCTGCGGAATTGATTCAGCAGCAGCCGCCATGGGCCGCCGCCAGATTTGTGCACTCTGGCTTTGTCCCGCGCCATCCTTGCCGCAGCCTCAGAGGACGTCAGGCCATCTCGGTTTGAACTGACCTGCGCCAGTGCGGCGTCAATAGTAAGCAGGTGAATGTCCATGCGCACCACCTGTCAGGCGCAGCCACGAAATTTGCAATGACACAATCTCTGTTCCCACCTCTGCCTGCTCCGAACCCTACTGGAATCCAGTAGGAGTGACGAAGGGATATTGCGCATGGACAGAGCACGCAGTTGCCCACTAGCTCAAGGTGCATACAACCATGAACAAGCACGCCACCAGCTTGGAATGCTCTCTGGACTGTCCATGGAGAGGCAGCTGCATGTGCCTGCGGCTTCTCGTGAAGCCGAGCGTCGTGCTAGGTGGCCACCTCGGCAGCGCGCAGTTCTCAGGCGTGAAGTCGATGTACTACCCCCATGAGTTGCCACCCTGTGTGAGGCCGGACGGCAGTCTGCACTGGGACAATCTGGAAGATGATCCTCAAGACGCGCTGCTGATCTGGGCAGACGCCGACCCCTTGTTGTGAGAGCTAGGCTGACTTAAATTCAACGATTTTGCGGTGTCTTGGCGGCATCCTTTTCACAGCAAATCTCAAAGGCTTTCAGCACGCCCAGTCCCAGGAGAACTGGTGGCAGCAGACGGGTTGTGATGCTCGCCGTCGCTCTGGCCAGCACGCGTGAGGGCAGGAGATTGAGTATCAGGCCCGTGCCCAGTGCCACCACCACCGCTTTCGTCGGTTCACGTCGCACACATTCTTCCACTCGCTTCAGAGTTTGGTGAATGGAGAGCTCTGCGGCGTGCGGTGGCGTTTGAGGATTCATGGCAGATTAAACGTATCCCATCTCGCTTAAGTGGCTTCACGCATCTTGCGTGAAGCTGGGCGGAAGATGCTCTCAAACCGACATCCTCGCCACCTCATTTTCCCAGTCGTTCCAGCAGATTCTGCGTGATGCGTATCACTGCGGCATCACCACCCTGCAGGCCGTGCGCCCAGTCGGTGGTGGCGGCGGTGAAAACGGTGCCTCCACGTGTGTAGAGTCCCAGACAGGCCGCGCCCGTGCGTCCCTTCTCCCACTGCTCATACCATTCCGCATCATCGGGGTGCCAGCGCACCGGGCATGTAGCCAGGACTTCAAAGGTCTTCGGCGTCCCATCCTTGAAAGTCGGAAACGGCAGGCCGTCTTTCCATCTCAGTTCACAGCCATCGCATTCATAGCCCACGATGGTGTCCTTGCCGCCGAACTTGTCGCCACGCTTCAGGCCGGTGCCCGCCAGCACCCAGTGGTCGGGGCGGTGCACCTCATACTCCGCCGGATCAGTCATGAACTGCCCATGGCTTTTGCGATAGCCACCCCACAGAAAGCCGACCCCCGTCAGTTCGTTCTCAGGACGCTTCAGCAGATGATGGCTCCATGCCGTGCTCAGCGTTTTGAAGTCACGCGTCGCGAAGACGGGGTCCAGGTGGTAGTTCTGTTTGCAGCAGGTGAAGGCGTGGCCGTTGTCCTCGGCACGCACCTGCCAGCAGCACGTGTTCCCGCTGAAGAAGGCCACATTGCCACCCTTGCCGATCCACGCTTCCAAGTTGTCGCGCATCGGCGTGCTCCAGTACTCATCATGGCCCACGCTCAGCACCAGCTTGTAACTCGTCAGCATCTCCGGGCGAAATTCCAGATCGTCATTCGCGGCGAATTCAAGCGCGTAGCCATTCTTCTCCGCCCACTGCACAAAGGGCAGTTCCCACCGCGCAAACTGCGAAGGCCCCGGCCGCTCGAAGCTCACCCGATGCCCCTGGTTGTTCGAAAGGCTGTTGTAGGCATACACAGAAAATCCGCCCCAGTTGTTGTAGGCGTTGTACGTGTTCGTGCAAAGCTGCAGCAGGATCTTCGAGGTCGTGCCCGGTTGGGCCTGCCGCACAATAAACCACGTGCTGCTCTCCGCAGTGCGTTTGCCACGGTGCGTCCATTTGCCGCCCGCATCAGCCGCACGCAGGCTCACTTCATAGTAGCCGCTTTTCCACGCTGCACCGCTGGGCACGCGCACACTCTCCGGCCAGCGGCAGCCATTCGCAGACGCATCCTCAGGCACCGGATGGGCAGCACCGGGCACATCCGATTTCTTCCACACGACCTCCCGCGTGGCGCCCAGGCGCGCCACCTCGATCTCATACTTCGCCGCCGTCGTACTCACATGGATCGGAATTTCCTCCCCCTGCGCGATGCTCCGCTGCCAGGCATAGCCTTCGATGAACAGCGGTGCTGGATCCGCTGCATGCAGAGATGAGACGGCGAATAAGAGGAGAGCGAGAGTGCGGCGCATGCATACCGCTACGCGTGAGAAGGGCCGGCGCTTTCACGAAGCTCGATAGCAGTCTGGAGTATCGTCATCAGTCCGTTGAGTAAACGAAACATGCTCCCAACCGTAGGATGGGGATGGCGACAGCCCACCCGTCTGCGAGGATGTTGAAAACGTCCCACGATTTCAGTGCTCTCCAAGCCCGCACCGCAGCAAGCCCTACTGCTCCGCCTCAGACAGCTTCGCCGCTTCGCGCTTCAGGATGCGTCCCACCCGATGCTTCGCCAGGTACACCTGTGCCGCATTGACGCCAAGCTCCTTCTTCACGCGCTCAGGGCTCCAGCCCTTGATCACATAGCAGGAGAAAATCTGGAACTGACGCGGAGACACCAGCGCACGCACCCGGCGCAGCGCGATGTCCATCACCTTGTCCTGCCACTCTTTTTCCCACAGCTTCTCCAGCGCCACGCCATTCGGATCCGCGCAGCGATCGATCGGCGCCGTGCGGCGCTCGTCGGTTTCGTCCGCGTACAGATTGGCCTCACGGCTCTGCTGCTTCTTGCGTCGGCGGAACTGGTCCAGAATGCGCCAGCGTGCCTGGTTGAGGAGGAAGGATTTGAAGGAGCCCAGGCTGGTGTCGAACTTCTTCTTCTGCAGGTTCTTGGCCACGCCGATGAAGGTCTCCTGCACCACATCATTGGCCTCGTCATCACTCAGGCCCGTCTTGCGCGCCACGTGGAAGACGAAACCCGAATAGGTGCGGTAAAATTCATCCCAGCTGGCCCAGTCATCCCAGTTGTCCAATTTTTCAATGAGCGTCTTCCGGGTCGGGGGCGATCCAGAGGTCTCTCTGAGGAGTTCTTCAGTTTCAGCGACTTTCGGGAGGTCGGACATGCGGGGGCTGGATAGTAACGGCGGCTTGAGTGGAGGCAACGACGTTTTGTCATCCATTCGATAGATCGCCCTGCAGGCTGCCGTATTGCATTGTCCCCAAAACCAACCCCCCCGGCCCAACCACCCCAAATGCCGGTCAGACTTCCTATGCCAAATCATCGTCTCTTCCAGCCTGCCGTCGCGTCTCTCACGCTGCTGGCCCTGGGATTGAGCTCATGCAGCACGGGATTTTACAAGAAATGGGCTGACAAAGAGACCTATGGCATCCTCCGCAAAAAAGCCAGCAAGGTGCCAAATTCAGGGCAGGCGTTTCTAGACATTACTCCACCGCCACCGGTGAGGATGGAGGAACTCCGCAAAAACATGAAGAAGGAGGAGTTTCTGGGGGACCGCGCCTACTTGGAGGAGAATGCACGCGTGATCAGTCTGGCTGAGGCCTTGGACTACGCAGTGCATCGTAATCGCACCTATCTGGTCCAAAAGGAAACGGTCTACCTTGCCGCGCTGAACCTCACCCTCGTCCGGCAGCAGTACGGCCCTATCATTTCAGGCAGCGGTTCCACCACCAAGGCCAGCACCGATGCGGTCGCCGGCATCAACAATCTGGTCCGCACCTCCACGCTCACCACCACCGGAAATCTGGGGTTTTCCGCGCTCACTCGCACAGGGACCTTGCTGGCCACAAACCTGACCACCAATTTTGTGCGGTTCTTCACTGGCGGCAAAGACAGCGGCATCTCCCAGCTCGGCTTCTCCCTGGCGCAGCCGCTCCTCAGCGGTGCCGGCTATCTCTCCGCCTCGGAAGTACTCACTCAAAGTGAGCGCAGTGTCCTCTACGCGATTCGTACCTTTGCCCAGTATCGCAAATCCTTCGCTGTGGACATCGCCGCCCAGTACTACGGCGTCATCCAGTCCCGCGAGACCGCCCGCAACGCCTACCTCGCCTTCAAGGCCTTTGATTTTGTCGTGGCTCGTGAGACCGCCATGCAGAAGGAGAATGCCGCCAACAGCACCAAGTCTTCCGTCTTTCGTCTCGTTCAGTCCCGCATCGTGTTTGAGCGGTCTTGGATCAGCGCCATCCGCGACTACGAGCAGGCATTGGATGACCTGAAGGTTAATCTCGGACTGCCCGTCACCGAGCGTTTCGTCGTGGACTACAAGGACAAGGACGCCCTCCAGATCATCGAATCCCCCGGCACGCTGGATGAGGCCATCTCCATCGCCATGACCAACCGTCTCGACATCTGGAACCTGCGGGATCAGGTGGAGGACACCAGTCGGCGCGTTCTCATCGCCAAGCAGCAGGCGCTCCCAAGTGTCAACGCCCTGGTCAACTACAACATGCTCGACAACCCGGACCGCAACGACTTCACAATCGAGCCCCGCAACAAGAGCTACAGCGTGGGCCTGAACACCGATCTCAACCTCAATCAAAAGCCTGAGAGAAATATCCTGCGCTCATCCATCGTCGCCGAGCAGCAGGCCAGACGTGCCCTCGATCTCTTTGAAGAAAACACCCGCAGCGATGTCCGCACCGGCTGGCGTGATTTGCAGCTCGCCCGCAAGCAGTACGAACTCGCCAAGCTGGGCATGGAGATCAGCACGCAGCGTCTGGAGGTCGAAGAAGCCTTCAACGCCGAAGGCCTCGGCACTGCCATCAACCTCGTCGATGCCCAGCGCGACATGAACACCACGCGAAACCTCATGGTTTCCACCACCATCAATCACACGCTCGTCCGTCTCCGCCTCTGGCGGGACATGGGAGTGCTGTTCATTGAGAAAGACGGCGGCTGGGTGGACGTATTGAACAAGGAGAAGCCAAAAGGAGAATGAAGAAGGGAAAATCCAACAAAGGAATCATCATCGCAGGCGTCAGCGTCCTCGCTGTCGTCGGCTGGTGGAGCATGTCCGGCGGTGGCGCTGCAGCTGAAAAGGTGCCCACGCGCATTGTGCAGCGTGGCCCGCTCGAGATCACCGTGCTCCAGGGCGGGGAAATACGCGCCTTGCAAAACAATGAGGTGAAGAGCGAAATCGAAATCCCCACCAAAATTCTCAGCCTCATTCCTGAAGGCTATCTGATCAGCGAGGAAGACGTCAAAGATGGCAAGGTCTTGATCGAACTCGACAGCACCGACCTCAAAACCAAGATCGAGACCCACGAGATCGACTTTCAGACCACGGTTTCAAACTACATCGACGCCGATGAGAACCGCGAGATCCAGAAAAGTGAAAACCAAACTCTGGTCCGCGACGTGAAGCAGGTTGCCATCTTCGCCCTCATGGACTTTGAAAAGTACCTCGGGCGCGAAGTCACCGGCGCTATTCTCACCACGGCAGGTCTGCCCCCGGACGTGGATGCCTTTGAAAAATACGCGGATGTCCTGGAGACTCAGGCCAACGCCCAAGTTTCTTCGGAGGCGGCCCTCGCCAAACGCGGTGCCAATGCCAAGCCCGGCGTGGCCAAAAAAACAATTGCAGCACCTCCGGTCAGCGAAATGATCAACTTCACTCCCTTCCTTGAACAGAAGGCGCAGAGTGATGGTGAGGCCCAGCAGAAGCTGCGGCAGCTCGAGGACGATCTGTTGCTGCACCGCTCGGAACTGGCCCTCGCCAAGCAGAAGGTGGAATCCTCCAAGCGTCTCGCGGAGAAAAAATTCGTCACCTCCGCCCAGATGGAGAATGACTTGGTGGGCTTCGAAAAAGTGCAGCTCTCCGTGAAAACTTCGGAAACGGCGCTCGCCTTGTATAAAAAGTACGAATTCAGCAAGCATTGCGCCACCTACCTCGCCGCCTATCGTGAGGCGCTCAACAAGTTGCAGCGCACCATCCGCGCCAATCGCTCCCGCATGGCCCAGGCGGAGACCCGGTTCAGCACCGCCAAGCGGCGCTATGAAATGGAGCTCGCTCAGCGTGAAAACTTGGAGCTCCAGCTCAAGGCCTGCGTCATCAAGGCCCCGCAGCCCGGCTTGGTCGCCTACGGCGATTTGAACGCCAGCTCATCCTACAACTACAACAACAGCATCGAAGAAGGAGCCACGGTCCGCCTGCGTCAGACCTTGCTCACCATTCCGGACATGAGCCAGATGGGTGTCCGCGTCAACGTTCATGAATCCCAGATCAAAAAGGTGCGCATCGGCCAGCCCGTCAAAGTCCGCGTCGATGCCGAACCCGGCAAGGAGCTGGATGGTCGCGTTGCCGAACTCGCCGTGCTACCAGACTCCAGCAGCAGCCGTTACACGCCCAATCTGAAAGTCTATCCCTGCACCATTCACATCAACGGCTACCACCCCTGGATGAAGCCGGGCATGAACGCCAAGGTCGAGATCATCGTCGATCAACTGGCCGATGTGCTCTACGTCCCGGTTCAGTCCATTGAGGTCGATCAGGATCATCATTTCTGCTACATCAGCAACAACGGCAATCTGGAACGCCGGGAGATCAGCACCGGTCTCTTCAATGATGAATTCATCGAGGTGCGTGATGGTCTGCAGGGCGGCGAAGCCGTGGCCCTGGCACTCCCGAAGAAAGCCGAAACCGACATGGGAGGTGCGGTCAAATCTGAACCTGAAGGCGGTCAGCCCAAAGCCAAACCTTCCAAGCCCAAGGACAAAGCCGTGGCGATCGCCAAACCGTGATGCCGGACACCGATCCCATCATCAAGCTGGTGGACATCTGCAAGAGTTACCAGATGGGGGAGACCACCCAGCACGTGCTGCAGGGCGTCTCACTCTCCATCTATCCTGGAGAATACGTCTGCATCATGGGCCCTTCCGGCTGCGGCAAGTCCACCCTGCTCAATGTCCTCGGTTGTCTCGATCAGCCCACCTCTGGCGACTACTTCCTCGGCGGTCTCAATGTCGCGCATCTTGAGGATGACGATCTCTCCGCCGCGCGGAACAAAAACCTCGGCTTCATCTTCCAGAGCTACAATCTCATCCAGCAGCTCAGCGTCATCGAAAACATCGCCGTGCCGATGTACTATGGCGGCGCGAAAGACTCAGAGATGATCGAAACCGGCACCCGGCTTGCCAGCCAGGTCGGCCTTGAGCACCGCCTCCATCACAAGCCCAACGAACTTTCCGGTGGTCAGCAGCAGCGCGTCGCCATCGCTCGCGCCCTGTCGAACAGCCCGCTCGTCATTCTCGCCGACGAAGCCACTGGCAATCTCGACTCCAAGTCCGGCAAGGAAATCCTCGATCTCTTCGACGATCTCAATCAGCAGGGCAAGACCCTCGTCTTCGTCACCCATGACGAACGCATGGTCCAGCGCTGCACCCGCATCATCCGCCTCCGCGACGGCGTCATCGAACACGACCAGGCCGGCGCCAAAGCCGACCGCCTCCGCGGCAAAGTCATCGGCGAGCACTACGGCCTTGCCGCCTGAATCGGGCAGAGTGAAGTCCACGGTGCCAGGGAGCGCGGGTCTCCGAACCCGCAGCACTCCGCAAGCACCCATCCCTCCGCGCAGCAGTCCGCAGATTCCCTGCGTGGCACGCGCCTCCGCGCATCTGGATCTCTTTGCCATTTGAACTCTCTCCCGCACTGCTGCAATGATCCCATCCCATGGCCCAATACATTGTTCAGCCCGGCGACAATCCCACTCACATCGCGAATTCTTTTGGCATGACGCTGGATCGCTTTCAAGAGCTGAACCCCGCGCTGGTTGATTGGGGTTCCGGGAAATGGAAGGTGCTGTTTCCGGGCCAGATCGTGACCATCGACGGCGGTGGAGATTACGCAGCGCCTGAAACCGCTGCGGCTGCTCCCACAAATTTTGCGGCACCGCCGCCTTGGATGCAGATCGCCATCATGGAAGTGGGCGTGCAGGAGTGGGCGGGAGCAGCAGACAATCCGCGCATTCTGGAGTATCTGCGGAGCTGCGGGATCAGCGGCAATCTGCTGCACGATGAAACCGCCTGGTGCGCCGCTTTCGTGAACTGGTGCGTGAAGAATTCCGGCTACCAGCCCCGCGGCAGCGCCAAAGTTTCCGACTGGTGGAGCTGGGGCCGCCCGGTGGTCGCGACCTACGGTGCCATCTGCATCTTGCAGCCCCTCACAGTGGATCAGGCCGGCAGCGGCCACATCGGATTCCTGCACGCACAGGACGCCACCAACGTCTGGCTCCTCAGCGGCAACTCCCACAATCAGGTGCGCATCTCCGCCTATCCAAAGTCCAAACTGATCCCCAACGCCCCGTTTCGCTGGGCATTTTGAGGGATGCTCAAGGCTTCATGTCTGTGACATGCTTGATCAGCAATCCAGAAAAAGGAAGCATGCCGTGCATCCCTGCCATTCAAGATGCGCGCGTGACGCAGCGCTGGTAGTGAAACGCTGTGCGGGTCCGAATTTTCGGGTCTATGGTTTCGCGGGCGCTCAAAAAGGTGCGCCGTCCTTGAAGTGTGGAACGGCGGGAGCGGTGGTTGGTCGGATTGCTGCCATGTCCCAATCTAACGGAGTAAGCTCTGTTTTACCGCCTTTCACGACTTGGGTTCCCTTAGACTCTTCTTCAATCGCTGACGATATCATAACAAGCTCAAGTGAAAACAGGTCTGTTAGTTGACAAGGCATGAGGGCTCTCTGGACCGTAGATACCATGTGGGCGGAGTCACCGAAGCGGATCGGTGATAAGAAGGGAGTGTTGAGCAACCCTGAACACACCACCCACATGGCCAAACAAACTACCCAAAGCATCAAGACAAACAAGAGCGGCAAAGCGGCGAAGACGACGTTGAGCAGCAAGGAGCCGGCTGCCGCAAGCATCGCGGTGAAGCCGGAAACATCGGCTGCGCAGTCTGCGCCAGCACGTGGTCTGCCGCAAGACCGACGCCGCCACCGTGCAGCCCGCGCAGCGCATGAAGCCGCAGGAACTGGTGGCGCAAGGGCGCGTGGAGTGCGCTGAGCAAACGGCTGCCGCAGCATCTCAAAGATCTGCTTGAGCCGCTGGTGCAGGTGCTCGTGAAGCTTGATGAACTCATCGCGCAGCGCGAAGCAGAGATCGAAGCGCGGGCCGCTGCGGCGACGTCGCGGCCCAAGGGGCTCGGAGCGCTCACCGAACGCATCATCGAAAACGAAGTGCTCGACTGGACCCGGTTCAACAACCGGCGGCAGGTCAGCAGCTATACCGGGCTGTGTCCCAGCGAGCACAGCAGCGGCGGCAAACGCAGGCAGGGCGGCATTAATAAACATGGCAATCCCCGGCTGCGGCATGCGCTGGTGGAATCGGTGTGGCGGTTCATCCGGCTGCAGCCCGGATGGAAGCGGCTGCTCAAAGTGGTGGAGCGCCTGAAGGGCGATGGCGGCAGAGCTCCGGCCAACAAGAAAAAGATCGCCGTGGCCCTGGCGCGCGAGCTTGCCGTGGACCTCTGGCGGCTCAACACCGGACGCAGCACGCTGGAGGCCCTTGGACTCATCGCTGCAAAGACGGCCGCATGACACGGTGCTGGTGAGCACGCGAAGTGACTCATCCCAAACCCGAGTGAACCCATCGCGACATCAAGCCCCAAGACACAGCCCTCGCCAACACAGACACCCCTTTCCCCCCCCCCGAGACCCCTTTGGAACGGCGCGGCGCGCTCGACACCCGTCCTGGTCAGTGAGAGCTGACCGACTCGTAGATGGAGCCGCCGCCCGTTCCTCCAGCCGCAAACGAATGAAGTAACATGCACTGATCCGCAGAGATCACGTGCGGATAGCAGGATGGAAAGCGCTTGAGTCCAGGCGCCCTAGCTGGAGGAAGCCGTCACCCATCGCATCAACAACCCACCCCCGACACGAGGCGAATCACTCGCCGCAGAGGTCCCCAAAAAACGAAAGACAAAGAAAACAACAACACACCTTTGACAGAGCCCTCATAGCAGGATGGGTGTGTTTGGCGACCAAGACACTCATCAACATGCGAATGCCTCTTCGCCAAACCGCCCGACTGCGAGGGCGTAACTATGCCGGTGTGTTTGTTAAACGCTCATAGACGGGCGGGCTGTCGCCACGCCCATCCTACGAAGCGGCTCGCTACTTTGAGATCTGAAGGTGAAAAGGTCGCTCCTCCTCACACGATTTCCCAGCCCTTGCGGTAGTCGCGGCGCACCATTTTGTCCGCATTGGCGCTGTTTGGAATCTTGAGCGCGGGCGCATCCCAGATGAGGTTTTCATTCGGGAAGGCGCTCGCAAGGCAGCCGAGAAGCACCGCCTCTGTCAGCGGTCCTGCGTAGTCAAAATTGGCGGAGGGCTTCTTGTCGCCCTTCAGGCAGCAGTCGATGAAGTCTGCCCAGTGGTCACGGGGCTCCAGCTTGGGATAAGCGCCGAATCTGGCAAACTTCTCACGTGGATAAAGCAGCGGCGTGGAGCCGTGCGGAGAAAGCAGCACGCCCTCGGTGCCCAGGTAGATGGTGCCCTGGCCGGGGAACTTTGCCACATCACCCACCAAAGCCATGACTTCCGCCGGCGGACGCGCATCGCCATCGGTCCAGGTCACCTTCACGGTTTCGCCAGCGGTGTACTTCGTGCCTTTGAAGGTGTATTCCACGACAGCATTGATGGCCCAGTTGTCCTTGTTGGGCACAGGGCCGCTGGATTTCACCGAGATCGGAGCGGCGAGATCCAGCGAGCGGAACCAGCCGCTGAACATATGGCAGCCCATGTCTCCAAGGGTGCCGGTGCCAAAGTCGCGGCGCTTGCGCCAGTTGCTCGGATGATCGTAGCCCTGGATGTAGCTGCGCTCAGCGGCAACACCGAGCCACTTGTCCCAGTCGAAGCCCGCAGGGATCGGATCGCTCTTCGTCGGACGCACTTCGAGGTCGCCCCACTTCTTGTTCGAAAAGGTGTGGGCTTCCTTCACCTTGCCGATGGCCCCCATTTGAATCAGCGCCACCGCATGGCGTTCCGTGAACGCCGAGGAAATCTGGATGCCCATCTGTGTCATCACACCCTTTTCACGCGCACGCTCCACCATCTGGCGGCACTCCCACAGGTTGTGTGCCAGCGGCTTCTGCCCGTACACATGCTTGCCTTTCGCGATGGCGGCCAGGCCGATGCTTCCGTGCATGTGGTCAGGCGTGGAAACGTTCACGCTGTCGATGTTTGCCGATTCCTTTTCCAGCAGTTCACGCCAGTCCTGGTACACCTTGATGTTCGGCCATTTTTCCTGCGCCTTGGCAAAGTTGCGGGTGTCCACATCACACACCGCCGTCAGTTCCCACATCGGGTGGTTGGACATGGCGCTCATGTCCGCCATGCTCATGCCCGAGGCACCGAAGGCCGCATGGCGCAGCTTGCCGTTCGGAGAAGCGGCACGCATTCCGGTGGTGACCCAGGGGGCGGCGAACAGCGTGGCGGCGGACTGACGGATGAAATGGCGGCGTGATTGCATGTGGAATGAATAGGTGGAGCGCGAAAATACGTTGCGCGGCCTGCCCATCTTCCGTTTCTCTTTGCCAAGATATGAACGCCCTCTCCGAACGCCTGCAAGCCATCCGCGACCGCATCACCGCCGCCGCCCAGCGTTGCGGCCGTGATCCCGCTTCGATCGAACTGCTCGCCGTCTCCAAAACCTTCCCCGTCGAAGCGATCCGCGAAGCCGTGGATGCCGGTCAGCTTCTCTTTGGTGAAAACAAAGTGCAGGAAATCCTCGCCAAAGCCCCGCAGCTTCCCGCGAACCTGCACTGGCATCTCATCGGCCATCTCCAGTCCAACAAGGTCCGCAAAGTCCTCCCGCATGTGAAGGCCATCCACAGCATCGGCTCGCTCGATCTCGCACGGGATGTGGACCGCATCGCCGGAGAACTCGGCCTCTTTCCCCAGGTCTACATCGAGGTCAATCTGGCCGCCGAAAGCAGCAAGCACGGCTTCAGCGCCGAACAGCTCCGCACCAGCCTCGAAGCCTTGTATTCGCTCAAGCGCCTCGAAATCCAGGGCCTCATGTGCATTCCGCCCTTCGATGCCGACCCTGCGAAAAGCCGCCCCTACTTCACACACCTGCGCGAGCTCCGCGACGAACTCGAACAACGCGGCGGCGCACCCCTCCCGCGCCTCAGCATGGGCATGAGCCACGACTTCGAAATCGCCATCGAAGAAGGTGCCACCATCGTCCGCGTCGGCAGCGCCATCTTCGGCGAACGTACCTACCAGACCGCTGCATGAGCCAGCGTGCCGACAAATGGCTCCACCACGTGCGCGTCTTCAAAACACGCACCCTCGCCACCCAGGCCTGCGCCCGCGGCAACGTCACCATCGACGGCCAGCCCGTGAAAGCCTCGCGCGATCTCAAACCCACCGACGTCCTCGAAGTCGTGCGTGGCGATCTCCGCCTGCGCCTGCGTGTCATCGCCTTCTCCCCCCAACGCCTCGGTCCGCCCAAAGTCCCCGAGTTTTGCGAAAACCTCACCCCCATCGAATGGATCCAACGCGCCAGCGAACTCCGCCGCGAACGCGAACTCATCCAGCCCCGCGCGCATGAAGTCGTCGCCAAGCCGGACAAGAAGCAACTGCGCGAACTGCGGAAGTTTTGGGAGGAGCACAGCGAGTGAGGAAAATACTCGTGAGCTTTAGCTCGCTCTGGAAAATGCACCGCCCTTCCCAATGTGAGCTAAAGCTCACGCACGGTGTGACTCTCTACGAAAGGCTCTGCGTAGTAAATCAACAAGCGCGTCGGGGATGACCCAATGCAGTAACGCCCCAACATGCCACAACGGAACTGGAATTGAGCGTGTCGGAAACATTCTCTCCAACAAAATGGCGCTGCCAGGAAATAAGTAATGTGATAACTCGACGTCGCCATGCGGCTGGAACGTTAGCATCCAAGCGACGACGGCAAGCACTCCGACTCCAATGCCGCACGAAGTGCCAATGTATGCTCGAATATTCACTACGTGCGCAGCGGCCTGACGTCTAAGCCGTCCGAGCACCAGAGCAGAGTTAGAAAATGCTGCCAGAAATTTCTTGTCACAGCATGTGCGCGCCTTCAAACCCTCACCCTTCGCCACAACTCCGCGAACTGCGCAAATTCTGGGAAGAGCAGACCTGGCAGCCGCCTTCGCCAGCACGCAGAGCTAGCGCTTAAAGGGAAGACGTGCTCACTTTCTTTACATCCTGCTTCTCATAAGTCGGCGCAGTGGCCATTCTCACCACGATGTCTTCACGGTCTTTCCACGTGTCCCGGTCCCAGCGGTCCTTCATGCCACGCAAGCACCATGCCGCTGTCTCCTGCTGTCCGAGGATGAGTGAAACCAGCCCATAGTCGCTGCGTAGTTTCAGGCTAAAGGGGTAGGTTTCGATGCCCTGCTTGATAACCATGCGCATCAGCTTCATGTCCAGTCGTGGGATGAGATGCTCATAATTGCCGTTCAGCACCACCCAGCGCAGGCAGTAGGCGGCATTTTCAGGGTGGGCTCCTGCGGCGATCTCTTTCAAGGTGGCGGCGATCAAAGCTCCGCCGAGTTCTTTGTTGCGATCCAAATAGCGGCACAGGCTGACCTGCATGTGAAGATAGTCCGGGAATGTTTTCATGCCCTCCTGAAACGTGGCCGCGACGGCTTCCATGGTGGCTCCCTGGCAGCGGTGCAGGTCCAGCTGGGTCGAATACCATTCCGGGCACGTGCGCGGAGCTTCCGACAAAAGAGCCTGCGCTTTGGCAATACGCTGCTGGTAGGCGGCATACTTGTCGGTCGGGGGCCTGTCCGACTTCTCATACGCATGCTTCGCGTACTCGAGATAGAAGTGAGCCTCGGCAATGCGCGCAGAAACGGAAACCTCCACGGCCTTCCGCCAGCGGACGATTCCCGCCAGCATTTCATCCCAGGCCGTCTCGCTGTTCCTTTCCCAATCAAGGGGCACCGTGGCTCCATAGCACAGAAACAGCGCGCGTTGTCCCGAGGGCAGGGCCAGTTGGGTGCTTCGGGTGGCTTTGAAAAGGTGCTCCAGTGGCCCGATTCCTCCGTCCTGAATCCGCAGCCGTACCATGTCCATCATGGCTTTGTACATCGCGTCACCGTCAAATTCGTCTCGTTCCTTCGGGAATCGATAGGCTTCGAACTTCTTGTTGATCATCAGCGCATACATGGCGCAAAAGTGCTCATTATAATGCATCTGCTTGCGCACCCAGGTGACTCCGCGGTCACGGCTGAGCAGCATTGAAAAGCGCAGCTTCGTGTCGATCAGATCCAGCCCTTCACGCGCCGCCTTCACGTCGCCATAATAGAGCAGCGTGTAGCATCGTGCCAGCAGGATGGCCCCCGCGTCGTGGTAGGATTTGTATTCGTGCGCCTTTTCCCAGCTCTGAAAATTGTGGATCTGTTCTGAAAGCCGCAGGGCCTCAGGCAGCACATGGGCCAGTGCTTCATCCATGTCGGGGATGTTTTTCAGGTTTCGCGAATGCGCCCAGTATTCAGCGGCCATTTGAAAATCTTCCACCTTGTCCCGCGTCCGGGGATCACGCGCCTCCCGGCGAAGCTGCTGCATCTTATGCTCAGGCAGCGGGGCTTGCGCCAGAACCTGAGCGCAGAAGCAGAGGAGGAGAAAAGGAAGAAGAAAAGACTGCATTATGAAAATTATAATGCAGATGACTCTTGGGTCAATGGCTGCCTTCTCTCCGCAATTAAACTTACTCCGCCTTCGCCTTCCCTTTGCCCTTCTTCCCCTTGCCGGGTTTATCCGACTTGGTGTCCAGCGTAAACGGCGGGCCTTCAAACGGCACGGGATCCATCGTCACTCGTGGATCGCCCACAGCCTTGAGCTTCTCCTGCAGCTCCGCCGCCATCTTGGCTTTCACATCCGCATACGCAGATTCTTTGGCCACGTTGATCGTGGAGTCAGGATCTTTGCTGAGATCATACAGCTCCTCTTCGGGGCGCTTGGCAAAGGCATAGTCGAAGTACCACTTGTACTGCGAGTCGTTGCGATGCTCGATCAGCCAGGCCTTGGCGGGAGAGGAATCCATGTCAGGAAAAGCGGCATAGGTGTCATTCTCCAGCGCGTCCTGTGAAGGGGTAAAGCTGTCGGTCAGCGATTTGTAGTCCCCCATCGGCATGCGCTCAGGCTTGAAGTTGTGGATGTAGAGGAAGCCGTCCTTGCGCAGCGCACGCTGCGGGTAGGGGAGGTTGCCTTCCCGGGCGATGCTCACGTGGCGCTCACGACCGGTGATGACGTAGTCGCGTTCCTTCTCGATCTGGCCGGACTTGCCGGACTTCATCAAGCTCACGAGGCTCTTGCCGTTCACCCCTTCAGGAATTTTGGCCCCACCGATCTCCATGAATGTGGGCGCTAGGTCCATGAGGTTCACGAAATCCTCGATATACCGTCCGCCCGGTTGTCCCGGCCAGCGGATTGCGAGCGTCACATTCACGCCAAAGTCATAGAGGTTGCACTTGCCGCCGGGGAATCCGGGCGCGCCATGGTCGCCGCTGATGACGATGACCGTGTTATCGTACTCGCCCGCCTCTTCCAGCCGCTTGATGATCACCCCCACCTGGGCATCGAAGGCCTGGATTTCACCGAGGTAGCTGCCAAAGTCCTCGCGGAATTCCGGCACATCGGGCAGGTGCTTGGGCAGCTTGCCCTTCAAGTCGTCCGGATTGATGCCCCATTGCGCCTGTCCGCTGCCTTTGACCCACTTGCGATGCACGTTGGTGGGCCCATGCCAGAAGGCGAAGGGCGCGCCTTTGGGGCGGGCGGCAAGGAAGCTGTCGAAATTACCCCGCACCTCGTCGTAGATCTGCTGCTTTGCCGCCTCCAGCGGCACACCATTGGCGACCATCTTGGTGACCTCTTCCGAGAACTGATTGCAACGCCCGCCACTCTTCTGATACGCAAACTGCTGGCCGCCATAAGGCGCGTCCGCAGGCTCGCCGGGACTCCAAACCTTGAAGGACTTGCCGAGGTGGTAGCCCTGCTCCTTGAGCTGCAGCGGATAGCTCGGGATCGCCGGGTCCCACACCGCACCGTTCAGGATGGCGGCGCGTCCGCAGTTGAAGAAATAACGGCCTGACAGCAGGGAACTCCGGCAGGGCGTGCAGCTCGGAGCGTTCACATAGGCCCGGCGAAACAGCGCACCCTCGCGGGCAATGCGGTCGATGTTCGGCGTCTTCACCACCTGGTTGGGTGAAGGAAATTTCTCGTGCTCTGCGTAGATGCTCGCATAGCGGCCCCAGTCATCGGCAAAGAGAAAGAGGATGTTCAGCGGCTTGTCAGCCGCAGTGGCGAGGGTGGTCAGGGCTAGGCAGCAAAGAAGAAAACGCATGGCTGCGTCATAACGAGGGCTTGGCGCGTAAACCTTCGCAAAAATAAGCGTAAACAACGCAGCGACACCCCGGCATTGCTCAGGAACCTCAATCCATGATTCACTCACTGCTCGATACCACTCAAGTCATCCGCATCCTTGACATTGAAGGAGTTCCGTTTGAAGTCTGCGTTGAGGCGGTCGCCAGCCATGATCGCAGCACAAACCTGCTCACAGTGCAGCTGCGCGCCTTCCTCCGTGCCGAAAAGCACGATCACATCGGTGAAGTCTCCACTCCCTCCTGGCTGCCCACCGCACATGCCGTTACCGAGCACGTCAGCGCAGAGGAAGCGCATGAGGTTGCAAACGATGTCCTCGCCAGCTGGCGGCAGAAAGTGGCAGGCTGTCTGCCTCAGTAGCCGGGGACGAACCTCTGTCTTGATGGTTGCACTAAGAACGTTTCACCCCATGAATAGGCGCGCATGAACCACTTTCGAATTCTCTGCCTCACGACCACATTGACGTGTGCCTCCTGCAGCGTCGGGCCAAACTTCAAACTGCCGGATGTGCTGATGCCCTCCAAGTGGAAGAATGGCGGCACTGCCAGCACGGCGGACATCCCCGTCCCCGGTGAATGGTGGAAGCTGTTTGGCTCCTCTGAACTGAACCGGCTGGAAGAACGCGCAATGGAGAACAATCAGGAGCTGCGCAGTGCTCTGGCACGTGTCGAAACCGCTCGCGCGCTAGTCGGCGTGCAGCAGGCGGACTGGTTCCCCCAGCTCGACATGAAAAATGGGATGAATTATGAGCGCCTTTCGCAAAGCTCCTTTGGTGCCAACCTTCCCCCCGGTGTCTCCCTGCCCAAGACGCAACGCCGCCGGTTTCAAAACCTGCTCGAACTGGGCTGGGAATTTGACCTCTGGGGCCGGGTGCGTCGCGGTGTGGAAGGCTCCAAAGCCTCCCAGTTTGCCGCCATGGAGACTCTCTCCGCCAGGCGTCTGACCCTCGCCGCAGAAGTGGCGCGGTTGTACTTCCTGACTCATTCGCTGGATCGTCAGATGCAGGTCGTGATCAGCACGCAGACCTGGCGCGAAGAAGCGCTGAAGCTTCAGGAATCACGCTTCAAAGGCGGCCTGGCGAACGAAATGGACGTGGCCCGCGCCCGGACGGAACTGGAGCTCGCCCGCAACGATCTGGCCGCACTGGAGCGCCAGCGCGGCAATGCCGAAAACGCTCTCGCGGTCATCTGCGGTGAAATCCCTTCGAACTTCCACATCGCCAAGGCCACCAGCCTGCCAAGGCCGCCGAAAGTGCCCGGCGGGCTGCCCTCCACACTCCTGCAGCGTCGGCCTGACATCCGCGCGGCAGAGCAGAAAATGCGTGAGGCGAACGCCAAGGTGGGAGTTTCCACGGCCTCGTTCTACCCGGCCTTCAGCATCGTCGGCAGCGGTGGTCTGGAAAGTATCGGTGCCGAGAATTTCTACGATCAGCGCAGCCGCATCTTGAGCATTGGACCCAGCATGACCTTGCCGATTTTTCAGGGTGGAAGGCTGCGGGCAAATTTGAAGGCCAGCAAGGCGGCTTACGACGAGACTCTGGCCAACTACCGCCAGAGCATTCTGGTGGCCCTGCAGGAAGTCGAGGACAGCCTCATCGATGCGAGAGCCTACGCCAAGCAGGGGCAGGCGCTGGATGCAGCCATCGCCGCCGCGCAGGAGACGCAGCGTCTGGCCGAACTGCGCTACCAGAAAGGTCTCGCCAGCTACTTTGAAGTCGTGGATGCCAACCGCACCGTGCTCAATGCCAAGCTGCTTTCCGCCCAGGTGGAAGGCCAACGCCTCATGGCTGCTGTGGCGATGCTGAAGGCTCTCGGCGGCGGCTGGCAGTGATCAGAGGCTGGTGCAAAAGTGGGGGACGGATGAGGGCGAAACATTCTGTTTGCCGATTCCTTTCATGCGGCGATGGAATTGAACCGGCTCAGCCAACCCCCAACTTCAAGCCATGCAATTGCGCACCCTTCTAGCCTCCTTCCTGCTTTCCAGCCAGGTTCTTCACGCAGCCGATCATGACATCGTCATCTACGGCGGCACCTGCTCTGCCGTCATCGCCGCCGTGCAGGCCAGGAAGATGGGCAAGAGCGTGATCGTTGTGTCTCCGGACAAGCACCTCGGCGGATTGAGCAGCGGCGGCCTTGGTTTCACCGACACCGGCAACAAGGCTGTTATCGGCGGTCTCTCCCGCGATTTTTATCATCGCGTCTGGCAGCACTACGACAAGGACTCCGCCTGGGTGCAGCAGAAAAAATCCGAATACGGCGGCAAAGGCCAGGGCACGCCTGCGGTGGATGGCGAAAACCGCACGATGTGGATCTTTGAGCCGCATGTGGCGGAGCAGATCTTTGAAGATTACGTCAAGGAGTTCGGTCTCGAAGTGGTGCGCGACGAGTGGCTGGACCGCGCCAAGGGCGTGAAAAAGGACGGCGATAAAATCACCTCCATCACCACCCTCAGCGGCAAGACCTACGCTGGCAAAATGTTCATCGATGCCACCTACGAAGGCGATCTGATGGCGGCTGCCGGCGTGGACTATCACGTGGGCCGTGAGGCGACTTCTGTGTATGACGAGAAGTGGAATGGCATTCAGGTCGGTGTACTGCATCACCGCCACCACTTCGGCGCGGTGAAGGAGCCGATCAGCGCCTACAAGGTGCCGGGAGATCCCAAGAGCGGCGTTCTACCACGCGTGAGCACAGCGCCTCCAGGTGAATACGGTGCTGGCGACAAGCGCGTGCAGGCCTACTGCTTTCGCTCCTGCTACACGAATGATCCGAGCAACCGCATCCCTTTTCCCAAGCCGGAAGGTTATGATGCGGGCCAGTACGAAATCCTGCTGCGCGTGCTGAATGCAGGCTGGGGCGAGTTCTTCGAAAAGTTCGATCCCATTCCAAACCACAAGACCGACACCAACAATCACGGGCCCTTCAGCTTCGACAACATCGGCTACAATTACGACTACCCCGAAGGCAGCTATGAAAAGCGCCGCGAGATCATCGCCGAGCACCGCCAGTATCAGCAGGGCTTGCTGTGGTTCGTGGCCAACGACCCCCGCGTGCCCAAGAAGGTGCAGGAAGAGCTTCAGACCTGGGGCCTGCCCAAGGATGAATTCACCGACAACGGCAACTGGAGCCACCAGCTCTACATCCGCGAAGCACGCCGCATGATCGGCAGCTACGTGATGACCGAAAACGAACTGCTCAAAAAGCGCCCCACGCCCGACAGCGTCGGCATGGGCAGCTACGGCATCGATTCCCACAACATCCAGCGCTACATCACGCCCGAGGGTTTTGTGCAGAACGAAGGCGACATCGGCATCAGCACCAAAGGCCCCTATGAGATCGCCTACGGCTCACTGGTTCCCAAGAAAGGGCAGGGGAGCAATCTCCTCGTCCCCGTCGCCATGTCCGCCAGCCACATCGCCTACGGCAGCATTCGCATGGAGCCCGTGTTCATGATCCTCGGCCAGAGCGCCGCCACCGCAGCAGTGCTCGCCATGGATGCAGGCATTCCTGTCCAGGACGTGCCGTATGAGCAGCTCAAGAAACAGATTCTCAAAGACGGCCAGATCCTGCACTACGACGGCCCCAAGACCATGCGCGGCGTGGACCCCAAAACGATCAAAGGCATCGTCATGGATGACACCGAGGCCAAGGTCACCGGCTCATGGCATGAAAGCGGCGCCGCCAAGTCCTTCATCGGCGACGGCTACCAGCACGACAGCAACGCCAAGGACGGCAAAAGCAGCCTGCGCTTTGAGCCAAAGCTCACCAAGCCCGGCAAATACCGCCTCATGCTCGCCTCCCCGCCCAACAGCAACCGCGCCAGCAACGCCCCCGTGGAAATCCAGTACGCAGGTGGCGTGAAAAAGCTCAAGATCGACCTCAAGTCCCCCCAGCCCGCTGAAGGCGTGTTCTGGATCGACCTCGGCGAATACGAATGCGGCAACGACACCGCCATCACCATTTCCAATGAAGGCACTGACGGCTACGTGGTCGTGGATGGCGCACGCTGGCTGCCGGTGGAGGACTGAGGCATGAGCAAGGATACGCTGCTGCGGCGCTGCCGCTTGGTTCTGGGCCTCTTCATCATCGGCCTGATCCTCAGCGGACTCACGGCTTTCCCATTGCTGCATGAACTGCGGCTGATGGCTTCGTGGCTCGGCATCCAGCATCACGCCGAGTACGCCAGTCACAGCGGGCTGTCCTTCTGGATCGGCTATGTTTGGCATGGGCTGGAGGTCACTCAGGCGCAGTTTCCTTTCGTTGCCTACGGCACGGACTGGCTGGCGTTCGGCCACCTCATGATCGCGGTCTTTTTCATCGCCGGGCCCTGGCGTGATCCGCTGCCCAATGCCTGGGTTTTAAAGGTGGGCCTCTTTGCCTGTGCCGCAGTTTTTCCTCTGGCGCTGATCTGCGGAGCAGTGCGCGGCATCCCTCTCTACTGGCGGCTGGTGGACTGTTCTTTTGGCCTTTTTGGAGCCCTGCCGCTGCTTTACTGCCTGCATCTGGTGCGCCAAATGTCCGCAGGAACTTCACGCAATTCGTAATTTTCGCCTTTGCCGGGGCGTATGCTGAACGACCCCTACCTCATTGTCATGTCCACCATCCGTCATTTGATCCTCATCACCGCAGCCTGTGCCACCAGTGCCTTTGCGGCGTACCCCACTTTTACCACCACGGCGCCAAACGGCGGCCAGCGTGGCACGGAGGTGAAACTCACCGTCACGGGGACCCAGCTGGCTGACTTTGAGAGCATGATCTTCTTCTCCCCCGGCTTCACCCAGAAGAGCGTGGACAAGGTGGAACCCAACAAGGTGCAGCTCACCATCGGCATCGCTCCGGATGTGCCGCCGGGAAATCACCTCATGCGCATCCGCACGAAGTCCGGCATGTCGCATGCCCGCCAGTTCTTCGTGGGCATCTTCCCGAACGTGGATGAGAAGGAGCCCAACAGCGACTTCGAATCTCCGCAGGTCATCCAGCTCAATCAAACCATTGAGGGCGTCGTGCAAAACGAAGACGTGGACTACTACCGCGTCAGCCTCAAGAAAGGCCAGCGCCTCTCCGTCGAAGTGGACGGCCTCCGCCTCGGCTACACCGTGTTTGACCCCTTCCTGGCCATCATTGACAAAGACCGCTTCGAAAAGGTGATCTCTGACGACACCATCCTCCACCGTCAGGATGGTTACTGCTCTTATGTGGCTGAAGAAGATGGCGACTACACCGTCATGATCCGCGAATCCTCCTACCGTGGCGGTGGCAATTCCTACTACCGCCTGCACGTCGGCGGTTTCCGCCGCCCTGATGTCGTCTATCCCGCCGGTGGCAAGATCGGCTCCAAGACCAAAGTGCGCCTCATCGAGCGCGACAGCTCCTTTGAAGAAGAGGTTCAGCTGCCAGCGGAAATCGACCCTGACTACATGCTCTTCTCGAAGTCCCAGGAGCCCGCTCCTTCCGGCAACCCATTCCGTCTTGTCAACTATGACAACGTGCTCGAAGCCGAGCCCAACGATGAGCAGGCGAAGGCCACGGTCGCCCCAGGTTCCCCAATCGCCCTCAACGGCATCATCGAGAAACCCGGTGACATCGATTTCTTCAAAGTGCCGCTCAAGAAAGGCATGACGCTGGAAGTGCAGGCCTTTGCTCAGAGCCTCGGCTCCCCGCTCGACAGCGTGGTGAACATCTACAATGCCAAAGGCGGCTCCATCAGCGGCAACGACGACGGTGGTGGCCGCCGCCGTCTCGACAGCAAGTTCAAAGTCGCCATTCCAGCGGACGGCGACTACTTCGTGCGCGTGGCCGATCATCTGGAACGCGGCGGTGCCAACTACGTCTATCGCCTTGAACTCATCGCCGCAGAGCCTGAGGTCTTCTTCGCCTCGCCTCAGTACTCGGTGAACGACAACAACTACCGCCAGTTCATCGCTGTTCCCAAAGGCGGACGCTATGCCACGCTCGTCAACGTCAGCCGCAACAACGTCGGCGGCGACTTCAAGTTTGACGTCCAGAACATGCCCCAGGGCGTGAAACTGCTCACCGAAATGGCCCCGAAAGACCTCGGCAGCGTGCCGTTGCTTTTTGAAGCCACTGCGGATGCACCACTCGGTCATCAGGTCGTCCCCATCTCTCTCAATGCCGTCGATCCGAACACCAAGACACGTGGCAAGCTGCGCCAGGAGTTCGACATCGTGCGCAATGGCAACGTCGTCTACTACACCCAGATCGAAGACCGCCTGCCCGTCGCCGTCGTGGAGGAGGCTCCCTACTCCCTCGAAATCGTCAAGCCTGCCGTGCCGCTGGTGAACAACGGCATTCTCGAACTCAAGGTCGTCTCCAAGCGCAAGGAAGGCTTCAAGGCCCCCATCCGTGTGCTCATGATCTGGAAGCCCAACGGTGTCAGCGCCTTGGGCGAGCAGACCATTCCGGAAGGCCAGAACGAGTGCGTCTTCCAGCTGGATGCCAATGCTGGCACGCCTGCCGGTTCTTGGAATTTCACCGTCATGGGTGAGGCCGATGCCGGCAAGGGCCGCATCTACAATGCGTCTCCATTCACGGCAGTCGTCACCGCGCCGGCCTACATCACCGCGCCGGCCATCCCGCTCGTCGCCGTGGAGCAGGGCAAGGAAGCCGTCATGGTCGCCAAGCTGGAGCAGCTCCTGCCATTCGATGGCGAGGCCACCGCCCAGGTTCTCGGCGTCCCGGACACCATCCCGATCGAGCCTGCCAAGATCACCAAGGACACCAAGGAAGTTTCCTTCAAGGTGAAGACGAACGACAAGTCGCCCATCGGCAAGCAGGCCAACCTGTTTGTGCGTGTCGATGTTCCTGTGAAGGGCACCAATGCCACCACGATCCATCGCATTGCGCTCGGCTCCATCCTGCGCATCGACGCCCCTCGCAAGGTGGTCACTCCGCCACCCGCAGCCCCCGTCCTCGCTGCCAACAAACCCAAGGAAGCCCCCAAGCCTGCTGCTCCGGCCGCTCCGAAAGTTCTCTCCCGTCTTGAGCAGCTCCGTCTGGAAGCCGCAGGTGCTAAGAAATAAGCCAGCTGCTCAGCTTTGAATTTGTGATGAGGAAGGCTTCGGTCTTCCTCATTTCATTTGGCATGCGGCAGATCCCAGGCCTTCAGCCACTCCACCTTCGTGCGCTTGAAGCCCTTCTTCAGCAGGCGCTCCTCCATGTCTCCTAGATGCGCGGCGCCGTAAAAGATGGCGATCCGCTTTTTCCCGGTGGCAATCTCCTTGTCCATGACCTGCAGCGCCACCTTGTTCCGCTCTCCCACGAGCACGGTGCCGTCGCCGGTCTCCATGCCCGCCATGATGTCCTCCACACTGTCGAACTCCTGGGCGATCATGCGCTTCAGCTCCGTGCTGCTGTCCTTCATCGTCAGAATCTTCAGCAGCATCACCATCCCGGCGGTATCCGAATTGACGCCGCGCTTTTCATTGACCTCTTTCTGCGCCTGCGCCGCCTTGAGGTAGAGCGAAAGGAAGCTCTCCTGCTTCTCGGTCTGCGTCTGCGTAAACTGGGACATGTCCATGTCCGCATGCACGAAATTCTTCGCTGTGTAGTCGATGCCTTCGAGCTGGCCGTGCAGCTTTAGCGTGTCACGCATCATGGTCTGCAGCTGACCAACCCACTGCAGCTTTTCCGCCTGCTTCTTGGCCTCGGGCTTGCCCCGTTCCTCAAAGGACGGGCCGACGAGTTCATACAGCACCGCCTCATAGCCTTTGAACCGCACGTTCAGTCCGTCGAAATACGCCTTGTCAGCGATGTGGATGGCCCCCACAAGGTCCACTTTGACCTTCTGCGGCGACTCATAGCTCACCACCGCCGTTTGCAGACTGTCGCTCTCATCCTCCTCCACAAACCGGATGAAGTTCGTGGGCTCTTCCGCTGCCGTCAGCACGGCAAAGGCCAGAGTGGCTTGCAGCAGCAGAAGTCGTTTCATGGTCGGCCTCCTTGTTTCAGCCTTCAATCTTGAAAATGCGTGCGAAGAAGGCCTTCATCTCCTCCCAGGAGGCCTTGTCGGCGGCTTCATTGTAGGCTGCACCTTTGCTGTTGTCATTGCCCGCACCCTTCTGCGTAAAGGCATGCACCGCGCCGGGGTAGCTCACCAGCTTGTAGTCCACCTTCGCGTCCTTCATCTCCTGCTCAAACGCGGCGATGTCCTTGGCCGGCACAAAGGGGTCGTCCGCGCCATGCAGCGCCAGCACCTTGCCCTTGATGTTCTTGCCGTCGGCAGGAGTCGGGGAATCGAGCCCGCCATGGAAGCTCACCACACCCTTGATCAGCGCGCCGCTGCGGGCCAGCTCGATCACCCCGGTGCCCCCAAAGCAGTAGCCGATGGCGGCAACTTTGGAGAGGTCCGTCTGCGGGTCCTTGTCCAGCACCTCCAGCGCGGACAGCATGCGCTCGCGGTACAGCTTGCGGTTGCCTTTGTACTTCCCGGCCTCCTTGCCAGCTTCTGGAGGCTGCGGGCGGATGCCTTTGCCATAGATGTCGGCGGCGAAAACGTTGTAGCCGAGCTCCGCCAGCATGCGGGCCCGCATCTTCTCGTTGTCACTCAAGCCGGTCCACTGGTGGATGATCAGCACAGAGGGCAGCTTGCCGGTCTTGGCGGTATCGACGACGTGCAGGCCTTCGCAGAGCACGTCTCCGGATTTGTATTCGACGACAGTTTCCTTGATCTCAGCCTTCAGCAGGCTGGTGGAAAGTAGCAGGGAGGAGATGAAAAGCAGAGCGCGGTTGGTTTTCATGGTTGTGGGGGCAGTGTACACAGAAGGAAGCGAGTTTTCCAACTCGTTTCCCGGATGAACTCGAAAGATGTTTCTACTTGAGTTCTTGAATGCGGATGTTTTTCCACATCACTTCCTTGCCCACCGCTTCGGTTTTTTTGCCAATCCCGTGCACCTGCAGGGCGATGACGCCCTCGGCGGTCATGTCATCAGTGAAGTCCGCAGCCAGAACCCCATTGATGAAAGTTTTGATGCTGCTGCCACGGCACTCGATGCGCGCCTGGTTCCACTCACCCTGCCTGAAGGCCTTGCGCGCCGCCTCGTTGTTCTTCAGATCAAAGAGCCAGCCACGGCGGCCCTCGTCATACACGCCGCCCGTGAAGGCACGCGCACTCGGATCAATCTCAAACTGGTAGCCATGCACCCGATCCGCCGGGAATTTCTTCTTTTTCCCCGCGATCTCCACTTCCGTCTCCTGCGTGTAGTAGTTGCTGCGGAACTGAATCCCCGAGTTCATCGAGGGATCAACCTTGAACTCGAGTTCCAGGATGAAGTTCCCGTACTTCTTCGTCGTGCACAGGAAGGAGTTCCCCGTGTCCGGCACCGTCTTGCCCACCACCGCACCGTTTTCCACACGGTACTCCGCCTTGCCGCTGTGCTGCTCCCAGCCTGCGAGGGTCTTGCCGTCAAACAGCGGGACAAAAGCGTCCTCGGCATGCAGGGCGGCAGTGAGGGAGAAAACAGCGGCGAAAGAAAGCAGACGGTTGGTCATAGGGCGGTGATAAACGGCCTGCCGCGCACGGTCTTTCTCCTCTCATGCATCAAGAACCGTCACACCCCGGTCACAAACCTTGTCCGGTTTTGGCTCGCACTGCGGGATGAACCCGCTAAAACATCCGCAGACTGCTCCAACCCAACCCATGAAGCGCTACTCCCTCGGCATCGACTACGGCACCAATTCCTGCCGCTCCCTCCTCATCGACCTCGACAACGGCGCCGAAGTCGGCTCCACCGTCTTCAATTACCCGAGCGGCGAGATGGGCATCCTGCTCGATCCCAAAGACCCCCACGTCGCCCGGCAGAATCCACAGGATTACCTCGACGGCCTCGAAGCCGTGGTGCGCGGTGCCTTGCAGCAGGCTCAGGCAAACGTTCCCGGCTTTGATCCCGCGCAGGTCATCGGCATCGGCATCGACACCACCGGCAGCACCCCCATTCCGGTCAACCAACAGGGCACGCCACTCGGCCTGCTGCCCGAGTTTAAGAACAACCTCAACGCCATGGTCTGGCTCTGGAAAGACCACACCGGCTACGCCGAGGCAGCAGAGATCACGCAGCTAGCCCATGAGATGCGGCCCAACATCATCGCCAAATGCGGCGGCATCTACTCCAGCGAGTGGTGGTGGAGCAAAATCCTCCGCCTCCGCCGCGTGGACGTCCAGGTCTTCGAGGCCGCATTCAGCTTCGTCGAGCATTGCGACTGGATTCCCGCCGTGCTCACTGGCAACACCGATCCTCTCACGCTCAAGCGCGGCGTGTGCAGCGCCGGGCACAAGGCCATGTTCAGCACCGAATGGGGCGGCCTTCCCGACACCGAATTCCTCGCCCGGCTCGACCCCGCACTCGCCGATCTCCGCGACCGCCTCTACTCCGTGGCCCACACCGCCGATGTGAAGGCCGGCTCTCTCTGCGCTGAATGGTCCCTGCGCCTCGGCCTCAAAGAGGGCATCGCCATCAGCGTCGGCGCGTTTGATGCGCACATGGGCGCGGTCGGCGCAGGCATCAAAGAAGGCACGCTGGTGAAAATCCTCGGCACCAGCACCTGCGATCTCATGATCGCTCCTACCAGCAAACCTCTCGCCGACATCCCCGGAGTCTGCGGCATCGTGAATGGCTCAGTTCTCCCCGGCTACTACGGCATCGAGGCCGGACAAAGCGCCGTGGGCGACATCTTCCTCTGGTTCGTCAATCACCTCGTGCCCGACACCTACGGCGCCACCGTGGGCGAAAAGTTCGTGAACATGGAGAAGGCCATGCTCGGCAAAAAGCCCGGCTCCACCGGCCTGCTCGCGCTCGATTGGAACAACGGCAACCGCACCGTGCTCGTCGATGTCCGCCTCACCGGCCTCCTGCTCGGCCAGACTCTCCACACCGAGGCTCACGAGATCTACCGCGCCTACATCGAAGCCACCGCCTTCGGCGCGCTCACCATCATCAAACGCGTCGAGGAATACGGGGTCAAAATCGAGGAAGTCATCAACACCGGCGGCCTCTCCATCAAAAACGCCACCCTCATGCAGTGCTACGCCGACATCATCGGCAAGCCCATGAAAGTCAGCCAGAGCGAGCAAACCTGCGCCCTCGGCGCCGCCATCTTCGGTGCCGCCGCCGCCGGGGCAGGGGACATTCACACCCTCCAGTCCCAGGTCACCGCCACCCGCGAAAAAGTCTATTACCCCATTCCCGAAAACCAGGCCGTCTACGCCGAACTCTACACCCTCTACCGCACCCTCCACGACGCCTTCGGCACCACCGAATGGAGCGGCAAGATCAACCACGTGATGAAGCAGTTGCTGGATATCCGCGCACGGCAGAGCTGATGCGAGGGCTTGTTTTTGAGCCGAGCTCGGCTAAACTCCGTCTGTGGAAACAGAAACCCTGGCCCGCAAACTTGGCACCACGACGCACCTCTCCCCGCTGCTGATGAAGGCGCGTCGGCTGGGGCTGCGTGTGCCAGAGGATCTGCGCGTGCTGGCAGTTCAGCGCGGATGCCGCCATTACTGGCAGGGAGATGAGCCTGAGGGCGAACTTGTCCCGGTAGAGAGTTTCTCGAATGAGGAACTTGCCGTGGCGCTGCTTTCCATCGCGCAGGTTTACGATCCTTTTTCGATCCGTTGCGGGGCTGCCATGCTCGGAGCGGAAGGGAATGATCCGCAGGTGCTGGCGCGGCTTGCGGTTTGGGAGCGCAGCGAAATGGTCGTCGCCTATGTGGCGGCATGCGGTAGGAAATACGAACCGGACAATTCTTTTTGGACTGAACTGCTGGCGCTGCTGCCGCCCATGCCGGAGCCTAAAGACGGCGTGATGCCTCATCCCACCCGCTTCGTGGCGATGAATGGTTACGAGCGGCATGTGGGGAGGAAAACTACTTTTGAATGGCAGCGTCCACGGCGTTTTGCGGCATGACTAATGCTGAGATTATTGCCTCCACCCTGGATGGTTTGCTCGACCATGAGGTTTCATTGGTGGCTTATGGCCGTGCCTCCATCGCGCTTGGGTTCGATGACGTGCCTGCAGCCATTGGACGTTCATTGGACATGGATGTGATTTTACGCTTCTCCAAGTCCGCTGAACTTGAAGCAGATGACCAGTTTTGGGAGGCCCAGGCCCGGGTGAATGCAATCTTGGAAAAGCAGGGCCTCTACATGACACATCTGTTTCAAGAGGATCAGGTCTTTCTCCGCCCGGACTGGGAGAATTTCATCGTTCCGGTGCTCCGTCCGGCCACTCGCTTTCTGAAGCTCTTTCGTCCTCACACCATCGACCTCATTCTGACCAAAATGATGCGAGGCAACGACCCTCAGGACATGCAGGATGTGGAGTTCCTGATCCGACACGATGGCATCACCAGCGAACAGATGGAGCCCGCCTTTCGCGACGTGCGCATGCCGGACATCCATGAACTGCGAGATGCCTTCGAACGTGCGCTGCCGGTGGTGAGGCGGTTGCTCGACACTTATTCGCCCTCGTGAGCACCATGGACTGGCGCCACATCCTTTACCCAGCCCTGCTTATTCTGCTCCTCTGGCTGGGACCGTATGTGTCTGTCATCTTCCAGCAGGATTTCTCCAAAACCTCGCCGGACACCTCGGCCAGTGATCGCCGCCTCATCCGTCTCTGCCTGCGTGGCTTGATCGCGATCACCGCCGTCTTGCTGTTGTATTGGTGGCTCGGCTGATGTGGCGGAAGCTCTTCGCCTCATTCTCGCAAGCTCCCCCCTCTCCCCGGCGTTTTCTCCCACTCATGACTTTCCGCACGCTTTCCCTGCTCCTCGCTCTCACCCCTTCGCTCCTGCCTGCCGAAGACTGGCCGCAGTGGCGCGGACCGCGTCTCGATGGCACTTCCAAAGACACCGGCTTTCCGATCTCCGCAGATGGCAATGTCACATGGAAAGTCGAGCTCCCCGGCAGCGGTCATGCCTCGCCCATCGTATGGCAGGATCGCATCTTCATTGTCGCCGCACTGACAGAAAACCAGGAGCGTGTCCTGCTCTGTCTCGACCGTGCTTCAGGAAAACAGCTCTGGCAGTCCACGGTCCTCAAAGCACCCATCGAAAGCATCCACAAACTCAACAGCCAGGCCTCCAGCACCCCCGCCACGGATGGCGAGCGCGTCTTCACCGCCTTCCTCGACAACACCGAGACCGACGCCACCCGCGCCGCCAACGCCGGTCGTGTCATCGGCAAAGGCGAAGTGCCCAAAGGCACCGTCGTCATCTCCGCACATAACTTCAGCGGCAAACAAATCTGGCAGGTGCGCCCCGGCCTCTTCTCCAGCAAGCACGGCTTCTGCTCCAGCCCCATCGTCTTTGAAGACAAAGTCATCGTCAATTGCGACCACGATGGGGACGGCTACATCGTCGCCCTCGCCCGCGCCGACGGCAAGGAGCTGTGGCGCATCGCACGCCCCAACAACACCCGCAGCTACTGCGTCCCTCTCATTCGCGACATCGGCGGCCGCACCCAGATGGTCCTCTCCGGCACCATGTGCGTCACCAGCTACGACCCGCGCACCGGCAAGCTCCTCTGGATCATCGACGGCCCCACCGAGCAGTTCGTCGCCTCCATCGTTTACAGCGATCAATCCGGCCTCCTCTACATGACCGGAGGCTTCCCCGAGCACCACCTCCTCGCCATCAAGCCCGACGGCAGCGGCAACGTCACCAACACCCACATCGTCTGGCGCACCAACAAAGGCGTCTCCTACGTCCCATCACCGCTCATCGAAGGCAGCCATCTGCTCAATGTCTCCGACTCCGGCGTCGCCCACTGCTTCGATGCGAAATCCGGCGAGATCCAATGGGAGGAGCGCATGCGCGAGCACCACGCCTCCCTCACCAGCGCCGAAGGTCACGTCTTTTTCATCAACGACTTCGGCATCCTTCGCACCGTCCAGCCCGACAAGACCTACAAGCTCCTCGCCGAAAGCGAACTCAAGGAAAAAGTCTTCGCCTCCCCCGCACTCAGCGAAGGCCAGATCTTCATCCGCAGCGACAAAAGCCTCATCTGCCTCGGCAAACGCACCCCGAAAACCGCCGCGCGGTGAAGATTTCTTCTTCAGCTTCCACGCCTTTACATCCCATCCTCATGCTTCACCGCACCCTCTCCCTTCTCCTCGCCTCATCCCTCGCAGCCTTCGCTGCCGAGCCCGTACCTGAATTCAAAGGCTCCATCGAAAAACTCGATCCCGCGCTCGATGCCTTGATCGCACCCGAAGCAAAAATCGAAGTGCTCGCATCAGGCTTCAACTGGTCGGAAGGCCCCGTCTGGCGGGATGGCGGCCTCGTCTTCTCAGACGTGCCGGAGAACACCGTCTTCGGCTGGAAGGAAGGCGACACCGCTGCCAAGGTCGTTCTCAAACCCAGCGGCAGTCTCAGCGGAGACGGCCAGGGTTCGAACGGCCTCCAAGTCGATGCCCAGGGAAATCTCATCCTCTGCCAGCATGGCGAGCGCCGCATCGCCCGTCTCGAAAAAGACGGCACCTTCACCTCTCTGGCGGACAAGTATGAAGGCAAGCGCTTCAACAGCCCGAACGATCTCGTGATCGCCAAGAGCGGCACCATCTTCTTCACCGATCCTCCTTACGGCCTGAAGAAAGGCGAAGCACCAGAGCTCCCGCAGCACGGCATCTACTCCGTGACTCCTGCTGGCAAAGTCTCGCTGGTAATCTCAGACATTCGTTTCCCAAATGGCATCGCCCTGAGCCCCGACCATCACACGCTCTACATCGCCGTGTCTGATCCGAAGAACACCCGTGTCATGGCCTACGATCTTCAGGACGACGGCACCGCCAAAAACGGTCGCGTCTTCTTCGATGCGCAGCCTCTGAAAAGTGCCGAACGCAAAGGCGGCTGCGATGGCATGAAGGTGGACGCCAATGGCAACATCTGGACCACCGGCCCCGGCGGCGTTTTGATCATCAGCAAAGACGGCAAACACCTCGGCAGCATCCTCACAGGCCAGGCCACGGCAAACTGCGCCTTCGGCGGCGCTGACCACAGCACCCTCTACATCACCGCAGACATGTTCCTGCTGCGCGTGAAGACGCTGACAAAAGGACTCTAGAGCAATTCGTAAAACTCATTTCCCGATCAAGCCGAGCATTCCGATATGGACTGCGGTCGCGTAGTGAGGAACGAACGCAGCTACCGCTTTCGCCGGACTCGGTGATTCATGCGTGTCAGAAAATTCCAGTAAGCGGGAGCCGATGATTCTTCGCCAGCCGGTCACTTGACGCATACCACTAGCCACTCGAAATCAGCAGCTCCTCGCAGCGGCACTCCAATGCGCTCCGCAGAGGCAAAGTCTAAAAATACCGCTTCTTTTGGAAGTCAGTTTTGGAAACTGCTCTGACAAGGCAGGGAGCTTCTGACCTCGATCACGGTGAGTCAGGCTGCGTTACCGCGACCCGCAACCTCATCACCCTTCACAAGCTTCACCAGCGCCAGCGCATTCATCACCGCCTTCGGCACAAACGACCCCGGCTCCACATACTCCGGCAGCTTGCTCCCGTCAGCCGTGCGTTCAGAGCAGTGGGCATTGGCACCATAGGGTCCGAGACCATCGAGAGTGGGTGCCAGGTGCCAGAGGTGGTTCGCATCGCTCAAGCCACCGCGCGGTACAGAGACCGCCGTGAGATTCATCATCGCAGCAGCCTCATGCCAAAGGTGAAACAAAGCTTCAGACTCCACACCCCCAGGCCACGCAGCAGTGATACCGGTCCGTTCCGCTATGAGCTTCGCGCCGTTGGCCGCCGTTCCGCTGAGCGTTGCAAAAAAATCATCCGCATGCTGCAATGCCGCAGGCTCCGTGGCCCGGCACTCCCACTCGGCCACGGCCTCATGCGGTACGCGATTCACCACCGTGCCACCCTGCACCAGGCCGATGTTCACCGTTCGCTCAGCTTCCGCATTCGTCAGCGCAGCGATGTCCGGCAGCACACGGGCCAGCGCATCGATGGCATTGATGCCCTCATGGTGCTTGCTGCCCGCATGCGCGGCCTTGCCTTCGGCGCTGAGTCTCCACGTGCTGCGCCCTTTGCGCGAGGTGACAATGTGCCAGCCGCGCTCATCCACCGGCCCGCCTTCAAACACCAGCACCGCGCGCGCTTTCCCTCCGCAACGTTCAGTGGTCACACGGCCAAAATCGTCCCCCGTGATTTCTTCAGCAGCATTGGCAGCCACGAGCCAGTGCGTGCGCTCAAACACCTCGGGGGCCGTATCTCGCAGGCTTTGCAAGATGAGCCAGATCAAGGCCGTGCCGCCTTTGTTATCCACGGTGCCCGGCCCATAGATGCGGCCTTCCTCGGGCCGTTCATCCCACTTGAAATCATTGAGCCGTTCTTCTTCCGGTGGAAACACCGTGTCTGAATGCGTGACGAGAACGATGGGTTCACCACCCTGACCGCGATGCGTGAGAAAGAGGTGATGGCCGGTGCCGGGAGTGACACAGGGCGCAAGTTCAGCCTCAAAATCCAGCGGCGCAAAAGCGGCTGCAGTCAGTCGGGCCACTTCATCCACGCCTTCAGCATTGGCGGTGAAGCTGTTGATGGCCACCAGTCGGCGCAGGAAGTCGAGCGCAGCCGGGAGATGGAGTTCTGCGGCGGATTGAAAAAGAGAAACGTTCATCGCGGTACAGCGCCAATGCCAGGCAGGTTGGGCATGATGAGGTTGCCGGTGGCATCATATGTGATGCCCGTGAAGTCGTCATCGGCCACGTAGAAATGCCCGTCGAGGTCGATCCAGTCGGCCCACGGCGCCAGATGCGCCGCTGCCGTGGTGCCCAGGCTGGTTTCGATCATGCAGCCAAGCAGGACTTGCAGACCCTGCTCTCTCGCCGCCGCGATCATGGCCACAGCAGCATCCAAGCTGCCGCTCTTGAGGAGTTTGATGTTCACTCCATCCACGAAATCCGCGAGTGCGATAACATCCGCCACGGTTTGCACGCTTTCATCCGCGAAGATCGGCGGGGGATTGCCAGGAAGCAGCGTGCGCAGTTCTTCCCAGCCATCGACACCAAGGCGGTGATGGATGGGCTGCTCGATCAGCGTCGGGCTGTATTCCGCAACCTTCTCGATCATGAGCGGAGCCTCGGCCATGTCCCAGCCGCCGTTCACATCCAGCAGCAGTTTCGCATGCGGCGCAGCCTGGCGTGCGACGGAGACGATGGCAATGTCCAGCCCCAGGTCACCTGAGCCGAGCTTGAGTTTGAGCACGGGAAATTGGGTGGCGATCTCGCGAACCTTGTCCGCAAAAACATCGAGATCCTCGGGAATGCTGAAGGAGCGGCAGCCGGGAGGCGTGTGATGCACGGGCATGCCCAGCTTTGACTCGGCGTAGGCTGCCAGTGTCCGGCCGGACTGGTGGCCGATGATGTCATGGCGCAGCAGATTGAGCGCGAGGCCTGCGGTGCGCGGCAGTACTTCCGGCAGCACGGCTTGATTGAGCACGGCCAGCGTCAGCGCCGGATCTTCTCCATAGTAAGGGACAAACGGGGCCTCAGTGACGCGTTCTCCATTCGAGACACGAAGCACCTGGCGCGTAGCCGAGGTGCCGTGGGCGATGCGAAAAGGCTCGCTGAGATGAAGGGTTTTGATCTCGAAGTGCAAGGCTCCCAGTCAAAGGTCAAGAGCCCCGCAGGTCAAGGAATCCTGTCTCGATCTTGTCTCGTGCTTCTCTTCCGAGTCACTGCGGCTTCGGGTCGCGGCTGAATAGCCGCTGGAAGAGGTTCTTCTTCTTCGCAGGAACCTCCACCGGCTCAGGCACGGGCGGCGGCGGCACCTGCGGAAAGCGCTGGGCTGCCTGAGCTCCCGACGTGGTGCGAATGTCTTCGCTCAGCGAGGTCTCGCGGACGCTTTCTGTGTCAGTCACGACCTGCGGCTGAATGAAAACAATCAGCTCCTTGCGGGTCACGCTGTTGTTGTCCGTGCGGAAGAGCTTGCCCAGACCGGGGATTTTGCCGAGGAAAGGGATGCCGCTCTGGCCGAGGTTTTTCTCCTCGGAGATGAGGCCGCCAAGCACGATCGTGTTACGGTCCGGGATGGTGACGGAAGTGACGAGCTGCTCGGTGCCGATGATGGGTACTAAATTTGGCGTAATGAGCTGGGTGCCGATGAGGGTGTCGTTGATTTGAGAAATGGTGAGCGTGACTTCGCCATCGGTGTTGATCAGCGGCACGACCTCGAGTTTCAGAACCACATCCAGGTAGCTGGTGGTGGACGTGACGGTGCCGTTGAGGTTGGCGGCGTTCGTGACGGTGCTCGCCGGATACGGAACTTTGCGCCCGGAAGAGATGACCGCCTTCTTGTTGTTCAGGGCGAAAATGGAGGGCCGGGAGAGGACTTTGAAATTACTGTTCGTCTGCAGCGCGTTGAGGAAGATGCTCAGACCGCTGCCGGCGGCTCCATACAGGTTCAGGCCTGAGGTGGGACCGAAGGGCGCGGTAATCGCATTGTTGCGCAGGTCATTGATGGCGCGTCCCGCGCCGCCCGTCGTGCCAAGGATGTCCGTGCGGCTGGTGATGCTGCTGGCACTGAAGTTCTTGTTGGTAAGAGAGGAGATGTAATCCACCCCGGTGGTCATCGTGTCGGTGAGGGTCAGTTCGCCGATGACGGTGGCGAGGTAAACCTGCGAAGGCTTGCGGTCGAGCTTGTCGAGCAGGGCATCGACTTTGGAGATCTCCTCCTGCCGACCAATCACGATGATCGTGTTCGACATCGGGTCTGCGACGATGCGGGACTTGCCAACCAGCACGGACACCGGGGCATTGTTTTCCGTGGGACCGGACACGACGTCAGCACGGGAGCCTCCAGTGCTTGTAGCTGATGATGTGGTGCCGGTGGTTCCTGTGGACGCACTGGCGGTGTCAGAGCCAGATGCGGAGGAGGCGGTGTTGCCCACCACGCCACCCCGTGTGCCCTGGGTGGTTCTGCCCCCAAGGAGCTGGCTGCTGTTCGTCGCCAGCACCTGCTGGCGCTGTTGTTGAATGCTGCCCCCGCCCGGCAGCTGGGTAGTGCCTGCGTTCACTTCCTGCAGGCGGTCCACCAGCGCACTCAAGACATCCAGGGCGGCGGCATACTTGAGCTTGCGCTCATACGGCTCCGTACTGTCCAGCGGCTTGTCAAATTCAGCGATGAGGCTGGCGACGTAGGTGTAGTCCAGCGGTGAAGCCACGACTAGGATCTGGTTCAAACGCGTATCGGCCACCACCTGCGTGCTAGGCTGGGGATTCAGCGCATTTTGATTCGATGACAGCGATGAATTGTTTGGCATGGACGAGGGCGGCCTTGGGGCGTTGTTGTCGCCGCCTTTGTTGTCACGGCCATCACTGGCGGCAGAGCCACGGATGGTGTTCACGCCTTTCGTTTCCTTTTCCTGCGCCTGCGCATTCAAGGTGGCCTGGATGATCTGGGCGATCACTGCGGCATCGGCAAATTTGATGGGAATGAATTTCGTGACCAGCGTGGAGCCGGTGTCACCGAGATCAATGGCTTCGCGGATGCCGATGAGCTGCTTGACGATCGTGGCGCTTTCTGTGATCAGCAGTCCGGGCGGGGAAGTCACCGGTGTGATGCGGCCATAAGCACCCAGACCGACGTGACCTGAGAACATGGTGGCCGCGTCTTCAGGCGCGAGATAGTCCAGCTTCATGAAGTAGGACACGATGCTTTCACCGTCAGGGATGTCCATGGCACTGGTGTAAAACCGCACCCCATGGGAGAACTGCACGGCATTCGCACTTTGGTTGCGTGCCGGCAGGATCTTGGCGCTGTTGCTGCCAGGCTCGTTCACGATGGCGTAGCCGTTCGCGAGCAGTGAGGCCTCGATGAGCTTGATGGCCTCGGCCTTGGGAACCTGCTTGGGGGTGACAAGGCTGATCGTAGCCCCTTCAAAAATGTTGGTGTCCTTGATCAGCGTGTAGCCCGTGAGCTTTTCATAGATCGCCAGCAGGTCGGCCACGGGATTGTTGGCAAACTGCATCATGACGTTGTCTCCGGTGATCTGGAAGGCCTCCGCCTCTCCTGCGGGACCACCCGCGCCGTCAGCACTCATGCCGCCAGGACCACCAAAACCACCGCCCGGTGCTCCAAAGCCACCACGGCGGCCAAAACCGCTTCTCCCTCCGCCAGGGAAGCCGCCTGCAGGAGGACGCGCACCGTCGGGAGGCATTGCAGGGGCAGTGCCGCCTGCTGCAGGGGAGGCGACTGTCGGAGTCGGTGGGGGAAGGGGAGCCGGTGTCGTTGTCGTGGTTGTTGTGGTGGTCGTGGCCGCAGGCGTTTCCGTCGTGGCGGCTGCAGGAGCTGCAGCAGGTGTCGGCGGTGGGGCTGGCGGTACAATGCTCTGCCCGCGCACAACGGCGGAGATGGCAAACAGAAGCGTGGTGAGGGCAGGAAGACAACGATGCATGCGAAAGGGATGTGGCGTGAGTGGCAGGTGTAGGCGGTCAGCGGGGCGTGTTATTTGCCCCCGCCGTCTTCTTTTTGGATCTTTTCAAACATGGTGCGGATGGCGTTGCGGCGCTCCTCCTCAGGGGCGTTGCGGAACTTTTCATCGCTGAACTTTTCACGCATGGCATCGCGGAACTTTTCCTTGGCTTTGTCGGAGAGGCTTTCGTACTTTTTCCGGTCTTCCTCACTGGGGCCCCGGTTGCCTCGGTTGAAACGGTCTCCGCTGGAGGAATCACTGCGCGGGCCTTTGTCGCCCTTGTCACTTTTTCCTTTCGTCAGGTCGTTCTTGTCCAGCACACTGTGACGGATGCTGAAGGTCTCCCCGCCGATGGCAATCTTGGCCTGGGCGCGCTCAATGTTGCTGGTGGGCAGCGCTTCAATCAGTTTCCAGCCTTTGAGATTGGGTTCTTCGCTGACGACCAGGGATTGCTTCTCGTTCTTGTCAAAAATGGTCACGACCGGTTTGCCATTCACGTAGGCCATCCCCGTGAGAACGAGGGAGTCAGAGATGCTGACGATGCGGGTGAATGGGGAGTTCTGAATGATCGCGCTCAAAGACGTCGCATCAAACGGCTGCGGCAGGTCGGGGTCCACCGGCCCGGCTGGCGCTGCGGGGGCCGCAGGTGCGGCCACGGGTTGCTCCGGTGTCAGGAGTTCGTCCCCGGGCAGTGCCAGCAGATCCGAAGTCGTGAGCGGTGCCTCAGCAGGCGCAGCTGGTACAATCGACTGCGCGCGCAGGCTCAGTGCCGCGCTCAGCATCAGCAGAGTGGTGGAAAGAGTTTTCATGGCTGGAATCCGGCTTCAGGTTTGAACCAGCGCGCCAGGACGAGGTTGCACAAGGCCTGGGGTGTCTTTTCTTTAGCTTTGCCGTCGATCTCCAGCTCCAGCTGCTTGATGGCTTGAAACTTTTCCGGCGACTGCAAAGTGGCCAGCCAGCCCAGCAGCGTGGTTTGATCACCGCGCAGCCGTACTTCGACGGCCACCTCACGATACACGGAGGCATTCGTCTTGCTGTCAGCGGCATCTGGCAGCAGCTGCTGCTTCTGCACCTGCAGCTGATAGTCGAGGGCCACATTCTGAATCTCTTCCAGCAGCTTGGCCTGCGCCGTGCCCAGGCTTTCGGTGGTGGGCATGTGCTGCTCCATCCACGCCGAGCGCTTGTCCCAGAACTCACGGTCGGCCATCCAGTGGCTGTTCTCCTTCTTCTCATTCTCCAGCGAGGTGATGCGCGCCAGCACCGCCGTGCGGCGGTCCAGAAACTGCTTCAGCATGATGAACGTCGCCATCAGCAGCAGGGCGCCAATGCAGGCTCCGAGCAGTTTCTTTTCACGTTGGGTGAGGGCGAGTGCCATGGAATTTGAAAAAATCGGATTCGTTACGGCAGTTTGCCTTGGGCGCGGAAGGAGGCCGTGGTGCCTTTGACTTCAGGCCGGGGATTCGTCCATTCATAGCGGCTGAGGACGCGGTTCTTTTTGAAATCTTCGATGAATTGAAACGCGAGTTGCGCATCCCGTGCTTCACCACGGATGTCGATCTCCTTGCCCTTCACTTCAAACTTACGAATGACGATGCCGCTGCCCGGCATGATGCGGTTGATCTCACCCAGCAGAAACAGAGGATACCGCTGCGGCTCGATGGCCGGCGCCAGCACTTTCCAGCGTTCATTCGCCTTGCGCACCGCCGCCGCTGGCTCGCTCGTGACCTCCACCTCTTCGGCCAGTTTTTCCGCCCGCTTTTCTTGGAAATGCAGATACGCAAAACCGAGGAATGCCAGCGACGCATACAGCATGCCCCCTAGCACCAGCGCACGGATGAGCTTGGAGCGCTGGGCGCTCGCGCTGATCGCCGTCCGCACCCCTGAGGGCAGCATCTTCGTCCAGGTGCGGGTTTCCAGTGCCCCATTGGGCGGCAGGTCAGCGAGCACCCGCACCGGCAGGTCCAGAATGGAGCTCAGACGCGTGGTGAGCCCCTTGTCAAAATTCGCTCCCACCAGCGCCACCCCGTCAATCGTGTCGGGTCCCAGTTCGGACTCCAAGGTCAGCCGGGCCAGGGTGATCTCCAGCGTCAGCACATCTTCCGCAGCCGGTGCCTTGGCAAAAATGTGGCTGTGGTACAGCTTGCCCTGATGACTGGCCGCCAGCACCAGATCTCCCTGTTCTTCGATGATGACAATGTGTCCGGCAGGCAGCTGAGCCAGCCTCAGCGCGGCGGTGTAATCGCTGGCGTGCGATGCGGCCAGTGCTTCCGGGAATGGCTCCGCCAGAATGTCCACACTCACGATGGCAAGTCCGCCGTTCTGGCCCAGCAGATGCCAGCGGTAATTTCTGCCCACAGCATCCTGCTCCAGCTTGAAGCCTCGCCGTTCCAACTGGGTGGAAATGATCTGCTCCAGCAGTTCGGCATCCGTCTGCGGCAGGATCAGCCCGATCGTCCGGCATGCCGAGGCAGGCAGCCCGATCAGCAGCGGTTTGCTCACATGCTTCGCCTCGGCCGGGCTTTCCACCGTCTCAGCACTGGAGGTCGCGCGCGGCTTCCACACACGCCAGGAGGCATCAGGGGCGGGGAGGAGCAGGGTAGTGGCGGCGAGTGACATTCGTGAAGGGCTGGGTAGAACGCGCGATCGCGTGGGAAGTTGCGTGATTGAATGACGATTATCGAATGTCCGGTGATGCTCTGGTTGTCGAGTCCGTTTTACTCCTCAATCCTTCCGAGATAGGTCACTGCCCCCGTCGTCTGATCGCGCCGGGTGACGAGGATGATCTTCGAGCGCTTCGTCCCCACCCAGCCGATGCTGGTGATGCGGCGCAGCGTCGTGTCGCTGTCATTGACGATGCCGCTCACAGCGTTCAGCCTGTCCCCGTTGAGGCCGAGAATCTGGTAAGCCTCCGGCGCACGGATGCGGCGGTCGTCCTCCGTCCCGGGAATGCCATCTCCGCCATCGCGTTCGCTGATGAAGCGCTGCACGTCGTTTTCGGATGCCCCGGTGATGGCCAGCAGCACATCCTTGAAAACCGTGCGCAGGTCGATCTGTCCCTCTCCATAGATGCTGAAGAAATTACGCCAGTCCGGCTTTTTGCGGTCCACGGCATCCATGCCACGCACCAGAATCATTTCTTCCACGCGTATGAAGCCCCGGTTGCGCGGCGCGTCATAAATTCCCAGGCTCTTGTAATACTCCGCCTCCGCACCGTTGGCGCGCTGGGTGCTGTCATTGTCCACCCAGTCCGCCAGTGAATCCGCCGCCACACCAGCGTCTTCCGCATTGAGCTGCCAGTAGATGAAGAGATTGTAGATCGCCTCGCGCAGCCGCTCATCCGTGATGTAGTTGATCGGAATGCGCGCGCCTTCATAGTTGATCACCACGTCGAAGCCGCTGTCAGGCCCCACCTTCTGCTTCATCACGATGTCCCCCCGCCGCGTGCTGGGGTGCAAACCCACCGCGATGCCGCTTTCCGCAAGATGCAGGGCGCGGAAATCATACGCCGCCTGTTTGGATTCCTCCGCGCTGTAAGTGATGTACTCCACCACCCCCATGACCGTCACGGACATGAGCAGGATGGCCCAAATCATGAGCATGAGCGCAGACCCCCGTGCAGATGCCGGACGAACGTTGCAAAAAGTGCTGTGAACAGAAGTCTTCATGGCCCGGCACCTCCACCGCCGCCGCCAGGAGGGCCACCCCCGCCACCGGGAGGTCCACCACCAGGAGGCCCTCCGCCTGGAAAGCCGCCTCCACCTGGCCCACCAGGACCTCCACGCCCCCCACCGCCGCCTGGTCCGCCCGGGCCACCCGGTCCGCCTCCCGGCCCACCGCCGCCGGGACCTCCACGTCCGCCTCCCGGACCGCCTTGGCCATTGTTACCACCCGCGCCGCCCTGCTGGTTGTTGTTGTTATTATTGCTGTTGCTATTGCCATTGGTGGCCGGTGCTCTCCCCGCGATCAGCGTCAGCACTGGCAGGCTGAAAACCATGCGCACTGGCAGCGTCCGGTTCTTCATCACCAGCTGGCCTTCGATGAGGTCCGGCCAGTTCGACTTGCTCCACTCCTCATACCACGTCTCCTCCTTCTCCACATAGAAGCGCCATTTGAAGGACACCACATCCGGCAGCAGCGGCATCCAGTACCGCCCCTCCGTGTCCGGCGCATAGATTCCCGTCGTGGACTGTTGAATGCCCGACTTCATGTCCCCGGTCTGCGGGATCAAATCCTCACGCGACAGGCTCAGGTAGTTCAGTGGTTTTTGGTTGTCGTCCACCACCGCATCCGGGTAGGGCCGCAGGCTCAGGATGGTGTCCTTGGAGGTGATGGGATTGTTGCCAAACGGAAAGCAGTCCGGCGAGCCGGTGATGGTCAGTTCCTGAATCACCGGGTCCGTACCCTGCACCAGTTTCAATGCCAGCGTGGCCGTGCTCGGCAGCGTGGCAAACGTACGCCGGCACAGCTCAATGTACCGGTTCATGGAATCGCTCTCACGCTGGATGTGCTCGATCTCCGACGCCCCGCGCACCGAGCCGCGGATGATCGCAAACAACGTGGCCGTGATCATCGACAGGATGGTGATGCCGATCACCACCTCGATCAACGTGAAGGCGGAACGCCGTCTAGGGCTGGGCAGGCTTGTAAACATAGACGTCGAGGGTGTCCCCCTGCGGCACCCCGTCAAAAGACGAAGTCGCGTGGATGGTGAGTTTGTACATGTCGCTCAAGATGCCGCCGCTGGTGGTCTTCAGCGACAGCGCCTCCGTGCTGGTCGTGTAGGTGATGCCGTAGGTCGTGTCGGAGATGGTCGTGCTCATCTTGGCCAGCGGCTTGTTCCGCAGCTCTTCAAAAACATTGCGCATGCCGATGCGGATGATCTGGTCACGCTTCAGCAGATTCGCCGTCTCCAGCGCCTGGTTTAGCGACTTTGCCAGCCCCAGCACCGCGAGGGCAAAAATCGTCAGCGCCAGCACCAGCTCGAAGAGAATGTACCCGCGCGAAACCGGGCGCTGCCGGCGATGGAATTTCGCGTTCATCGCAGATCAACGGTTTCCTTCACGATGTCTGCCGTCAGTGCCGCAAACTCCACGTCAAACGTCGAGGACGGTCCCTCCACATGGATCTTCAGCGGCTGGCAGACGCCGCTGGGCTGAAACACCCACAGCTTCACCATCTCCCCTTCGATTGGCGTTGGCTCAGCATCATACCAATGCTGGATCTGGTACTTCACCTCTTTCGGCAGTTCGTATTTTTCAGACCAGTATTCGTCATACTTCGGCGCAGGCGGGGCCAGCGGCAGTTCCGTGGTCTTGTTAGATTTGCCGCCATTGTCGATATCCGTTTTGTCACCCTCTTCGATCGTGCTCTCCACGGCAGGTGCCGCTTCGCCCGCCGCGAGAAATTCGTTCAGTTCCGTGAGCTGCAGGTACGGATTGAAATAGCGGGATGCCGTGAATCCCGTGGCATGGAAGGCCACCTGGTAGGGCCGCTTCTCCTGCATGGCACGCATGCGCGCCTCACGTGCCAGCTTAAGCAGCGCCGTGACGGGTTCCCGCGCCAGCCGCTCATCCTGGAAACCTTTGAGCATCGGCACCGTCGCCGCTGCCAGTACAGCGACGATGGTCAAAGCAATGACGATCTCGATTAACGTAAACGCCCGGGCGTCTCCATGCCGAACGAAGGAGCGATGACGGGTGGTGAGGGCATCACTCGCGTCATGGCTGGTCTTCGTGCTTCGGCATGCAGGTTTCATGGGTCATTTCGCCGCCGACTTCTTCCAGTTGCCGAGGTCGTCTTCGTCGCCGTCGATCCCGTTCGGGCCAGCCGTCCAGAGGTCATAGGGCTTCTTGGATTTCTGGGCTGGGAAACGGTACTTGTATGGCAGGCCCCAAGGATCTTTGGGCAGCTCTTCCATGAAGGCGCGGTAGTTTTCAGGGATCGGCTCCAGCGTCGGCTTTTCCACCAGCGCCATCAGGCCCTGCTCGGTCGTCGGCATGCGCAGCGCACGGGATTCATAAGATTGCAGCGCCAGCCCGATGGCTTGCAAATCGCTGTCCACTCGTGTGTCCTTGGCGGAGTCGATCTGGCCTTTGAGCAGGTAAATCGAACCGGAGGCCAGGATGGCGATGATGGTCAGCGTGATCACGATTTCGATCAGCGTGAAGGCGGCGGCAGGGAGTGTCTTGGGGTTCGAGGTGCGGATTTTCATGACGGGACGATTGAACAGGATTTATGGAGAGATGAACAGGAGGAAATGAAGTTGGTTGCGCCGGCTTTAGCCGCCACCACGGATGCCCGTGACGCTTTGGGCGATGGCCGCAACGATGGAATACGCCACCGTGCCGACCATCACGGCCATCACGATCAGGATGATCGGCGTGATCATCGAGGTCATGCGTTTGATACGCTTGTCGAGCTCCTTGTCGTAACGGATGGCGCATTTTTCCATCGATTTGCCAAGCTGCCCCGTCTGCTCACCCACGGCGATCATGTCCGCCAGCAGCAGGGGAAAGCTGCCGACCTTGCGCAGTGTGTTGGAAAGCGGGGCTCCTTCGGAGACCATGCTGGTCACCTTGGCCAGCAGCGACTGGATGAAGACGTTCGCAGAAATCTTGGAAACGAGGCGGATGCTGTTCAGCAGCGGTACCCCGTTGGTGATCAGATTGCCCAGCGAATGCGCGAACTGCGCATAGAAGCGCATGCTCATAATCGCGCCAAACAGCGGGAGCTTGAGCTTCGTTTCATCCCACCACATCCGGCCCGCCGGGCTAGAGATGTAGCCCCGGAATGTAAGCACACCTGCCGTGATGGCCGCTGCGATGGCCCACCACCACTGGCCCATGAATTGATTGAAGCTGATGAGCAGCTGCGTGGCTGCGGGGAGCTTCTGGCCGTTCTTGCCCATCAAGTCCATGATCTGTGGCACCATGAAAGTCATGAACACCACCATGAGCACGATACACGCACCGATCAGGAAAGCCGGGTAGATCATCGCCTGCGTCACCTTGGCCTGCAGTTCGGCCATCACCGCCAGATTGTTGGCGAGGCGTCGCAGGATGCTCGGCAGCGAGCCGCTCACTTCGCCAGCCGCAGCCAGGTTGCAGTACAGATCGTCAAAGCTTGGCGAAGCTTTCCTCAGCGCTTTCGCCACCGATGAGCCCTCGCGCAGTTCGTTCCGCATCGTGCTGGCAATGATGCGCAGCGTTCCCGACTCCTGCCGTTCCTGCATCACCCGAAATGCCTGGTCGATCTGCAGGCCGCCATCCAGCAGATCCGCGAGTTCTTCCGTGAACAAGATAAGCTGGGCGCGCTTCAGCTTCACGGGGCCTCCTGCGGCGGCCGCCGCGATTTTCGCTTTCGCTGCATCGGACTTTTCGTCCTGCGTCACCTTCACCGGCGTCAGTGCCTGAGCCTCAATTTTTCGAAATGCCTCCGCACGCGAACCGACCGTGACGGATCCCGTGACGGTCTGGCCGGTGGTGGTGAGGGCGGTGTAGGTGAAGGCGGGCATACGAGGAAGTGACGGAAACAGGCGGCAGGTGCCAAATGGATCAATGACGCCGTGACAAAATACGGTCGCGTTTGGCTGGGTTGATTCTGCCGTCAATAATGGCGGTCAAAATGACTGTCTCATTCACAATGCGGTAATAGAGAACAGATTGAAAACGCTTCGAGTTCACGTGGTGATAACCGCGAGTTTGGCGGTGGATTCCTCCCGTTGTTTCAAGCTCAGCAATGTCAGCAAGGATGCACTCAACAAAATAGTTCCCGAGACCTTGTTGTTGGTTTTCATAAAACTTATGAGAGGAGGCTATGTCCGCTTTAGCGGCCCGGACGACCTGGACCGTCATGACAGCTCCCCGCGCAGTTCTTTGGAGAATTGCTCCAGACTGATGAGCTCCGTCTCTCCAGTCGCCAGCATTTTCTCACGCTCGGCAAGGACATCGAAATGCCACTCCTGAGGGCCGATCTCTTCGACAGCGAGATCGCTTTTCAGCCAGTCAAACACCTGCCATTTCTGTGCAAGGGAAAGGCTTTCCAATGGAAGCTCAATAGGAGGATTGGCGGAGAGTGTCATGGTCAAAGGATATTCATGGGAGGGGGCTTCGCAACACTACTCAGTCGCCGCTGTCACGGTCATCACTTCCTCCAGTGTCGTCACCCCTTGCGAAGCCTTCCGGAATCCATACTGCCGCATGGGCACCATGCCGTCCTTGAGCGCTTGCGCCTTGAGTTCCATGGTGTTGGCGCGTTTGTTGATCTTGTCCTGCAAGGCTTCCGTCATGAGGCAGATTTCCATGATCGCCAGACGTCCGGTGAAACCAGTGTTGCGGCAGGCACGGCAGCCCACAGGATTGAACAGCTTGTCTTTCCACTCCAGAGGGAAACCAATGCAGCGCAGGTGGCTTTCCTCGTGATGCGCGGGCTGCTTGCACAATCCGCACAGCGTACGCACAAGGCGCTGCGCCTGGAAGGCCCTCACCGAGGACGAAATCATGAAGGGCTCGATGCCCATGTCCAGCAGACGCGAGATGCCGCCGACGGCGTCATTGGTGTGCAGCGTCGAGAAAACAAGGTGACCCGTCAAAGCGCCACGGATGGCGATCTCGACCGTTTCTTGGTCGCGCATTTCCCCCACCATGATCACATTCGGGTCGCCACGCAGAATGCTGCGCAGGCCGGCGGCGAATGTCAGATCAATCTCCGGCTTCACCGCGATCTGGATGATGCCGTCCAGCTTGTTTTCCACCGGGTCTTCAATGGTGACGATGCGGCGCTCCTTGGTGTTGAGCTCCTTGAGGAAAGTGTACAGCGTGGAGGATTTGCCAGAACCCGTCGGGCCTGTGACGAGGATGATGCCGTTCGGCGCCGCGAGCAGCTTGCGAATCGTCGCCTCCGTGGCCGGGTCGAGCCCGAGTGCCATCAGGTCAAATTTTTTGCGCGTCAGCAGGCGGAGCGCCACGGACTCACCATTCACGCTCGGGATGGTGGCCACACGCACGTCGATGGGTTCGCCATCGAGTTCGAGGTTGATGCGTCCGTCTTGGGGCAGGCGGCGCTCGGCGATGTCGAGATGCGCCATGATCTTCAGGCGCGAAATGAGCGATGCCTGCAGCAGTCGCATGTTCGGCGGCACAGGAACTTCCAGCAGCTTGCCATCCACCCGGTAGCGGATGCGCAGATCGCGCTCCAGCGGCTCCACATGAATGTCCGTGGCGCGTTCCTTGAGAGCTTCACGGAAGATCTGGTTCACAAAGTTGAGCACCGTGGCCTCTTCATCCGCCTCGTCCAGCACCGTGGTTTCCTGCTTGAGGTCGTCGTGCTCGTCACCGCCTTCACGGCCTTCCAGCAGCTCTTCAAAGTTTTCCGCACCCACGCCGTAGCCTTGATGCAGGGCTTCGAGGATGCGGTGGCGCGGCGCGATCTGCCAGTGCACGCGTTTGCGCAGTTCCTGGCCCACCGCCTGCCGTGCGCTGAGGTCGAACGGGTTGTAGGTCAGGATCGTCGCCTCACCACTCGCCACATGCATCGGGCAGATGCGGTGGCGCAGCGCCAGTTTGGCGGGGAAGTTGTTGCGCAGTCCTTCAGCGGCTTCGCCGACGCCTTCTTCGGCATACGGCATGCCCAGACCGGTCGCTAGCTGGGCAAAGAATCGGTCTTCATCCACCATGCTGCTGTCCACCACGGCATCCATGAGCGGCTGGCGGTTGTCGGAGGCCACTTCGAGGGCATGGCGCAGCCGGGTGGGTTCTTCGCATCCTGCGCTGGCGGCGGTTCGTACGAGGACGTCGATCAAAGTAGGGGTGGGCATGTGGGGCGATACAACGCCGCAACGAGGGCAAAGTTTCGCGTTCTCTGCAACAGGATCATCCACAAAGAAAAACGGTGGAGTGAGGGGAATCATGTGCTACATGCGCAGCCTCTATGAATTCGCACTTCCCCATTCTCCGCCGGTCCTTGCAGGTGCTCGCCTTTGCCGGACTCGCTCTCGCTCTCAGCAACTGCGCCGGCAGCAAAACAGGCGGCCATTCCTCCCTGAGCTATGACCCAGTAACGAAGCCGGTGAAAAATCCCTCGAATGTGCGTGTGAAGCTCAGCACAGGCGCCCAGCGCGTGTATGTGATGGAAGGCAATGAAGTGCTGCTCGCGACCCCATGCTCCGTTGGCACCGCCAGCGCCCCGACCCCCCAGGGTAACTTCACCATCTACAGCAAAGTGGCCAACCGCCGCCGTGCCAGCAGCCCCGGCGCCGGCTATCCCATGACCTTCTGGATGGAGTTCAAGTCCGCCTACGGCATGCACTGGGGCTGGGTGAAGCCTTATCCCTGCACCCACGGTTGCGTCCGTCTGCCGATCAAGGCTGCACAGAAGATTTTCAGCATGGTCAAGAGTGGAACTCCGCTCAACATCGCCTCATCCCAGCCTGAAGACGCCACCATTGGCAAAACTCTCCCAGTGCTTGATGATAGCAAGCTCGCCGACCCGCCTGATTCGTATATGAACAGCAACAAGGTCTTCGAAGACGCCGCCAAGGGCAAAATGTACTATTGATTTAACTTATTCCATCTCATGTCTGCACCCGCCCCAGCCGCCCGCCGTGTGAATGTTCGCACCCCGGAGGTCATGGAGCGCGTGCAGGCCGAGGTGGAGACTCATTACCGCAGCCATATTGTCGAGCAAATCCGCTCCAAAGGCAGCGTGATTCAGATTGGCAGCACTACCGTTCGTCTGGCACGGGATTTCGGCTTCTGCTACGGCGTTGAACGCGCCATCGACCTTGCCTACGCAGCTCGCAAAGTATTTGCCGACCGCCGCGTCTTTCTGCTGGGTGAGATCATCCACAACCAGGAAGTGAACCGCCAGCTCACCGAAATGGGCGTGGTGAGCATTCCCAACGTCGATCATGAGGCCATGGTCGCCACCATGACGGCTGAAGACGTGGTGATCGTGCCTGCCTTCGGCGCGGAAACGCGCCTCATGAAGCTCATCGCAGCCTGCGGCTGCATGGTGGTCGACACCACTTGCGGCGATGTCATGAGCGTCTGGAAGCGTGTCCGGCAGTATGCCAAGACCGGCTTCACCTCCATCATTCACGGCAAAGCCAGCCATGAAGAAACCCGCGCCACCTCCTCCCGTGCCATGGGCGACGACGGCATGGGCAACTACCTTGTGGTGCTCACCCTGGCTGATGTCGATTACGTCTGTGACTACATTCGCAACGGCGGTGACAAAGAAGCCTTCATGAAGCGCTTCCCGGCCACTGCTCATTCTGACGGCTTCGACCCTGATCTGCACCTCACCCGCATCGGTGTGGCCAATCAGACCACCATGCTCAAATCGGAGACTGAAGAAGTTCAGCGTCGCCTGCGTCAGGCCGTTCTGGACCGCCACGGTCCCGAAGTCGGCGTTACCAATTTCCAGGTCTTCGACACCATCTGCGGTGCCACGCAGGAGCGGCAGGACTCCCTCTTTGGCCTGCTCAAGCAGCCCTTGGACGTGCTCCTCGTCGTTGGCGGCTACAACAGCTCCAACACCACGCACCTCGTCGAAATCGGCGAGCAGCAGCTCCCCACCTTCTTCATCCGCACTGCGGACTGCCTCAAATCACTGGAGCAGATCGTCCATTTTGACCTTCACCTCAAGGCAGAGAAGGAAAGCTACTCCACCAAGCTCGCTGGCGATGGTCCGGTGACCGTCGGCATCACCGCCGGCGCCTCCTGCCCCAACAATCTCATTGAGGACACCGTGCTGCGCGTGTTTGGGTTGCGGGGGGTCGATGAGGCCGCTGTCCGTGCCGCTTTGGATTTGAACTGACATGCAGCACACTCCGACCATTGAAACCCGCGAAGAGGTAATGTTTTTCGACACCGACTGCGGTGGCGTCGTCCATAACATCGCCTACCTCCGCATGATCGAAACCGCGCGCACCCGCCTGGCCAGCCTGATGGGCATGAAAATGCGTGAAATGGCGCAGACCCAGCTCTTCCCCGTCGTGGTGCGCACCGAGATCGATTATAAAAAACCAGCCAGACTCGGTGACGAACTCATCATTCACGGCAGGCTCGAAACCGTCGAGCGCGTCCGCTTCTGGTGCTCCTTCGAAGTGCGCCGCGCCGAAGACAACGCCCTCCTCATCACCTGCCGCCAGTCCCTCGCCCTCGTCCAAATGCCCGAAGGCCGCCCCGCCCGCCTGCCAGACGACTGGAAAACGAAATACGCGCACCTGGCAAAAACAAAGTAGATCAGTTGCGCCGCAACTGGTCTGGCAGGAGAGGGATCATCTTGATCCCTCCACGCTCCGCCCCTTCCACCGTTCCAAATGAAGGATCAACTTGATCCCATTCTTCTGGCCGGCTAGGCCTCACCGCCCGCTGACTCCTGCAGGTTTCTTCGCCTTCTTCTCCGCCTTCGGTTTCGCTTCACGCGGCGGGAACTCCCAGCTCATGATGCGCTTCTCACCGGGCGTGCAGACCAGGAAGGTGCTGAAGGGGCGGCCACGTTTGGAGATCATGCCCGTGATCAGCGAGGTCTTGCCATCGACGAAGAACTCGCGCGCATTCTCTGGCGTGATGTCCTTCTGGCACAGCTTCTTCGGCAGCCTTGCGTTGCACTTGGATGACTCCGTGGCGTTGATTTTGCACTGGTAGGCGTCCGCCGTTTCGTAGATCTTTTCTCCCTTGCGGCCTTTCTTGGCGCACACCGGGCAGTCAGCGATCACCGGGCACTCGTCCCAGTTGATGCTGTCAGGGTCTGAACCGTCGCCAAAGACGAAGGCGATCTTCATGTCGTCCTTGATCTGCAGTGCCGCGCTGAATTCCTTGCCCTTCTTGCTGCGGAAACCTTCGAGCGGTCCGAGGAAGCGTGTTTCGATCAGCGTGCGAATTTCATCTTCGCTCAGCGCGCGGCTCGCCACAGTTTTGAAAACGCGCACCTTGCACTTGGGATTCTTGCAGCCGTAGAATTCCTCGGTCTGCTTGTAGCCTTCCTTGCTGCCGCACACGCCGCAGGTGGCCTGGAAGTCTGGGAACACCTTGTCCTTGGCCGCTTTGGAGTAGGCCTTGGTTTTTTCCACCACCTGCTTGGTCAGGTGCCGGATGTCCCGCATGAAACTGGCACGGTCCAGCTCCCGATGCTCCATCTGGCGCAGCTTGTACTCCCACTGGCCGGTCATTTCCGGTGAACTGAGCGCATCAATGCCGATGGCGCTGATCTGATCAATCAGGGCCAGCCCTTTGGCTGTGACGTGGAAGTCCCTCTGCACACGCTCAATGTACCGGTCCATGATCAGACCTTCGATGATCGCAGCACGCGTCGCAGGCGTGCCGAGACCACGCTCGCTCATCGCTTCGGCGAGTTCTTCATCCTCCACCAGTTTGCCGGCGCCTTCCATCATGGAAAGAATCGTGGCTTCCGTGAAGCGCGGTGGCGGCTTGGTCTGGTGCTCGTTCACCTCGACATCCAGAGTCTCGGCTTTGTCGCCTGGATTCGCAGCCACCAGCAGCTTCGCGGCATCCTCGCCGCCTTCAGCAGCTTCCTCTGCCGCCTTTTTGCCATAGACGCCCAGCCAGCCCGGCTCCTTGAGCACCTTGCCGTTGCTCTGGAATGCATCCTGGCCCACCCGCGTGATGCGCGTGGTCACTTCAAACTCGGCCGCAGGGAAAAACACCGCCACAAATCGGCGGGCCACCATGTCGAACAGCTTTTGCTCGGCTTCGGGAAGCTCCTTCGGCGGAATCTGCCCCGTGGGGATGATGGCAAAGTGGTCGCTGACCTTGCTGCTGTCAAAAATGCGCTTGTTGAGCTTCACCCACTTCTTGTCCAGCGCCGTGGCGGCGTGCGTGCCCAGTTCATGCGGCAGCGCGTCCTGTTTGCGGCTGTCATGGCTGGCAAAGGTCTTCAGCGTGTCCGTCACCGTGCCAAGATAATCTTCCGGCAGGTGGCGTGAATCGGTACGAGGATAGGTCAGCACCTTGAACTTTTCATACAGCGCCTGCGCGATCTGCAGCGTGCGCCGTGCTGAGAAGCCGAAGCGGTTGCTCGCTTCACGCTGCAGGCTCGTCAAATCGTAGAGCAGGGGAGGGGCCTGACGCGTCGGCTTGGTGATCTGCTCGATGATCCCCGGCTTGCCTTTGCAGCGGTCGGCGATCGCCTGCGCGGTGCCCTGGTCCCAGAGACGCTCGGCTTTCTTGTGCTCGTCGTTCTCGTCCTTCTTGAAGCGCTCATCAATCCAGCGCCCTGAATACTGCCCGGCCTTCACTTCAAACAGCGCAATGGCCTCAAAATAGGTGCGTGGCACAAAGGCAGCGATGTCACGCTCACGCTGCGCAAGAACAGACAGCGTCGGCGTCTGCACCCGGCCCACCGGCGTGAGGCGGAAGCCGCCGTGGCGCGAATTCAGCGCGGTCAGCGCACGGGTGCCATTGATGCCCACCAGCCAGTCGCTTTCGCTCCGGCACTTCGCCGCGTCCGCCAGCGGCAGCATCTGCTCATTCGTGCGCAAATGCTTGTAGGCATCTAGAATCGAACCTTGGGTCATGGACTGCATCCACAGCCGCTGCACCGGCTTCTTGCAGCCGCTCGCGTCCATGATGTAGCGGAAAATCAGCTCACCCTCACGCCCGGCATCGCAGGCATTGATCACACTGTCCACGTCCTTGCGCTTCAGCAGCTTGGTCAGCAGTTTGTAGCGGTCTGCGCTCTGCTCGATGGGATTGAGCTCAAACTGCTCCGGCATGATCGGCAGGCTGGTGAAGCCCCAGCCGATCTTCTTTCCGTCCACCATGGGCATGCCGAGTTCCAGCAAATGGCCCACGGCCGACGAGATCACATGTGTGTCATTCTCATACCAGTCCTTCTCTTTGACGAAGGGCTTCATGCCGGGGGCTTTGGCAAGTGCGCGGGCAAGATCGGCTGCGACACTGGGCTTTTCGGCAATGATCAGGGCTTTGGGCATGTGCGTATGAACAGGTTGTATCGGAAAATGGGCCTACTTAGGGCATGCTTTCACCCCGGATGTCAAGGTGCGCGCTCTTTAGACCGCAAATGGGTTACGCTGTTCAGCAGACTTCAGACTACCTTTCATCTGCAAACAAACCCACACGATCCCGGCCTCCCGCTCATCGAATCAGCCTACCGCGCCGCCGATTTCGCTCCCGGTGCATCGTCCATGTGCACCAGAGACTCCGACCGATGCTTGGACGCCAGGTCTTTCATGCCAAGGTGTTCATACAGATCCGCCAGTTTGACGTGGCAGGACTTCTTGTCTCGGGCATTGGGCAGCGAACGCTCGAAATCACCCACAGCTTCTTTATACTTGCCCAGCTTAGCATACACATGGCCTCGGGTATCAAGGAAGAACGGATTGTTCGGCTCCCCCTTCAGCAGTTCATCGATCATCGCCAGCGCCTTCTCCAATTCAGCGCGGTCCGTGGAAACCGATGCAATGGCCATCGCCAGATTGTTGCCGATCACCTTAAATCCAGGATTGAGTGAGCTGGCGAGCTCAAAATGCGACTTCGCAGACTCGCGGTTGCCCTGCTTCCAGTCCATCACACCCAGATAGTAGTGGAGGAAGGAAGTGGAGATCCCTCCGTTGCTCAGAATGCGTTCCACGTAGCGCTGGCGCTCTTCAGGTTCACTGGTCAGCTCCTCACAGTCACCAAGGAATGCCATGATGAGATCCTGGCTTTCCGGGCTGATCTGGATGCCCTGTTCAAGCAGCTTCAGCACTTCCATGCGCTTGCCGGACGGCTGCTGCTTGAGGTATCGGCTCCAGGACAAGTAAATGCCGCCGACAAGCTGGCGCTCTTCTTGCGTTGGATTGCCATGGGTCGAGCCGATGATCCACTGCACCGCCTCCTCAAACTTCCGTTGCAGGCTCAGGCTCACGGCGATCGAAAAGCGTACTTCAGATCCATTGGCATTGGCCGATTTCGACATCCCCCGCAGCGCAATCTCCGCTTCATGGGCGAATTCCACCGCCGCCGCCTCCTGGCTGGAAAATTGCAGCGCAGTCGCCTTCATCAGCAGGAGGTCAGGACGCTTTTTTAGCTCCATTTTGTCCAAATGCGTCAGCACCGTCTGCCACCGCCGTTGTCCCGCAGCAAAGCGTGCCGCCAGTTCCCGCGCATCCTGGTTCGCAGGGTCGCTCAGTAGCGCTTTGTTGATGTGATCAAAAGCCGCCTGCACATCAGGATTCTTCTGCTGCGCCAGCAAAATGGTGGCTTGGATCACGTGGGCCGGCGCATAGCCAGGTCCGTCTTTGGGCGCGATGCGCGAAAGCAGGCGCAGCGCGTCGCTTTCTCTCCCCATGCCACGAAGGGCCTTCGCCTCGATCAGGATGGCCCGAGAGTTCTGCTCGCCGTCCTGCATCAGCCGCATCGCCGCGAGGCGCGCTTCCACGAAATGTCCCTGATCAAGATGGCTCTGCGCTTCCCGTTCCAAACGGAGCAAATGCTCACGGCTGAAGTCGTCACGCGAGTTCAGCACCATGAACACCAGCAGGATCAGCGTGAACAAAGCAGGCAGTCCCAGCAGCCCGTCCATGCGCTTGCGCTCCTCCAGCATGGAGTTGAGTCGATAACGTAAATCTTGAATGAAGTGACCGGTCATTCGCTTTCCTTTCCTGCATGGGGGCTGTGGTTGACAAGAGCTTGGGCAAGGCGGTTGCGTGCTTCAGCGAGCAGTTCAGTCACCGCTCCCTGCACCTGGGCGTCGTTCTCGGGTTCGACGGACATGATCTGCAGCACATAAGTGTTCAGCACCGGACTTGGGTTGGACCAGCGTGAGAGCAGGCGTTCGGCCATTCGATCCAGCGGCTGTTCGCTCGTGAATGTCTGAGCCGTGCCATTTTCATCCAGCACGCTCAGCCAAAGGTGGGCGCGGGCGAGCTCCGTCGGCTGGTTCATCTCCAGAAAGCGCACCGTCTTTTGCGTGTCTCCGGGCAGCGAGCCATCCACCTGTTTCTGAAACTGCCAGCCCTGGCCGGAGTAGCAGAGGCGCGTGTCATGAAAGCCCAGGAAAGGGAAATTCACCGCCACAAACGCTTCCTGCCTGCCTTTGCGGTAGCGCCACACCTGGTTGCGCACGCCCAGATTCCCGATTATCGAATTTTCCACGGGCTGGTCACCTTCACGGACCCAGCCGGCAAGCACCTCTGGCAGTTGAAATTCGTCCGCTTCAGCGAGTGCATTCGCTGCCACGGGAGCATTGGAATGACGGCTCAGTGCCAGAAGTTCAGGGCCAAGCAGCAGCGTCATGCCAATCACCGCCACCCCCAGGCTCAGACTGCCATACAATCCGCTCACAGCAGCAGGTTCAGTTGTCCCATAGGGAGATGTGCGTGGTTGGCTCTGCGAGCTGTTCAAGGCGAAATGCCAGCCATGGTCAGCGCTCCAGACCAGCAGCAGATCCAGCAGAAAGAACAGCACACCCACAGCCTCATGGGCGGCGCCTTGATCCAGTTCCAGTCTCCAGTAGTGCAAACCTCCGATCACCAGGCAGATGCGCAGCACATTCGATGCCACCGAGATCAGTCCCGCTGTCACCAGCAGCACCATCGCATGAATCCATGACCGGTTGTTGAAACTGCTGATGATCAAAGCCACGCACATCGCCACCATCAGGGTGTTCGTGCCGCTGCACGCATCATCCACAAAAAAGCGTTTCTCCGGTGTCGCGACGATCGTGCCCTGCACCACATGCAGCACCTGCATCGCATCCAGCCATCCCTGGCTGAGCCGCGCCGCCAGTCCGGCAAGCACCTGATGCACCTGCTGGTCCAGCATCATCGGCGGCGGGATGAAAAATAAAGAAAGCGCAGGCAGCGACCATGCGGGCGCTTCATGCACTTCGGGTTTTCCCTTGGCCACTGCCAGCGCTGCGGAGCTCACCACAAACGCCAGTCCCGCCATGAAAGGGGAGACCAGAACGAACGCGACGAGCGCCAGCAGCAGGTGGCATGTGACCAGCCATTGAAAGGCCGTGGGATTTTGCGGAAACAAGACGGCCCGGAACATGCCGTCTCGTTTCGCCAGCCAGATCCACGCCAGCAGAGGCAGCGGGAAAAAATGACTGGCAGGATGTCGAATCCAGATCTCTTGAAGGGCAAACACAAGGCAGACAACCGATGCGGCTGGCACCAACCACAACGCACTGCTTTTTGCTGGGTTCCGGGAGTTCAAGAGAGCGGAGTGTTAAAAGTTGTTAAATCAGGCCACAGCAGCAGGCGTGTTTTTCGCGCGGCGCTTGAAGGCAAAGCCCGCCATTCCCAGGATCCCGCCAAATCCCAGCAGGATGGAAGGAGGCTCAGGCACCGGTGCGATCGGGGCCGCAGTGTAGGTATACGTGACCTGCAGATTCCCCGTGGTGCTGCCCGTGATGCTCGTCAGCCATGAGGTGGTGCTGCCTGAGCCCGAGGCCGTCGGCGTGGCGCCGAAGGTGTTGGCCAGATAAAGTGGCACCGTTCCGGTTCCTTGAAACGCAGAGAAGTTCGCGTCTGCCGAAGTATAGCTGTCCGATTGAGTGAAACCGCTGAAGGTAATGTTGTTGACGGTGTAGGACTCGCCGCTCGTCAGAGTCACCGTGCCACCGGCGGGTGTCACTGATTTGGATTTGGCCACTTCAGCGACCAGGTCACCAGAGGTGCCGATCGAAGGCACAAAACCGTCCACAGTGTTGGTGAAGCTGATTCGGCTCACCGTGACCGTTCCAGCGTTCATGTTCGTGATCTCAGCCGTGGAGATGCTGGAGTTCACCGTCCAGTCCAGCGTGACGCCTGTCAGCGTCCCCAGAGCCGTGTTGAACTGGTTGAAGTAAAATTGGCTGCCGCCAGTGACGGTGCCAAAATCGACGGTTTGTGAGATGACATCAGCCCTGCAGGTGAGAGCCGTTGAGAAGGTAAGTATGAGTAGAGCAGAGATTATTTTCATAACGGCCATACAATCGACAAGAAGAAGAAAGAAACAAATCACTATTGGTAAGTGTAGCCTTATAGGTCGTTTACTGTGGAAACAGAGGATTTCTGCTCCGAGTAAGCACGCTTTCAAAAGGTGCTAAAAACAACGGTTTTGCCCAGAGAAACGCGCCTTTTGCGCACATCATTTTCCTGCCGAAACTGCATCCGTTTTTTCCTTTGCTCATGCGGCCTCTAACACCGCCAGTTCAAGTTTCGCCCCTTGGCTTTATTGCAAAAATATGCAGCAGCTTGGAAGTTTTAAACTTAACGAATAAAAGCCAAACCTTTAGCGGCATGGGCAGCTTGTGATGTATTTTTTGAACCCTTGATAAATCAGCTGCTCCGCCCTCTCGTGGAGCAGACAATGCACACTAATAAACGCAGGCCTCAGAGAGCGTGTCGGCCCTCGTAACTTGGGTGAAGAAAGCAGCACGCCGCCTTCACATGTCGGATGATGTTCCATGAGTCACACTGTCAGCCAGATGCAGCCGGTGGTGCCGGCTGAAGTGCCGTCTATGGCATGAATAGGAAACAATCTCTGCAGCATTCCATCCGTTGAGGTGAAAATCACCACTTCCCTGGAGCCCCGCTCAAAGGACAAAACGCAAGTTGGTCCTGCCGCGCTCGACATGGGATTGCGGATCGTGTCAGCCTGCTGCGTGTAGCGTTTTGCGAAACTGAGACCGGAATGCCAGCGTGGAGACGCTCTGCGGCGGCTTGAGGACAATCCACCCCACCTTGCGCTGGGCACTCTCATCTCCAGCGCAGGTGGCGCCTTCTTTTCTCAGCCAGCCCCCGTCGACCTGTCCTTTGCAACTCGACGCAGGAAAGCCAAAAGGGAAGCCCATGATCCTCTGTCAAGAAACAGCCTGCCAAACGCAGATGAGTTTTGCGAACCGCTATAAATCCCAACACAGGTCGAAACCGCGCACCAAAACTCCATCGCAATCCTGATGAGCCGTCATGGGTTGGCTGTCTGCTCGTTCAGATCCAGATTCTCACAGCTTCCAGAATGTTCGACACCCCCAGTTTGCCCAGGGCATTGCGTTTGTGGCTTGAGATCGTTTTCATGCTCAGCCCCAGACGGCTGGCCACCTGGCTGGGCCGCAATCCTGAAACCAGCAGGTCGAGAACCTCTTCCTCCCGGAGGGAGAGGGCATACTGCGAGGCCTCATCCTCCTCATGCAAGCCACCGGCGGGAGTGATGGATCTGGCCATTACAGAGGCCAGCTCACTCGACATGTAAGGCACGCCTTCCAGCGCGGCTTGCAGCGCACGCTTCAATTCTTCCACGGACTCATTGCAGCCCAGGCACACGTTGGCACCTGCCTGCATTGCTGTTCTCGTCGTCACCGGCGCAGGCGGTCCGCAAATAAGCATCAGGTGCTTTCCTCCTGTCAGCGCGATCACGGATTTCAATGCCTCCAGCCCATGCTCCATGTCTCGCGGGTGGAATTCCATCATCAGCAGGCTCACCAGACCGTGGTGTGTGGCCTGCCTGACTTCTTCCACATTGGAAGCCTCGGTCGTTTTACACTCAGGCAAAATTTTCTTCAGCAATAATTTCCAGCTCGAACGCGTGAACTCGCTCGGATGAAAAAGTACACAGTTGGGCATGTTCATGAGGGTAAAGACTCTTCATCTGCCATCATGCCCATGGCTGACTCCATGGGGGCAGATTCAGGTGAAAGTGGCTGGATGGCTCTCGGGTTGGTTGGTCTCATGTTCAGTTGGAATGCTTGAAAGTTTCATGCCTGCCATGGGTGAAATATTCGTGACGCAGGGAGGCATGGGATAAGCAAGGGAAGGCAGGAATGTGCGGGGACTGAAGCAGGTTCGCATGCATGCGTTGTTCACGGTTGTCGGCCTGCCTCAGACCATTCGAAAAGCAATCACATACTATGACTTCCATGTTTCTTGGTCATTAAAGCCCACTCTTGTAATCGCCTAAGCGGAGGCTTAATAAACTGGGGGCCAAAGAATCACGTCAGGCTCCCCTATAAATATTTATGAGAGTAGTGAATTTCTAGCCAGTCGAGCATTTCGACTTTTCGCGAAGGAGTTCTAAACTCCCATTAAACCATCCCTCATCCAGAAGGTGTTTCTGTTTAAACGTTGGCTTAAAAGGAGTCTTGGTTCAGCTAAATAAATAAAACTTAATTTAGCGGCATTATAAGATATTTCATATAAATATATCTACCATAGCAATCAGACTGATTGCTTTATTTTCAAATCACGGTGCTCATCAGCATCAACTCCTCTCAAAATACAATGACTCCTGCTACTAAAAAAATCATGCTTGTTGATGACCACGCCATGTTCGCAGAGACGCTGGGTCAATATCTTCGGCTGATGTTTAAAGATTTTGAAATTGTGGTGGTTACAAGCGCGGAAAAAGCACGCGAACAGTCATCAAGACATAACTTTGATGTCGTTCTTATTGATCTGGAGATGGCCGACTGCTCTGGCCTGACACTGCTGGCGGATTTTGCCGCCGTCATGCCTTCTCCTGCCTGCATCGTGGTCAGCATGCACATTCAAGCCCTCTGGATTGAACGTGCCTTGAAGGCCGGGGCATGTGGCTACGTTGCCAAGGATTCACCCCCGGGTGAGATCGTCACCGCCATCAATTACGCTCTCCGTGGAAAAAAATACCTCTCACGCAGTGTCGCGCAGTCCTTTGCTGAAAATGCCGTGAGACTTCCGGCGGGCGGCAAAGAACTGCACAAAGTGCTGAGCAGCCGTGAATTCGAAATTTTTCTCCAGCTTGCCCACGGCAAAAGTCTCAAAGCCATTTCCCTGGATCTCAGCCTTTCCGCCAAGACCGTCTCAGTTCATAAGCACAATATCTGGAAGAAGACAGGCATTGATTCGGGGGCAAAAATCGCCCGCTACTGCGTTGAGCACGGTCTGCTCGCCGGCGGCAACCAGGCCTTCCAGGCCGCTTAAACTAACTAAGACAGTCCGCCGCATCTTTTATGCGGAGTAAAGTGGCAGCGTTGCTCTCAATGATAGCTTGAGAGTAACCTATTGGTTTAAACGCACGAGCCTGGCCGCAAGGTCACAAGCAGCACTCTGCTTGAAGGACTGCACAAGAGTGGTGGGAAGTCCCTTGTCCGTCATTCATATCCCGGCATTGCGGCTTGAAGCACCGATAAGCCGCAAATGGAAATCCCCAGCACGGGTTCGTGCCGCAGCGCCCAGGGTGCACGTGCACCCAAGTCCACAGCAGGTTGATCATTTCACATAGTTATAATAGATCAGTAAGTGCAGCAAACATCTCGACATTGCTGCAGCAAAAGTGGAAGCTCATTCCAAGTGAAGAGTATGAATGGGTTGTGCGCCTAGCTACTCACTAGAAGTATTTCAAACAAGGCCAGGAGCCTTTTAAATCATCGCGCCTTGATGGGAAGCAGATGGACCTTGCCCCACTCATCGCGGCCTGAAGGGCCGCAGGACTCAGCCAAGGGCGCAGCGGAGCAAGCTCTGGGTCATGCATGACGCCTCCTGCTCACCCAAGGTCGCGCCCCCCTGAAGGAGGGGCGGGTGATCGCGCGCTAGTCCCAGCCTTGTCGCAGGCGTCGCATCGTTGCCTCCCCAAGCTTGACCATCACATTCTCCCTCGGGCATCAATGCACAGGCACAAAAAAACCGTGTGCTCATTTGGAAATGCGCACACGGCTTGTGTGTTTTATTGTCGTTCTTAAATCATGACAGTCTGTTCACATCGAATGGACACCTCTCTCAGCTCATTTTGTGCGGGGGGTTAAACCCACGTGACACAGGGCGCAGTGGCGCGGACTCCTCATTCTCACCCGCCTTGTAGTACGACCGGTGGTAATAATAATCATAGCTCCGCGTGCGCTGGGCGAGGCGGTTCAAAATCAGCCCGGTCAATGGTATGCCCGTCTGCTGCAGTTTGCGGATCGCCTCCTGAATGATGTCGGATGGAGTGCGGTTGCACCGGACCACCAGGAAAGTGCTGTCGGCCAGGCCGCCGAGTTCCAGCGTGTCGTTCACCGGGATCAATGGGGCGGTGTCGATCACGATGCGGTCAAAACCCGCCGCAAAAGCCATGTCCTTGAGCCGCTCAACGCCGCAGGTCGAAAGCAGTTCGGCAGGATTGGCCACACGTTTGCCCGCCGGCATGATGGCAAGATGGGCAATGCCACCGCTGAGGCAAACCTCCGCAAAGGAAGCCTCCTCAAGCAGCAGGTCAATCACACCCTTGCGACTGCTTGGAATACCGAAAACCTGGGCCAGCTGGGAGCGCCGCAGATCCATGTCGATCAGCAGCGTGCGGTAGCCCTGGCTGGCCAGACTGACGGCCAGATGCGTGGACACAAAGGTCTTGCCCTCATCGGGAATGGCGCTGACCACCATGTGGCAGGTCTGCGGGCTTTTAGCCATTCGCGCAATGATGGCACGAAACTCGCGGAAGCTTTCAGCGACAGCTTTGTGGGCTATCAGTGCAGGCGTCAGCCCCTGGGAGTAATCATGCTCTTTGGAACGCTGGTCTTTGGTGTCAGGATGATGCGGAAGATTGGCGATCATCCCAAGAACCGGCACGCGCAGTTTCTGGCGCGCATCCTCCACAGAGCGGATGGAGCGGTCTTGCATCACAATCAGACCGATGATGGCCAGGCCAAGCATGAAACCACCGGCGGTGGAGCTGCCCACCACTTTTTTGGCATTCGGTGAGACGGGTTCCCCGGGCACCATGGCCAGCTGATGCACCCAGATGGGAGGCGTTTCCATTCCCTTGGAAACATCCACCTGCTTGATGCGCGTCAGGACCGATTCATAGACCGCCTGGTCAGACTCCATCTCACGTTTCAGCACATTGTACTGCACGGCCAGCTGCTCCAGGTCGAGTGCTTCGGACTCCTGCTTTTTGAGCTGCTCCTGCAGCCGGCGTTCCAGTTCCTTGGCATGTTCACAGCTGGATTCCAGCATGTGCACCGCATCGGCAAGGATGGTGGTGAGCTGCTGCTCCTGATTGTTGATGACCGCCTGCACCGACTCGTACTTGGGATGTTTGGGTTTGTAACGCTCCGCCAGCAGGGCCAGCGCTGATTTTTGATTGCTGAGCTGAGTGAGAATTCCCGACACCTTGGGATGGCTGGCGATGGTTGGCAGGCTGAGCAGTTCATCGCGGGGAAGCTTCTCCTCCTTGCAGGCCTTGAGCTGGGTTTCAAGCGTCAGACGTTCTTTGGACTGATGGTTCAGCTCAGAACCCAGTTCCTTCAATTTCGTAAGCACGAGGTCTTTGCGCTCGTCCAGCGAGATGGCCTGGTTGGAGCGCTTGTAGTCATGCATCGCTATCTCTGACTTGGTCAGCTTGTCCTGCAGGCGCTGCCCTTCGGCCACCAAGGCCTGCACGGCTCCCTGCATGGTCTTGCTTTTTTGACTTTCCAGCTCGGCCACCAGGCTCAGCACCGCCTGGTTCGACAAAGACGCCACCTGTTCCGGATCGGCCCCGGTCACAGTGAAGTCGATCAACCGTGTGTCTTTGCGCAGGCTGATCCTGACCATGGAACTCACGGTTGAGATCGCATTTTCCCGGGCTTCTTTGGAATTGTTGGGGTGCCCGCCTGAAAACCCGGCGAGCCGGGTCAGATTCAGTTCGGTAACCACACGTCCGATCACCTCACGGCTTTTCGCGGCCTGGATAAGCGTGTTGACGGATTTTTCGTCCCCGAGCCCGGGCGTGCTCACGCCGTTCAGACCCAGCAGGGAATTCTGCTCGGAACCAAACTGTGCCACGCTGACGGCTTCATACACCGGCTTTTGGCGCTTGAAGTAGGCATAGCCCAGGATCAGTCCAAACAGGGCCAGCGTGATGGGAATCCAGCTGTGACGGCGTACTCCGTCCACCAGCTGCGCCGGATTCATGAATGACTGTGGTGCTTCAGCGTCTGGTCCCAGACGTTGCGGCATCACAAGAGGTGATTGGTGCAGGGATAGGGGGGCTGTTTGCATAATTTAAAAGAAGCTTTCAGGCACGGTGATGACGTCGTCCTCACGGACATAAAACATCATGGTTTGATTTCCGGACGCCATGCTCTGGACGTCCACTTTGAAAATTCTCTCCTGGCCTTCCACCACGCGCTTCACGAGCACCTTCTTGAGATTGGCGATGCGTGTCGGACCGCCGGCCAGCCCCAGCACCTGAAGGATGGTCAGGTTTTTTTCCGCCTGCAGCTCATGCGAGCCTGGCCGCTGCACCTGGCCCAGAATGGTGATGCGCTGCACGGAAAACTGGGAAATGAACAGGTTCACCTCCGGATGCACCAGATAGTCCTTCCGGTATTCCGCCTCGATCAGCCTCGCGGCCGCCGTCTGGCTCAGCCCCAGGATCTTCACGGCACCGATCAACGGACATTGAATCGTCCCATCATTCCGCACCCTGCCGCCTGCGGTCAGCTCAGGCTCATCGAACACGGAAACCTGAACCATGTCGCCTTCGCGAATCTGGTAGTCGGGTGGTACGATGCTCTTTTGTGAGGATTGAGTGGATGGGGCGCTGGATGGAAAGGCGCCCTGTTGTTGTGCGTTCAGTGCCGGGCTGGCGGCAGCACAGCACAGCGCCAGGCAGAGGCCACGCAGGCAGCCGTTGCCAAGAATGAATGAGAGATGCTTGTGTGTGATCATAAAAGTTGAGGTGTTTGCGCTTACCAGGAGCCCGTGATGCCGGCCCCCACGAGATCACGCGCAAATGGCTGTGATCCGACGCCGGTGGAGTCGTTCGTGGTGTGCTGATAGAAAACCTCCAGCGACAGATGACGCTGCAGCGCGTACTTGATCCAGGGCCGTGCAAATCGGACATTGTCTTTACGTGTGCTCGACACTCCGGCGACATAGGAATGATAGGCGGAGAAATCGTAGCCGAAGTCAGCGCCGATGGTGACTTTGCTGCCCAGCTGCTGCTGGATGCCCATCTGCATACCTTCAGACTGAAAGTACTGCCCGCCCAGAGAAGGGGAGTTTTGCGCCCGTGCATACAGGTTGGCATACAGGGTCGTTTTGGGGCTTGCCGCATACTTGAACCCCAGCGTTCCCAGCGGCAGCGTGGCATCACCCGCAGATGTCGTGTGGAGTACATGCACCCCGCCGGAACCCGTGAGCGAAAGCTTTTTGGAGGCCTCATACTCCAGGCGGCCGAGGTAATCCTGACCGCTCTGGTTGCCCGTCCTGTCCACCTCTTGAAGCATTTCATTGAACTGCAGTCCCAGCCGGAACCGGGGTGAAAAAGAGTAGTCTGCAAACACGCCGAACCGGTAGGTGGTGGATGAGATCAGTGCATCATAGTGCGTCCGCTGAAGCTGTCCGTTGAGACCCACGCGCACCTTTTCCGAAACTTCATACATGACCTGCAATTGCGGGGAGAACTGCACGCGCGATGCCTGTCCGCCCACGTCCAGATCACCGCCGGTCACTTGATGAAAGAGTCCCGAAAGCTTGATCGAAGTTTTCTTCATCCGGTAGGACAGTGACAGCCGCAGGAAATGGTTCAGCGAGTCTTGCTGGCTGTACTTGTCGTAGAAATTGAACTGCGCGTTGTAGTCCGCCAGCACTTGCAGCTTGGCCTGCTCATCTCCATAGGAGTATTGAAAGCCCGGGCTGACACTGTACATCGTGTCGCTCTCAACATTCGTGTTTCGCAGAAACACATTCGAATCGTAGCGCCACGTGCCGGAGGTGAACACCCGCAGCTTCCAGTTCTTCAGAAGCTTCATCTGGTAGTTCATGAACTCATCCAGAAAGACATCTTCGGAGTCATTCTCATCGAGCGTGTCGAGCACCTTTTCGGACGCTGGTGAAGCGAGCGACGCCTGGGTGCCGGCGGCTGCATCACGCAGTGTCTCCTGGCCTTCAGCGTTCACGGCGTGCAGCATCATGCTGCACACAAGCAGTGCGGCCGAAAGGCGAAGGGATGTTGTTTTTTTGATTTTCATCGGCTGAGTTAGGGGGTGTCGGCTGAAACGACCGGAAGGGGTTTCTGCGGGGTGGACAGATCGGGGTTCGATGAAGGGTTGTTCGGAAGCGTGCCGGGTGTGTTTGTGGGGGTTCCGCCAATCGTTGTCGTCGTGCCGCTGGAGGAGGGGGTGACCAGCTGCTGTTTGGATTGGGTCAGAAGATCGCCTGAAGGTGTGCCACCGGTGAGGCTGGTGACCTTGCCCGTCTGTGTATCCACCAGATCAGCCTCGATTTTACCACCACGGTTGAACAGCCAGATCACCGAACCCTGCGGCACCTTGACCTGTCCGGCCACATCGCCACCGCTGGCCGATGCTCCTTTGCCAATGCTGACCTGGCTCAGGCCCTCGCCCACGGCCACCACCGTTCTGCCTTCATCGTGCTGCACGGTCCAGGTCGCTGCGGTGATCTGCTGGGTCGTTTTGTCCGTTGGCTGTGTGCCGTCGTTCGGTTCCGGCGGCCCGCCCATCTTGTTGACGATCACACCTTCATCCGTGACCACCGTCACTTTGATCGCTGGCTGGGTTTCTTTGGCTGTTCCTTCCGGGCCTTGCGGAACTTGGTCCATGTGAAACAAGGCTTTCCCCTCAAGGATGGTGCACATCACACTGCCGCCGCCATCGGAATTGGTGTCCGCTCCGTCAAACCGCACTTTCGTGTCGGGATAAATTACCACATGCAGCGTTGCCAGTGGCTTCAGCGAAGCCCCGGATTCAGCACCACTGGTGATGACTGCTCCAGATCGGACACTGTCACCCTTATGTACCTGCTTTTCACCCAGGCCGCCGATGGACACCATCACCACTCCTTTAACGGCCGCAAACCGCGCCGACACATGGGTGCCTTGCTGCGCCAGGAGCGATCCCGCAGTAAGAAATACCAGCAGCCAGCACAAAGAAAGAGGATGACGCTGCATTATCAGGTGGGTGCCCGGCTCAGCTTTGTCATTTGCCATGAAAACACGATTGTTTAGAATCATCATGAACTATAAAGCACAGGAATCTCCATAGAGACGCTTGCGTGGCTTAAATCTGGTTAAGGCTATGCTTATTGACAGCCCCACTTCTGAGAAGGCCCGGACCAAATAAATCCAAAGTAATAGACTGAGCCTCTAGGAATTAGAGCATGGCTCCGCCATCATTTGCTCTCTATTTACCAGTCATGGCAGCGCCGCCCACCAGAGGCGAGTCCCTCTCCGTTCCTTTTAGAATGACAGCAATTGCTGCATTCTCTATTCCGGGGACTCCTTGTCGATTCTATCCCTCGATGGCATGGCTCCGCCATCAGTCATGCCATGCGCAGCAAACGTCAGCCGCCTGCCCGCAGAGCGCATCTCCTTCGTTCCGCTCAGGCCGGCAGCAGTTGCTGCTGTCTCCTCACCACCTGGGGCACTTCGTCGAACATCTCTTCCTGCGGCATGCTTTGCCGCCAGTCCCTATGTCCTTCAGCCTCGGAATCCACCGCTGTGGACGCCGCCGCAAACCGTTCCCACTCGCCTTCGACGAACTGTTGGAATCGATCACGAAAAATCTTTGTGCTAAAACGCTCCGCATTGCTCCTGCAGGTGACTGCGTTCCACTCACGTGTTTCAAATTCAGCAATGGCACCCTGCAACGATTCAACGCTCTGCTCTCCGAAAAACAGTCCGGTTTTATTCTCCACGACCGTCTCCAGCGCACCGCCGCGTCCATAAGCAATGACGGGCGTACCGCAAGCCTGTGCCTCCAGCAGAATGATGCCAAAATCTTCCTCGCCGCCGAACACAAATCCACGCGCCTGCTCCAGATGCTGCTTCAGCACCGCCTGCGGTTGCCATCCCAGCACCTTCACATTCGGTCCCGCAAGACGCCGGAGCTTCGGCAGTTCCGGCCCGTCGCCGATCACCACAAGTTCGCGCTCAGGCATCCCGTTGAAAGCCTCAATGATCAGATCCATCCGCTTGTAGGGCACCAGGCGCGATGCCGTCACATAGTAATTTTTCTTCTCATGGCAGGTGTCAAACCGCTCAATGTTGACCGGCGGATAAACCACCGTCGCATCTCTGCGGTAAACCTTTTCAATGCGGCGCGCGATGAAGCGTGAATTCGCCATGAAAGCATCCACACCCGCAGCCGTGCGGCTGTCCCACATGCGGATGAAATGCAGCATGCTGCGCACGAACCACGTCAGCGGCCCGCGATCCATCTTTGATTCCTTCAGATACTGGTTCTGCAAATCCCACGCATAACGAATCGGCGAGTGGCAGTAGCACAGATGCAGCTGCCGCGGTCCCGTGATGATGCCCTTGGCAAACGCATAGCTGCTCGTGATCACCATGTCATACCCGCTGAAGTCAAACTGCTCGATCGCCAGCGGCATCAGCGGGAAGCAATGACGATAGTACTTTTTGCCGCCGGGCAGCTTTTGCACAAACGATGTTTTGACCGGCTTGCCGTTCAGAAATTTCCGGCTCTCATCGTCCAGGGCGTCGATCAGACTGAAGACATCAGCCTCCGGGTACACCTTGAGCATCTGCTCCAGAACTCGTTCGGCTCCTCCATAAACAGGAAGCCAGTCGTGGACGATGGCGATACGACGCTTGGATGGGGAGCTGTTCATGACGGTGTTTGTTGGGGTAGGGGAGTTTGGGGCAGTGTTCATGCCGCCTGTTGAATGGGGTGGTTTGCAGCCGTCTCGGATTCCTCACGGAACTCACGGCTCGCTGTCTTCTGAATCACAGATTCGATTTTTTCCTGCACTGCTCCCAGTGCGTAAGTGTCCTGCGCTGTCTGCTGCGCCTGCCGGGCGATGTCGTGCGCAAATTTGGAATCGTTAAGCAGGCGCTTCAAGGCATCTGCAAGTTCGCTCGCACTACCAGGATCCACCAGCAGTCCGGTCTGCTCATGCTGCACAATTTCCGCCGCACCACCGGCGCGCGCTGCGATCACCGGCTTGCCCGCCAGCATGCCTTCCACAATCACACGGCCAAAAGGCTCCGCATGCACCGAGGCATGCACCACCACATCAGCCAGGTCGAAATACGGCATCGTCTCCTTTTGAAATCCAGCGAAGTGAATTCTGCCAGCCAGCTCCGGCGCATCCGCCAGCGCATGCAGCTGCATCGCATACTGGCGGTCCTCATCGGTGAAGAGCGCATCTCCCAGCAGCACCGCATGCGCCGCAGGCACCGCTTTCAGAGCCTCTAGCAGCACATGCTGTCCCTTCCAGTGCGCCAGCCGTCCCGCCATTAACACCGTCCAGGCGCCAGCCGGAATGCCAAGACTCTCACGCAAGCCTTCCACCTTGGCTTTATCCGATCGTTCTGCCAGAATGCGGAACCCGTTCGGAATGACCGCACACAGCTCTGCGCGACCACCACACGCAATGAAGGCCGCCTTCGTCGCTTCAGAATTCGCGATCACACTTTGCGCACAAAAGTTCGCGCAATGCACCAGCGCCTGCTGGTTCAGCACGCTGAAGTGGCCGTCCGCAATGATGTCATGCAGATGAAAAATCAGCGGGCGTCCTGCCAGTCGCGCCGCAGGGCCGCCGATGATCAAAGCCTTCGCGGTGTTCGCATACACCACATCAAAGGACCGCGCCGCCTGTACAAGCTGCAGTATCAGTTCCAGGATGCCCGGGATGGACCGCAGCACACGTTTCAATCCCGCCTGCTTGTCCACCGTCGATGCCTCATCCCCCAGTTCGATCACGCTCGTTTTCACGCCCACGTTTTCCAGGGCCGTGCGAAACTCACCGTCTTGAAATAAAATCACCTCGCTGTCCGCAGCGCGTGCAGCGGCGATGTCCAGCAGCATCAGTTCAGCACCTCCCAGTCGTCCTGTCTGATCAAGAAACAGCACCTGCGGCTCCTTGCTTCCGGTTTTTTTCCGGATGCTCAGCAGCTGCAACACCATGCCGGAAAAGAGGCCTCCCACACATCCAAACAAACCCGCCCATACATCCGCCATGTCCATCGCCCGGCCCGGGATCGAAGATTGAACCAGCTCCAGCATAATGTTCAGCAGCGTGATGAATCCTGTCATCAGCAAGACGCTTCTGAATGCTTTCTCCAGCGTTCCAAATGCCAGCCACACCGTCATGCCCAGAATGCCAAAGGCACCCAGATTCAGCCAGAAATCCATGAGGTCGATGTACTCAGACCACCTGAAAGGCAGAAACGTGAAGCGTCGGTTTCCCAGCGTCGGCTTCAGGGCCAGCCACAGTCCAGCGGCAAGCATGAGCAGCAGTGCGATGCGTGCGATTCGTTTCATGATGTTTGGGGGCGCCATCCTGCTTCGCGGTAAACTTCACACACCTGTTTGGCGATCCGGTCCCAGGTGAAGCTCTTCATCACATGCTCACGGCAGGCTTCACGCGTTGGCAGGCGCAGAGTCCCGTCCAGCCACCGGCCCAATCCATCGGCGATGTGTTCGGTGCTCGTTCCTTTCAAGACCAAGTCTTCACCCAGCCCCTCCACCGTGTCCGGCAGACCACCCACCGGAGTCACCAGCACCGGTGTGCCGCACGCGAGTGACTCCAGCGAGATCAATCCAAAGCCTTCCAAAGCCGAGCTTGGCACGATCGAAAGATCCGCAGCCGCATACACCGTCGGCAAAGTGGCTTCCGGGATGAAGCCGAGAAATTCCACGCTCTTGGACAATCCAGCACGCATCACCTGCTGTTCCAGCTCTTCACGCAGCGGACCCTGGCCACCGATCATGAGCTTCACATCAGGATGCTGCACCGTCACCTGTCCAAAGGCCTCGATCAAAGTTTCCAGTCCCATGCGCCGCGCCAGCCTGCGCACGCAGACAATGATTTTCTGCTTCTGCGGCCACAGCATGCGCTGCCGCGCTTCCACCACATCCAGCGGCTGAAACGCATCCGTTTCCACACCACCAGGAATGACATGCACACGGTCAGCCGCCACGCCGTAGCCCTGGCAGAGCTGATCACGAAACGCTTTTGACAGCACAATGAATCGATCTGCCCGGTTGTACACCGCACGCTCCAGCATGCGCTTGCACATCACCGTGTGCATCTTGCCGCCTTCACGTTGTGATTCACTGGCCCACGGCCCATGAAAATGCACCACATGCCCGTCCCAGCGTCGGCCTAGCAGCGCAGGCAGCGCATAGAGCGCAAAGTGAGACGCCAGCAGCCTGCCACGCCGTGGCACCACCGCCTCGCGCACCGCCTTCCAGCGCTGCATCAGCGGTTTGTTCGCCGGTCCCAGGCAGGCCGCTTTTTCAGAGTCACCAAAGCCATACGCAGTCACGCGCACACCCTGGCGCACCAGCGCGTTGTTCAGACCGCTGAAGTAGCGGTCCACTCCACCCGCGGAGGCTTTCAAATTCATGCCAAGTTGTGCAATCATGATGGTTGGGCGACGTCGCCGATTTTGCGTGCCGGATTGCCGGCCCAGATTTCAAAAGGAGGAATGGTCTTCGTCAGCACCGATCCCGCGCCGAGCACCGATTTTTGGCCGATCGTCAGAGGCGTGTTCGGCCGCGCCACCACGATGCTGTGCGCGCCGATCGTCACGTCATCCTCCAGCGTGATGAAGTGCGGAGAGCCGATCCAAGTTTCCGCCGCCAGTGTCACATGATGGTAGATGCGGCACCGCTTGCCGATCCGTACCTGCGGGTGCATCACAATGCCCACCGCATAATGCTCTAAAATCACGCCGTCACCCACCTCCGCCTCAGCGGGCAGCAGGCACTTGTGCAGCGTGAAGTTCACCGTCTTCACGATGCGCGCAGGAAGTTTCCAGCCGCGGCGCAGCAGGCCGCGGCTCCACTTCCAGAGCAGTTCAGGACTGTGCAAACGCATGGCTTGAGTTAAACGACGGTTGTTTTTCCACCTGCCCGGCCTGCGGGTTCTTCGCTGCGGCGGTGAATGCTTCGATCATCTTCTGCGCCACCGCAGGGATTGAAATGTCACGCTCCACCCAGTGGCGGCCATTTTCCGCCAGCTGGCGGCGCAGCTTCGGTCCGCTGATCAGCTGCCGCAGCAGCACCGCCATCGCCGCCGGATCACGCTGCGTGAAAATCAGTCCGCCTTCACTCTGGCGGATGAGATGCGGGATCTCGCCGGAGTCAGAGCCGATCACCGCCGCGCCGCAGGCCATCGCCTCAGGGATCACTCGTCCAAACTGCTCTTCCCAGTTCGGCTGGGTTTCAGACGGCAGCACCAGCATGTCCATGGAGGCCAGCCAGCGGGGCGTTTCATCATGCGGCACATAGCCCGCGAAGTAGATGCGGTCACGCACGCCTTCATCCGTCAGCAATTTTTCAAACTCCGCCTGAAACTCACCCGTGCCCACCAGCACCATGCGCCAGTCCAGATCACGCACACGGCCCAGCGCCGCAGCAAGAGTGCGCAGGCCCTTCGGCTCGATCAGTCGGCCCACATAGCCGATCACCGGCACGTTGGTTTGCGGAAAGCGTTCCGGCGGCGTGGCTTTCAGCCGCGGATGGTAGCGCTCAGGATCCAGCGGCAGAGCGCACACGGTCTGCCTGCCACGGTAGCCCTTTGCCTGCAGCACCTCCGCCACACGGTCAGTGATAGGCAGTGCGAAGCTCGATGAGTCGTACACCATCTTCTCCAGCCATGAGAACGGCACCGGATACTTCTTGTTGATGTTCTGGCATGAGTAGAAGCCAAACGGCACCCGGATCGATCTGTTGTTCGCGTGGCAGACCTGGGCCGTGGCCAGCGCATACGGCTCGTGGTTCATGTAGATCACGTCCGGCTTCAGCTCGCGCAGAAAGCGCTGCCACCGCATGCGATACACGTGGAAAATGATGCTGCCGTTTTTCCACACGGCGCAGCGGATCACGGCGTCTTCCAGCCCCTTGCAGGGCTCCTGCCGCAGCGCGTTGCCAAATTCGTCGTGCCAGTTGTCCGGCACCACGAGGGTGATCTTCCAGCCCGTCTCACGTTGGACGCGGGCATACACTTCCTGGTTCAGGGCCGTGGCGGAGGAATGACTGACGATGAGAATATGCATGGCTTTGAAATCAGTTGGAGCTGTTGAGGTGGGCGAGGTAGGCGTCTTCCGTCATCTGCGCGATGCGGTCCCACGTGTAGTTCATCTCCACACGTTCACGTGCGTTCGCGCCCATGATCTTGAGGTGGTGTGGATGTTCGCAGAGGCGTCGCAGCACCGTGGCCACCTGCGCTGCGTCATGCTCGATGAAGTCCCCATTTTCACCGGGGGAGATGAAGTCTTCCGTGCCATTGATGCGCGTCGCCACCACCGGCAGGCCGCACGCGGCCGCTTCGATGGTCGCCAGGCTGAAGGCTTCATACCAGCTTGGAAACAGGAAGAAGTCCGCTGAGCCCAGGGCCTCAGGCATGTCTTTGCGGAAACCGCCAAAGACGATGTGATCGGCAGCGCCCGAATCACGTGCCATCTGGGTGAATCTCGCACGGTCAGGGTCATCACCCGCCACAAACAACGTCAGCGGCACATCCTTGAGATGTCCCATCGCCTGGATGGCAAAGTCCAGTCCCTTGCGCGCCCACTCGCCACCTGCAAAGATCGCCATGATGCGGTCCTCAGGCACGTTGTGCTTCATACGCCATGCGCTGCGTGCCTCGGCGCTCAGCGGTTTGAAGCGCACAGTGTCCGCCGCATTGGGGACGATGCGCACCTGCGCCGGACCAATGTTGTAATGCTTCTTCAGCTCGGCAGCCACGCCACGTGACACTGGCAGGAACATCGGCGCCTTGTGCCCCTCACTGTGTTGATACAGCCGCTTTTCCGCCGCGCACGTCGCGTTCAGATACATCCAGCGCGTGAGCCGGCGTGCTGGCGATACTTTCTCGGAGCGCCCCAGCCGGTCGAGGATCAGCTTCTTTGCAGGCTGGATGTTTTGAATCGTCACCACATTGCCACGCTGCGTGTTGCAGCCGATCGTGTGGACGATTTCAAACTGTCCCGGACGTACGCGCCGGTTCACTTCAAAGTAATAGCTGCCGAAGTCGATCACCTCCGCCCAGTTCACTCCAGGCACGCGATGCCACGCGATGTTGGACAGGTCCAGATCTTCCGCTTTTCGCGCATAGAGATGCACCTCATGTTTTTTGGCAAGTCGTTCAGCGACTTCATTGACCGCGCGCGCGCTGCCATCACGGCGGTTGCAGTTGATCATGGCGTAGGCGATTTTCATATGATTCGGAAGTGAGGGTTTGAAGAGTGAAAATCTTGTCCGGCAGCCGTGGCACGCTCGGCAGTGGGTGGGAGACCGGGAGCAGGTGTTTCCCAAACCTGCATGGGATCTTGGAACTCGGGCTGGTAGGTCTCCGGCATCCAGTACTGCGGAGTGGAGAAGGGGAGTGTCATGTTGTTCAGCGAGAGCCCCAGGAAGACCCAGAAAAGGGAAAATCCGCCAAACACATTTCCCACCGCGAGGAAGACGAGACAGCCCACCAGCACCACTCGTCCGGTGTTGAGGAAAGGGTCATGCCCTCCCAGCCGGATGCGGCGGCTCAGCTCGCTCCAGATCTGCGCCATGGCGGCAAAGAAGGCCAGTCCGCCGATCCAGCCAAACTGACTGAAGACCTCGATGTAGCCGCTGTCGCAAAAGCCTTCCTTTTCCCCACCAGCGCCGCCGATGCGCCCCGCGCCAAAGCCAGAGCTGCCCAGACCCAGGCCCAGCGGATGCTGCACCACCCAGGGCAGGCCGGTGGTGAGGATGCTCATGCGGCCTTTGAAGGAGCCGTCGTTCTGCATGTCCTTCATCGTGTCATAGCGCTTGGTGATGCGCTCGGATCCCGGCATGTATTGCAGGCCTACGGTGGCACCCACACCCAGCAGCACGGCCAGGACAATGACGCGGCCGATGCCCTTGCCTTTGGAAAGTGCAGGCTGGAGCATGGCCACCAAACCCACGATGATGAACATGCTGCGCGTGAGCGTCAGCACCACCACGGACAGCAGCAGCAGCACGGTGGCCCAGCTGCCAATGATGCGCCAGCGGGCGTTCAGGATCATCGGTATCGCCGCCCAGGCCAGGAAGCTCGCGCACGGTCCGCGCTCATGCATGGTGGAGAAGACAGACATCTCCGTGGGCCTCAGCTGGCCCAGATAGCCGACGAACTTCACCTCGGTGACCCAGAAGGCGTCCCACACGGGAATCGTGTAGTATTGATACCAGCCGTACACCGCCACGATGAGTGCGGCATATCCGCAGGATCTCATCCAGCGGTCCGCCGTTTGGGAGGTGATCGGTGCCGTTGCCGCGTAGAGAAAGGCGCCAAAGCCGGCCATCCATTCTCCCAGTGAGTAGAAGGCCCCGACGCCCGCGTTCACAAAGCCGATCACGAGTCCGTGGCCCAGCGCCACCATGATGAGGGTGGCCACATTCCGGCTGCTCGCTGTGAGCTGGCCAAAGCGTGCCATCGCAGGCACCAGCAGAATCGCGCTGACAACCAGCGGCGTGAGGCTGATGCTCGATAGCGGATTGAACGCGCCATTGATGTAGTAGTCCACCAGGCGGCGGATGCCGCGGTTCAGTGAAAACACAAAGAACACATAGTCCAGCAGGTAGGTGGAGCGCTGCGCAGCCAGCACCACGGCTGGCAGCACGATGAGAAGCGCAATGAAGTATTCCATGCTATTGCAGCAGAGGTTCTGCGGCCGGGCACTCAGGCTCACTGGCGGGTTTCGCAGGTGTGGATGCCGTCACAGGATTGCGTCCGGTCCAGGCCATCACGGGGCCAAACCATGACGCGGGCAGATATTCAAATCGCTCAATGCCGCGGGTGCCGAACTCCTTGGCAGGGTTGCCTCCCACCAGGCTGAAGGGCCGCACATCCTTCACCACCACCGCCCCGGCTGCCACCACCGCTCCGCGGCCGATGGTCACGCCTTTCAGCACCATGGCATCCGTGGCCACCCACGCGTAGTCCTCCACCACGATCGGCGCAAAGACGTGATCATAGGTGGGGGAGTTGATGTCATGGGAGCCGGTGATCAGCCGCACTCCGTCATTGATCACCACGCAGTTGCCGATCTTGATCTCCGCATGGGCCTGCATGCGGGTGATGCCGATGCTGCAGCCCTTGCCGATGCTCAGGTTCGAAGCCTCGCCATGCAGCGTCAGGTTGGAGATCACCGTGGAAGGTGCGATGCGCGCACCCTTCAGGGTCCAGCGCAGCGACTGCCAGCTGTAGCCCAGCAGGCTCGGCAGCGTCCACACACGCTTCAGCCAGGTCTTCACCCATGTAGGGCTGAGGAACCGGGGCTTGAGCCGGTTTTGAAAAAGATAGGCGAGCATAGGGATGTAGGAAAACCGAAGTCTGGTCAGACACCCTGCACACGCCCCATCAAGGGGCTGGCGTGGCTGCCTGCTCAGACATTAACCTCTCCGTTGTCTGAGTGCGGCTAAGGCATGCCTTAAAGGCGCCTAGGCGTCCGGTAAGGGTGGCCGCAAATCGCTGGCGCGGTTTAGAGCTCGGACGCAGCACAAAATCCACTCCGCGGGCCAGTCCCGGGCACACATGGCTGCCGATCAGCGCCTGCCACAAAGGGATCGTCCAGCGCACCAGACCGGTGCCATGCTTCAGCGCCACAAACGTTTCGTTGTAGGCGATGTCACTCGTGCCTTCGAAATTGAAAATGCCACGATGCACCGTGTCGCCATCATGTCGTGGAGCCACGTTGTGGATGATCTGCACGGTGGGATCAAAGATCATCTTCAGGTTTTGGGCTTTCGCCTGCAGGCCCAGTGCCAGCTCCCAGTTCACCTGCGCGCCCTTGCCACGCAGGCCGCTCTCAAAGCCGCACGCGCGCAGGAAGTCACCCTTGAAAAGACAGTTCGAGCCGCGCAGCACCTGCACCAGCCTTGCCTTGCCGCCGCCACGGTGGTGTCCGCCCGTCACACGGCCAAACCAGTGCACATTGCCCACGTCCTCTTCCAGCGGTTCGGTCCTGCGCATTTCCGGGTAGTCCATCAGCATGTCGCGGGCGCCTGCCGCCACCACGTCCGGGCGGGACTTCACATGCGCCAGCATTGTGCTGAGCCAGTGCGGAGGGATCTCCACATCATCATCAAGCAGGGCGATCCACGGCGCCTGGCATTCTTTCAGGCTGGAGTTCATCGAGCCCACCACACCCACGCCGCGCGCTTCCACGGCATGCACCGGCAGCACGGCCTCATATTCTTCGATCACCGCACGCGTGACATCATCATCAGCGCGCACGCCTACCACGATCTGGTCTGCCTGCTTCTCCTGCAGTTTCAGTGCCTCCAGGCACCGGCGCAGGTGGTCGGGCCGCTTCAGGGTGGGGATGATGACGTCGATTTTTTCCATGATGGATCAGGCGGGTGAAAGGTTCTTGAAAGGGGAGCGCAGTGCGTTCTCGAGAATCGTGGTGATCTGGCTGGTCACGCGGCCAAGATCGAAATACCGTTCGGCCACCGTGCGGGATTTGACTGGCGCCTCAGGCAGGTGCTGGCCGAGGCGCATCAGCGCGCTGGCAAAAGTTTCCGGTCGGTCGTCTGCCAGGTGGATGTCACGGTCGCAGAGATAATCGGCGTTGCCGTTCGTATGGCCCACGATCACGGGCAGTCCGCACGCCTGCGCCTCGGCCACAGAGGAGCCAAAGTTTTCCTCGTCGCTTGGCTGGGCCAGCACATCATGCTGGCGCAGCAGCGCGGGCACCTCCGTGCGGGGCATGGATTTGATCCAGCTCAGGCGGTCGGGGAAAGGGAAGGAATCGATCAGTTTTTCATAACCGGGCACGAAGCCCGTGCCGCCCACGATGGTGGCGCGCACATGCAGCCCTTGGCGGATGGCCAGTTCCAGCCCGCGCAGGAAAAGATCCAGCCGCTTGCGTGGGATGATGCGGCCCAGCCACAGCACGCGCAGTTCCGCTTTCGTGGCCGGCGTTTCCTCTGCCGGGCGGAACATGTTCAAATCAATCGGGTAAGGCAGCGTGTCCACGCGCTCTTCCTCGATGCCATAGACTTCAGTCAGCGTTTTCTTCGACTGCTGGCTGCCCACGATGATGTGGTCCGAGTACTTCAATCCTGGCAGGCCGATGGACGACAGGCGGATGCGCGCCAGCATCAGCCATTGCAGCGCCTTGCGCGGGCCTGCGAGTTTCTTGATCTCAGCAAAGCGGGACACAATGGACCGCGCATCCGTACCGGGCGGGCCTTGGGCAAAGCTGATCATCGGCAGATTCCTCACACGGCCCGGGGCATAGTCACCGAGCCAGAGGCAGAGGTCATAATGGCGTGTGGCATGCTGCTGGCGCATCTTTTTCAGCAGCAGACGCTCATAGGTGGCGCAGTCCACACGGCAGGCCATGAAGCCCAGAGCCGGCACCTTCTGCACCCTGGCGCGGAAGCGGTCCGGGCCCACGTTGTCAGTGCAGACAAAGCGGAAACGCTCATGCTCGCCCACGCAGGGGCGGGGATCGACAAACGAGGGCTTCGAAAAGAAGTCCACCTCGTGCCCGTCTTCAAGAAGTGAACGAAGCAGCAGCGCATTGGCCGAAGCCACGCTGCCCTCCTGGGCTGAGACATATCCGCTGACGGCGATTTTCATGGGGTTCGAGAGTGATTTGCCCGGTGCGAGTCTGCTTCTAGGCTGTCGTGATCGCGGCACCCGCAATGGCCGCAGGACGCCGCGTCAGTTTGCGCGAGAGTTGGATGAACGGCAGTTCCACAAAGGTGTAGGTCAGATGACTCGCGATCAGCACCACCGGAGCCGCGACGAGACTTGAAACCGCAAACAAGGCCCACTTCGAATGGGCAGCCCATGCGGCGTCCTGCAAACACCAGACACACACCATCATGAGCGGCCAATGGAGCAGGTAGATGCTGTACGACCTGTCACCAATCCAGACCAGCCAGCGGCTGGCGAGAAGACTCCGCAGCGGCCGGATGAGCGCATCAAAGGCGTGACCGGCAGGCAGGGCGGACAACAGGGCGAAGGACCATAAGATGAGCGCTGTGTCCTTGGACCAGACGATGGCCGCCAGCATGAATGCCACGGTTCCGACCGTGGCGGAGGTCATGTTTTTTTGCATCTGGCACCACGCGGCATGACAAAAGGCACCGATGGCAAAGTAGCCGGTGTAGGCAGGCAGAAAGGCATCATTCCATGCCTTCCAGCGCTCGCCACCAGCCGCCCCCAGCGCCAGCACAAAGATGCCAAGAACCAGGAGCCACGTCCTGCCGCTGCGTGCCATCCATAGACAGAGGGGCGCGATGAGATAGAACTGCCATTCAAGACCGATGCTCCAGGCCGGTGGCAGAATGTTTGCATGCGCGTTCGGGAGCCAAAACTCAGGAATCATCCCATGAACGATCATCAGGGTGGATGTCAGAAACGCAGCGGGGTGATCCATGAAATGGATGATGCGTTCCTGCCGATAGGCGGTTTCCGGCGGGCCATGCTGCCAGACCTGGACTTCAAGCGGTGCCACGAATGAAGCAAGGATGACCGCCACGGCGAGCAGGGGCCACAGGCGGAAAAAGCGGCGGACCATGAATGTCCACCACCCTATGCCGGATTTATGAAGCAGATGGAAAATCACAAAGCCGCTTAGGATGATGAAAACATGCACGGCCTTTTCACCGCGTCCCAGCAGGGCGGCAACGCCCAGAAAGGGAATGCCGCAAAACATGATGAGATGGTGGAACGCCACATAGACAGCCAGCAGGCCACGAAGTCCATCAAGTTGCGGGAAACGGTCGTTGCTATCGTTGGATTTCATGGCTGCAAGGGTCTGAAGGAAGTTTGATGTGGAGGATATCAGGCGGCGGGCCGGTCAAAGTAGATCCAGCGGAAATTGTCCGACGGTCTCTCAGTGTAGCCTGCTTCTGCCATCATCTTGCGGATGTCGTCGGCAGCCTTTTCCAGCGTTCTTTCCGACGTGTTGTGCATCTCGATCGCGATGGATTTGATGATGCGGCGTTTCAGGCTTTCCCGTGCGCCTGCGATGACCTTCTCATCGAAACCTTCCACATCCACCTTGATGGCGGAGACTTCCTTCAGGCCGTTGGACTCGATCAGCCAGTCCAGCGTGACCACCGGTACACTGCGGCGTTCGCGGAAACGGTCAAGCCGGCTCGGGCGTGTGCACAGCGAAGAGGCACCGCTGTTGGTGGAGGGCTGGACGACAAAGTTCGCACTGCCCTCGAAATCACCAATGGCGAAGGGAGCCAGTGTGCAGGTGCTGCTGCGGTTAAGCTGCACATTGCGCAGGATCACAGGCCACAGCGCCGCGTTGGGCTCCACGCAGACCACTCGTGCAGCCTTCAGAGTGGTGGCGGCAAACATGGAGAAGTAGCCTTCATTCGCCCCCACATCCAGAAAGGTGCCGGTGGAGTCGAGAGTGGATCTGAGCCACTCTTCCAGCTTCTCTTCATACTTGCCTTGTGCCAGGGCATCCGCCAGCGGGCTGATGGGATCCAGCCAGAGTTTGACGCCGTTGTCTTCGATCTGCGTTTCCACCCGGCGGGTGCGCAGCGCCCATTTCACGCATGCTCCAATTTCTTTGGGGTGGGTGTTAAGGCACCAGTGGCGGAGTCCGGGTCTGACTGATTTTTTGAGTGTGTTCATGTTCGTTTGTTTTGTTTATGAGGGTGATTGACAGGGGGGATTGCGCCGCCGGTGTATCAGCGGAAGTGGTGACGTAGCTTGAAAAAAGGTTTCTCCAGGAAGTGATAGGAGAGGATGGCGGCCGCGAAGGTGGGGACCAGCCACATCGGGTAGGTCATCCACCAGGGATCAGTGAGGCCGAACTTTTCAGGCTTCGCGCAGAAGAGGTTTTGCCAGACGTAGATGGAGTAGGAGAGCATGCCGAGCGCGGCCACCGGGCGCCAGTTGAGACAACGGTAGAGGCCCCACGAAGGCAGCATGATGCTTTGCAATGCCAGAGCAACGAAGCCGAAGGACTGAAAGGTCCGGCCCAGACCCGCCCAACTTGCCCAGCCGAGGCTCTTCAGCCCAGCCGGCATCCAGGCACGGTCGGTGATCCAGTGCATGACATACGGCTCCACCAGCATGAGCACGCTGGCTGCGATCACCAGACGTGGCCGTGAGGTGAGAAATGATCGCAGCCCGCGCTCGTCCGCAGCCAGCCAGATGGCCGCCATGCAGCCGATCGCCAGCGAGTCCACATTGTTGAAGAAGGACCACTCATGGAACAGATTTCTCCACAGCGGTGACTCCGATAAGGGAAACTGCCACAAGCAGCGGTTGATGAAGGCCACCACGATGGCGGCCACTACTAAAAAAGGCATGATCCGCGTGCGCACTGCCGGAGCCAGCGAAACAAACAGAAACGGCCAGATCAGATAAAACTGCTCCTCCACAGCGAGGGACCAGAAATGGTTGCTGAGGTTGTTTCCACCCGGGTAGAAATCGCGCGTGAAGGTCAGGTTGGCGATCCATGTTGTAAGATCATGGTCACAGATGGTGAAATACTGGATGACACCCGCCACAATCAGGAACGCCACATAAACCGGCAGAATGCGCAGCGCACGCCGGGCGTAAAAGTTGCGCAGGTTCACCTTCTGCGTCTTGCGTTCCTCATCCAGCATCAGCCAGGTGATGAGCAGTCCTGAGACCACGAAGAAAAACCGCACGCCGAGATGACCGTCGAACAGATGATGGAAAGGTTTCGCCAGCCGCTCCGGAAAACCAGTGGTCAGTGCAGTGTGGGCGCCGAGCACGAGAACGATGCTGAGCGCACGCCAGCCGTCCAGTGATGGCAGGCGCGTCAGAATCGCGTCTCTGGCCGCCACCGGCGCCGCATGGCTTCTGATGGCCTTTTCTGCCTGGGGCGGAAAGTCCAGTGGTTCGGCAAGTGTTGTCGGGCTCATGGAGTGTTGCAGAACGGGTGATTTTTATTGTTTGGATTGCCGGATCCGACACACGAAAAGTCAGGTGGCAGGCTTGGTCTTCCAGTAGACATTGTCGTTCGCCGAAGAGCGGAACCGCTGCGTCAGCCGGTACCAGATTCCAATCCAGAGGCTGTCGTAGCGCATCAAGACACGCAGACGCTCCCATTTGCTCTCCGTGTACTGGTGCAGCACGCTCACCAGGCTGCCGTCTGCACGACGGGCCATGCCGGTGAGCAGCGAGAACACAGGCTCACCAGTCACGGAACCTCCCTGCATGCGGCGGAGCCACGTTGCACGTGCGTGAAAAACTCTGCCATCGCGCACATCCAGACGATTGACGCGATGTGCGAAAGCAGGTTCACGCAAAATGATGTTCATCGCCACCTGATCGCCATTAAAGCTAGGGGCCGTGCGGCTGATCTCCCAGATTCTGGCGCACATCTGCTTCAGTGCACCAGCAGTGCCGACGATCACTCCGGAGCAGTACACTTCCTCACCATGCATCGAGGTTTCATAGCTGGGGAAAACTTTCCGCAACGTGCTCAGATTCCATTCCGAATCGCAGTAGCGCCAGCCTTCGGAACTGACGGCGATGTCGAGACCCTCGGCAGGCTTGAGAAGTTCAGACAGTTGCGAAGGATTGCTTTGAAACACCACATCTCGCACATCCGTGGCAATGACCAGCGTCTCAGGAGGCATCTCGGCCAGGATGGTTTCAAAGTCCTTGAAGCGTCCGCGATTGACGGAGATTTCCATTTTTGCGCGCCGAACATCCACGTTTTGACGACGCATGGCGTCAATGACGTGGTCGCTGATGTCTTCGTAGGCCACCAGAACGACACGGCCGTCAAAGCCTGTGCCGCGCAGGGAGCGAATCCATGGCGCGACCACGGGCCATTCGTGATGATTGATGGCTCCAATAACAACAGTGTTAGCAGTGGGCATATTCGATGAGGGTGGAGGGTGAATTCGAAGGGCTTGATTTGGCGGAGGTGGTGTTAAAAGGCGGGAAATGCTTCTTCATGTGCTGCCAGCGGCGGATGGTGCGCAGCTTGAGTGGCTTGCGTGCTTTCCAGAGGAGCGGCAGGTCACGGCACAGGTCAGCCAGTGCCTCCTTGAGCAGCGGCTGCCAGTCTCCATCGGTCCAGTCGTTCGCCTGGCGGAGATAGCGCGCGCCTTGCAGGACGCGCGGTCCGAAGCTGAGCGTGAGCATCCAGATTGGTTCATGCAGCACAGCCTGATACCAGATGTTGCGAGCGTTCAGTTTGGCACGCTGGCGGCTGTTGCGCGCATTGGGGCTGGGGTTGTGGCAGATGCAGCGCTCTGGAAGATAGAGAACGGCGAAGCCCGCATCCCACTGACGTTTGCAGAATTCGTTCTCCTCGTGCGCCATTTGCAGCAGATCTTGGAAACCGCCGATCTGATGATACACATTTGCGCGAGTCAGTGCAGCGCAGGTCATGAAGCCGCAGGTGAAGCATGGGTGCTCCACCGGCGCCGGCTGCATGTAGGGCCCCAGTTTTCCATCTTCAGTGGACTGCGGGTAGGCGATCGAACCGATGGTCGGTTCGTTTTTCAGGATGTGGAGGCCGTCTTCAATGCCCTTGCGCTCAAGCACGAGGGAATCGTCATCGAGGAACAAGTAAACAGAGCCCGTGGCCTGCGCCGCCAGCATGTTGCGGCCGGTGGTGGGAAAGACCTGCTTGTCTGTGGAAATGATCTGCAGGCGGTTGCGAACTCCGGCAGGCACGGAATCGAAGCAGTTGTCCCGCCAGGGTTGCTTCGGGGCGTTTTTGAGCAGCAGCACCTCGTGCAACTGATCGCCTAGTTTGGAGAGGCTTGCCAGACAACGGGTGACTTCCTCGAGGCGGTCACTGCAGATGATCAGAGCTGAGATTTCATGTGCCATGGTTGTGGGTGGGAATGAGGGTGAAGAAGGATGAACTCATCGGAAGCGATGGCGCAGGTTCAGCAGCGGTCGCTCCAGTCCGTAGTAAGACACCACGGCCACCAGCAGTGCTGGTGCCAGCCAGAGGGGGTAGGTGTTCCACCAGGCGTCGGGAATACCGTAGCTTTCCGGCTTGGTGCAGAAGAGCTGCTGCCAGATGTAGATGGAATAGGAGAGCACGCCGAGTTGCATGACCGGGCCAAGATTCAGAATGCGGTAGATCGGAAGCCGTGGCACTACGACGCTTTGCATCATCAGCAGCGCGAAGCCCAGGGACTGCAGGGACCGTCCGGTGACGACATCCACCTTCTGACAAAGATGGGCGAAATCGGGGATGGTCTGCAGGATTTCAAGATGAAGCAGCACCGGAGCGAAGAGCAAAAACAGGCCGCAGCCGGGAACCAGCAGTGGGCGTGTGCTCAGGAATTCGCTGATCAGTTCACGTTGCCGAGCCAGCAGCACGGCAAAAACGCTGCCAATAGCGAGAGTGTCAGCATTGCTAAAGAACGACCACGGACCGATCATTGCCCGCTGCATCCGGTTCATTTTGTCAATGGAGGCTGGATCCCATAAGCTGAAGAAATAGCGGACGCTCATCGCCAGCACGATTGTCGTTACCACCAGCGAGAGGCATTTTTTCAAGCTCGACTGCGGCTTGGCGTAGATGAAGAGAGCGGGCCACACGAGGTAGAACTGTTCCTCGACCGACAGGGACCAGAGGTGGTTGCTGGTGAAGTGATCGTAGAAAAAGTTGCGCGTGAAAGTGAGGTTGCCGAACCAGGCGCTGGCGCTCTGGTGGAAGGGGGTGAAGGCCTGGAGAGCAGCCAGCACCCCAAGAAAGACCAGATACACAGGAAGGATGCGAAGGGCCCGACGTGCATAAAAATTCTTCAGTCTCACGGTGCCTGTACGGTGCTCCTCGCCGAGCATCAGCCATGTGATGAGAAACCCTGAGATCATGAAGAAAAACCGCACTCCCAGCTGCCCGTCAAACAACTGGGTGAAGAGATGACGATGCTCTTCGGGAAATGCTTTGGTGTGGATGTTATGCTCGCCGAGGACGATCAGAATGCTGAGGGCACGCCAGCCATCTAGCGATGGCAGGCGGGAAGTCAGGGCCGCGCTGGCCGGAGCAGCGGTGATTGCCGCCCCGGCTGGAATGCAAGCTTCCAGAGCGAACTGACAATCCGCAGTGTCTTGTAGATGGGAGCTCATTATGTGGGAATGGCTTGAGGTTAAAAGTGTGAACGTGCCGTGACTGCTGATTCAAGTCACAGCGAGCCCCGTGGGCGATGCCGCTGCGCCCGGCATGTGTTGCTTTGCATTCTCGCACGCTTTGCGTGAGTTCATCTGCGCATAGACGGCGAGCCATTGGTCGAAGACGTTTGATGGCGCGCAGATTTCCTCGACGAGCTTCCTTGCCGCTTGGGTCATCTGTCTTTTCGCCTCGGGGTTTTCGGTGAGATAACGCACGCCCTCGACAAGCTCCGCGTCGGTGCTGCAGACGATGCAATGTTCGCGATGGCGGACCGGGATGCCGTCGATGCCGTGCTGGTTGGTGACCACCGGCACGCCGAGTGCAAAGGCTTCGAGCACCTTCACTTTGATTCCCGAGGCATGTTCAGGCGCATAGACCATGCAGTCGAGTTCTCGGAAGTAGGGAATGATGTCCGGCACGTTTTGAACGACGTGGGCTTCAGGATCGGCGGCCCGGGCATCCTCTCCAAGGATGCGTTCAGCACCACGGCCGACGAGGAAGAGTCTTGCGTCCTTCACCGCCTGCTTGATGCGGGGCCAGAGCTTCAGAAAATGACGTGCGGCGGCACGGGTGGGAGCCCAGGCATAGCTGCCGATCATGCCGATGTTCAATGCCCGCCCTTCCGAGGCTGATGGCGCAGCATACGGGTAGCCGGACAAATCGAGCCCAAATTGAACGGGGTGAAGCTGTGCTGCTGGGTTGATCAACGATACTTCTTCTGCAAGCGCCGGGGTCACAGCGGCCATGTATTTGAAGGTCTTGAGCATCTGGCGCTCGCGATTGAGATTCCATTTCACCCGCAGTCCATGATGCTTTTCCGAACGCATGTCGGCGTTCAGCAGGTAATGCAGATTGAGAACGGTGCGGTCGAGGTGTTTGAGGCCGGGCCAGCAGGCGGAATGTGTTTCCAGATGCAGCACGGCTTCGGGATCGCGCATGGATTCGTCAAGGGCCGCCATGAAGGCTGCGTCATAGAGAAAGGCTCCCTGCCAGAAGAGGCTGCGGGTGGTGCGCAGGAAAGTTTTGGGCACTGATTTGGCGCAGAAGAGGCGCAGCTTGCAGTTCGGTGCATTGAACATCTCGCGCATCGCGATGGCGTCTTTTTCATCGAAGTACTCGATGAAGGCTTCGACATCCACACCACGGCGGATGGCCTCCGAAAGGAGGAGATGGGAGAGTCGTGCGGCGGCTCCCAGGAAGGGAAGGGGAGGCTCAGGGAAGACGTACTTCAGCTTCATGGTTCAGTTCTGGGAGAGGATTTTCGAGTAGACTCGTGCGGTGAGCCGCGCTGTTTCGTCCCAGCTAAAAGTCGCGGAGCGCGTCACTGCGCGCTTTTTCAAATCATCACGATAGGACTCGTCACAGGCGATGCGCTTCATGAGTCCGGCCAACTGCTGCGTGGTGTCGAGTTTGAAGGTCTCGCCTCCTGGGCCGAGCACCTCGGGAAGGCTGGTGGCATCTGCGGCGATCACCGGGCAGCCCATCGCGAAGGCTTCACAAATCTGCAGGCCGAAGCCTTCGTAAAGGCTGGGGTAAACAAAGGCCAGGGCACCGGCGTAAAGGCCCGGGAGCCAGGCATCGTCGACGCGTCCCAGCAGCAGGCAGCGTGATTCCAGATTCAGCTCCTTGATAAGGGGCTGCAAAGTGGACTCGTGTGTGGCGATGCCGCCTGCCATCACCAACCGAGTGCTGTCCAGATTCGATTCAGCGAAGGCCTTCAGCATGAAGGGAACATTTTTGCGCTGCTCAAACCCGCCGACATAGAAGAAGTAAGGTGCCTCATTCAACTTGTCCTGAATCTCCTGCGGCAGCGGGGTGAAGGAAGGGCTGAAGAGCGGATCGGCGGCATTGGGAATGACCTGCACCCGGCCACGCCAATGCGGACGCTGCTCCACAATGCGGTCATGGCTGTACTGGCTGACTGTGATCACCTGGTGCGCCACCTTTTCAGTCAGCCAATGGTCCATCTTGTTTGGCAGCACTCTCATCTGCCGCAGATCAGAGAAGCGCATTTTGCGGTCCTGCATTTCGATCGCGTCATGGATGGTCACGACCGTGGGACAGGGGGAGTTGAGCGGCAGTCCGAAGTGATGAGGCGTGTGAAAGAGTTCGATCTTCTCACGCTTCAGCAGCTTGGGCAGGTCCATGGACAGCCAGCGCCAGTAGCGCGGGGTCTGGGTGTGGACGATCCGGACGCCTGGAGACAACCGCGAGGTGATCTCCTGGTTGATGGCGTAGGGCGTGAAAAGTGTGATCTCGTGGCCTTCGCGGTCGAGCGCGTTGATCAGGTTGAGACCGTAGCGAGTCCAGCCACGGATTTCGGGGGAACCAAAGAGAGAAGCGTTGAATCCAATGCGCATGATTGAACCGGGGATTAAATATTTCCGACGGAGTGGGTCAGATGCTGGCGCGTCCACGCCAGCCATTGAAGAGCAGGAAGGAGTCCAAAAGCATGTTGCCCAAGGAGCCCGCCCACATGAGGCCGATGGCACCGCTGACGGTGGAAAGATCCAGCACGAATGCGGCCAAAGCCTGGGAGCCAAAGACCGCGATTGGGCGCACCCATGAGTGGCGGACCCAGCCTTTGGCCTGAATCGGTATGGTGGTCACGGTGGCGAAGAACGAGAAAGCCTGAAAGCCGAGATAGAGGACGAGCTCGTTTTCCAGTCCTGCGTATCCAGGGCCGAGAAGGAAGAGGAGCTGATGGCGCAGCAGCCAGCCGCAGGCCACGATGACGACGCCAATGACCACGGAAAGAAGACTGCTGCCTGTCCACATCTTCCACAGGCGCTGAATGTTTTTTTCCGTGGACATGCGTGGCAGCATGATGCCAGAGGCGACCGCCAGTGGAATCTGCAGAATCAATGCCACACGGCAGATGGCCCCGAGATCAGCGACTTTGTCGATGTTGCCCAGCCAGCCTACAATGAACAGGGCGACCTGGGCCTCGAACAGATGAGTGATGTTGGCAGGCAGGCCGATGATGAAGTACTTCTTCAGGCGCTGTGTGGCGGCGGGATCGGCCGGCTGCCCGAAGGCGGCGTGTTCGCGCGCCTTGGGCAGCATCCAGCCACACACGGTGGGAAGTGGAGCGAGCACGGTGATGAGCATCACCGTGACAGCGTCCGCAAATCCCGCGAAGACGAGAGAGACAATGCACACCAGCCGCAGAGCGGAACTCAGGATGTTCTCCCACTGAGGGATGTTATAGCGGCGTGCCAGGCTCAGCGGCGTGGCGATCATCTGAGTGCTGATGCTCACCATGAGGGAGACGATGGCGGAGCCGACCAGCAGGGCAATGCTCAGCGGCGGGCAGCCACTGCGCAGAAGGAGGTGGATGAAGACAGGAAGCCCAATGAGCGAACCGAAGAACAGCAGGGCGGCGCGGAAACGACGCGCCGAGGCCAGCACGGATCCCAGCTTCAGCGGATCATGTGCGACTTCACCCGCGAGCGGCATGAGGCCTGAGCCAATGCCGGTGACAGTAAAGATCACGAGGGCACCGACGAGATTGTTTGCCAGCGAGTACCAGGCGTACTCAGTTTTGGCAAGCGAGCGCACGACGAGAAACGCCGTGATCATCTGCACGACGCGACTGAGGATGCTGAGCGAAGCATATGATGCGATCAGACCCACGATGCGGCGGACCTGATGCATGCACACACCTTTCAGCAATGGCAGGCGCAGGCCCTGGCCTGGTGCGTTGGTTGTTTCCGCGGAGGCTTCCATGCTCAGTACTTGGGGGCCGTGATCTTCCATGCCTTCAGGTGGTCGCCGATCATTTGTTCGGTCGTGAAATTCATCAGCTGATGCCGCAGGCCTGCGAGGCCGATGCGGTGGCGCTGGTCCGGGTGCATCAACAGCCGCAGCAGGCTATGAGACAATGGCTGCGGCTGTTGATCAGCCCACACACCTGTGACATCATGCTCCACAAGTTCACGGCTTGCTGGAGCGGTTCCACAAATGACTGGTCTGCCGTAGGACCAGGCCTCCACATATACAATCCCGAAGGATTCGCAGGCTGAAGGAAGGCAAAAGACGTCGCATGCAGCGTAGGCGTCTGCCTTGTCCTGTTCCGATGGGCAGCCGAGATCGCGAACGCTCTCAGGCGAAATTTTGGCGAGTCTGGATTCATCTGCGTCGCCAGGTCCGGCGAGGAGCAGCACGGCATCCGGGCATTGGCGCATCACCAGCGGCCAGGCTTCAAGCAGGGCCGGGTAACCTTTCCCTTCATCACGCCGACCCACAAACAGCACGACAGGACGCATGCCGATGCCGAGCTTGGAGCGGAGGCGTGTGCCGGTGCCGTTCGGATGGCACATCGGCGGCAGACCACAGCGGATCAGTCTGCTGGCAGCGACGCCTTTTGTGATGAGGAGTTCGCGCTCATGATCAGACTGGCAAAAGACGGCTTCTGCTTCTTGATAAAGCTGCAGGTCGAAAGCTTCCTCGGCGCAATTTTCCGGATGCAATGCGGGCCAGACGGTGAAGGGGACCTCCGCCTCACGTGCTTCGCGCCAGAGCGGATGCCCTGTGATTTCCGAGCCTGTGCCGATGAAGTGCAGGACATCCGCTGTATTGACGGCCAAGGTCCAGGACGGGTGATGGTGCATCACACGGTTCAGACTGTCTGCGAGACGGAGCAGCGGGCCACGAGAGGCGAACTGGCTGACCCAGCGGGACCGTTTCAAGTCAGCACTGTTGTCATCCTGATTCATCTGCAGTTGCTGCACGCTGAGTGACTCTCCGTTGATGCGGCTGAAGCTTTGCAGACCGGCGACGAGTTCGCGTTGATAGGCGGCGAGACCACCGACGGCGGTCGGATGCACATGGGATGCGATGGCGATTTTCATACGACCCGGTTTCCAATCATGCCGGCAGTGGCATCGCGCTGCGAAGCCGCTGCATCTGGCCAAGGTGCATGCGCAGTGGTTCCCAGTGGAACATCGCATCTCCAGGCCGCAAAAATTGACCTTGGAGCAAATCATGACGCACGAAGAAGGCATTGGTGCCGGAGAGCTCGCACCCGACCAGTGAATAACCGCCTGCCTCGGCTGCGGCGCTGAGGGTTCCGAGCGTGGCTCCGTACAAGGTGGAGCCGTCCCACACGGCTTTCGCATCATAAGGAGCGGCCCAGTCGAGATCGGGCGGCAGCATGCCGTTGTAGGCGACGCTGAACACGCGCGGCTGGAGCGACAGGAGCTCAGTGAAGATGTGATGAGTGTTGTAGTCGATGCCGATGCTGATGAGATCAAGATCCTCGGCGAATCCCCGGCTCGAGAGAAGCGTGCGGCCGTTGTCACGGTTCACGAGCTTGCGGCTGATTTTCAATTTGCCCTCACGCAGCAGGATTTGAAGGTTTGTGGAAAGGCTTTCATCTTTGGCCAGCCCAGCATCGATCCACAGGCCGCGCCAGCCTTTGAGGAGCAGCAGGTTGGTGTTGTTCTGTGCAGGAGATGCAACGATTTCGACGAAGCGTCTGCTGCCATCGCCAATGCGGCGGAGGATTTCTGCGAGGATGCCGTCCTGGCCATAGTGCGAGAAGATTTTCTGGCGGAAGGGCATCAGGGACTGCGGCAGCTGATACTTCACATTCTGCATGAGCTGCAGTTCGACCAGTTCACAGAGCAGACTGGCGGAGCGCGCGGAGGCAGCGCCGGAGATGTCGATGTTGGCCTTTACCTGGCCAATCTTGGAGAGGACTTGGTTCATTGACTCAAAGTCTCAAAGTTGCTTCCCAGGCAGGCAGATTTTTGTCCTGCCTGGGCGTTTGCAACGATCTTTACGCGGCTTCCATCTTTGGAAGCTGCTGCTGCCGGCCCTGTGCGGGCCGGCGCACTTTTTATTCTGTCACTTCTTGAGGCAGCGGCTTGCCGATGCTGTAAACCTTGAAGCCGATCTGACGGAGCTTCTTGTGGTCCAGGAGGCTGCGGCCGTCGAAAATCCAGGCGGGTTTCACCATGGACTGATAGATGGCTTCAAAGTCGAGCTGGCGGAACTCATCCCACTCGGTGAGCACCAGAAGAGCGTGCGCTCCAGCAGCTGCCTGTGCGGCGCTGGTGGCGAACTCCACATTCGGATGATCTCCTTCGATGCCGAGATCTTTGCACATCTGGACTGAGCCGACCTTTGGATCGTAGATGGAGAGCTTGGCGCGCTCCTCGATGAGATCCTGGCAGACGAAGATGGCGGCTGATTCGCGGGTGTCGTTGGTGTCCTTCTTGAAGGCGAAACCCAGGACGCCGATGCGTTTGCCGGTGACGGTGTTGAAGAGGGTGCGGAGCACGCGCTCGGCGAAGCGATGCTTCTGCCAGTCGTTCATGATGATGACCTGATCCCAATAGGCGGCGACTTCCGGAAGTCCGAAGTGACCGCAGAGGTAGACGAGATTGAGCACGTCTTTCTGGAAGCAGGAGCCGCCGAAGCCGACGGAAGCCTTGAGGAATTTTGGCCCGATGCGTGAGTCGGAGCCAATGGCGCGGGCGACTTCATCCACATCTGCGCCGGTCTTTTCACAAAGCGCGGAGATGCTGTTGATGGAGGAGATGCGCTGAGCCAGGAAGGCGTTGGCGACGAGCTTGGACAGCTCGGAGGACCAAAGGTTCGTGGTGAGGATGCGCTCGCGCGGCACCCAGTTGGCATAAACGCTGACGAGTGCCTCAATGGCGGCCAGCCCACCTTCGGTCTGCTCACCGCCGATGAGGATGCGGTCAGGGCTGGTGAGGTCAACCACCGCGGTGCCTTCAGCGAGGAACTCCGGATTGGAGAGCACCTGATGTTTCAAGCCTTTCTCACTGGAGGCCAAAATCGTCTTGATGGCCTCAGCGGTGCGCACCGGGATGGTGCTTTTTTCGACGATGATTTTCGCTGAATCAGCGACTTCGGCGATGGTGCGGGCCACGGCTTCGATGAAGCGCAGATCCGCCGCTTTGTGAGCTCCGACTCCGAAGGTCTTGGTGGGAGTGTTCACGCTCACAAAGATGATGTCGGCTGCCTGGATGCTGGTTTTGACTTCGGTGGAGAAGAACAGATTTTTCCCACGGGAGCCGCGCACGAGGTCATCGAGTCCTGGCTCATAGACGGGGAGTTCGTCGGAGTTCCAAGCGGCGATACGCTCGGCATTGAGGTCCACCACATCGACGCGGATGTGAGGGCATTTGGCGGCGATCATCGCCATGGTGGGTCCGCCGACATAGCCGGCACCGATGCAACAAATTCTCATAGGGTTTTTAGAACAGGTAAATCAGTTAAGGGTCAGTTTTTTTAACGGGGCCTTCATCGGCCGAGGTTGCTTGGCCACCGGGCCTGCGAGCAGTTGGGCGAAGTAAGCAATGGTGCGGTCGAGTCCTTCAGACAACGGGATTTTAGGTTCCCAGCCGAGGCGCTGTTTAGCGAGAGTGATGTCCGGCTGGCGCTGCTTGGGATCATCTGCGGGCAAGGGGCGGAAGACGATTTTGGATTTGCCGTCCACTTTGGCGAGCACCTGCTCGGCGAGGGCCAGCATGGTGAATTCGCCGGGATTGCCGATGTTGACGGGGCCGGTGAAGTCGTCGGTTTCCATGAACTTGATGAAGCCGCTGATCAAATCATCGACATAGCAGAAGCTGCGGGTCTGCTGGCCGTCGCCATAGATGGTGATGTCGTTGCCTTTGAGGGCCTGGACAATGAAGTTGGAGACGACGCGGCCGTCATCCGGCAGCATGCGTGGACCGTAGGTGTTGAAGATGCGCACGACGCGGATGTCCACGCCGTTCTGGCGGTGGTAGTCAAAGAAGAGGGTTTCAGCGACACGCTTGCCCTCGTCATAGCAGGAACGGGGGCCGATGGTGTTGACGTGGCCCCAGTAGCTTTCCGGCTGCGGGTGAACTTCGGGATCACCGTAAATTTCCGAGGTGGAGGCCTGAAAGACCCGGGCCTGGAGACGGCGTGCGAGGCCAAGGACATTGATGGCACCCATCACCGAGGTCTTGATGGTCTTGATGGCGTTGTATTGATAATGGGGAGGCGAGGCGGGGCAGGCGAGGTTGTAGATTTGATCCACTTCAACGTTGATCGGCTGGGTGATGTCATGCCGCATGAACTCAAAGTTTGGATTGCTCATCAGGTGGGCGATGTTCTGCTTGCGCCCGGTGAAGAGGTTGTCCGCGCAGATGATTTCGTTTTCCTGTTCCAGCAGGCGTTCGCAGAGGTGGGAGCCCAGGAACCCGGCTCCGCCAGTGATGAGAATGCGTTTTTTCATGGATTAATGCTCGTGTTTAGGTTTTGAGGAAAAAATTTAGCGGGCAGAAGATTTTTCGGGAGCGTTCTAAGGAAGCGTGTATGATTGGCCCTTGAGATACCAGAGTCAAAAGACAGCTTCATAATTAATGCGGGCATGTTGTAATGAACAGTGAGTAAATCTGAACAAGCTGCCGCCATTGGTTGAGTCTGTGCTCCCCCCACCCTGTTTCTGAACTTCCATAAGAATCCGCTGGTATTAGAAGAACTCCACTCACTCACGGTTCAGATGTCGGTAAGGCATGTCTTAGTTTAGTTAAGCTCTCTGAATCTTGACCTAGCGGCCTGAATGGAGGCACACTGGTGGATCAATCAGCTTCCAACCATTCTTCGCAGTCTTGCTCTCGCCACCATGGCGCTGTGCCTCTGCATTCTTCCCTGGGCCAATGTGAAACTGCCGGGGTCAACGCACGCTTTGATTCCGTGGCTGGCATGCACGGCTTTTGTTTGCTGGTTGCTTGCCAGGATCCTGGAATGGAGATCCCCCCGCCCACATGAAAAGGCAGTCTGGTGGATCACCCTTCTGATCAGCGTGTACGGCTGGGTGGTCACCAGTTTCCCTCATGCGCTGGTGGACCGGGCCAGCGGTGCGATTCTCGATCTGGACAAAAGCCCGTGGCTTGCGTTTGGGACACTGGATCAAGAAATATCAGTGCAGGCAATGGTTTTTATAACGTCCGCGCTGATGCTGCTGGTGGTGGCGCTGGATTTTGCCTTTGAGCGAACGGGCCGGTATGTTTTAGCCTTGGCGGTGACGTTTGGAGGGTTTGTCACGGCTGTGGCGGGGCTATGGCTTCAAACTTCAGCAGATCTCTCGGCGCTATGGGAGGTGAAGCACATTCCCAAATTCGTTTTTGGGTTGTTTTGGTACCATGGCAACACAGCGGCTTTTTTGAATTTATCGTGGCCGGTGGGCGTGTGGCTGTGCCTGCTGCTGCTGCATCATGGGCTGCGCACCTTCCGTCAGCAGATGGCACTGGCCTTCCTAATGGTTGCGGTGATGGTCCAGATCATCGCGGTTTTTGTGATTATTTCCAAAGTGGGCCATTTTTTATTGATTTTTGAGGTCGTGCTCTTGGTTGTGGCGGGGGTTGTGGTGTGGAGGCCCCATTTCGAAAATTTACCGTTTAGTAAGAAGAGAGTGGCTTTGTTTGTCCTCATTGCCGTGGGGCTGCTGGTACTTGGCGCTTGGCTGAGCGGTGCCGGAGCCATGCTCGGGCGCTGGGACAACTTTTCGCAACGTCATTTTGATGATCCAGCCAGACGGCATGCCGCTCTGATGGCGCTGCAAATCGGCACCGATTATGGATGGACAGGTACGGGGCCGGGGACCTTCGAATGGGTGGCTGCACACTATACACCATTGGACCCGATGTTGCAGGAGGGGCGGTGGCGGCATGCGCACAATGATTATGCTGAATTTTTCGCTGAATGGGGCTGGCCGGGGGCTTGCTTCTTTGTTTTTTTGCTGGCGTGGCCGGGCAGACGCCTGGTGAATGCCTTGAGACAGGCTTTTTCAAAGGACGGTCGCTATCGGATGTCTTTTGAGCGACGGGCGGGACTTATCTGCTTCTCCACTGCGATTATTTCTGTGCTGCTGCATGCCGTGGTGGATTTCCCGCTGCAGATAAATGCCATCCGGCCCCTCTTTGCTGCCCTGGTGGGATGCGTGCTCGCGATGACGAGTACATCCGCCAGCACATCGAGGCGCGATACAAAAGAGCAAGGCACACGGGCATGGGAGTGAGAAACTGACTTCCACTTGTCTGAGGGTGACCTAAAGCATTACTGATTGGAATGTAAGTCCTCACATTCTGGAATTTATGGTTTGCGCGGTGGAAGTTTCCACATGCAAGACGCCCTAAGCCAAAGAGTTCGAGGATGGACACCTTTTTTCGTGTTGGTGGATGGAATCTCCGTTGCCAGCGCCTACATCGCAGCGTTCGTCATATCCCAATTGTTGCCACCAGACACGCTCAGCCTGCAATGGTCGCCCCCGGCAAAGGAAGGGGTGCTTCTGGCGCTGGGCATCATCGGACTGCTGCTGCACACCCTCATCTGGTCGCGCGATGGTCATTACATGTTTCAGCTGCTGAACGGCCGCAAGCTGCGCATCTGCGCTGCGCAGGTGCTGTTCCTGGCGCTGACTCTGTTCATCTACATGGGCATGTGGCGGAACTACGATGTGTCACGCAAGCTGCTGCTGATGTTTGTGCTGACGCTGGGGCCCTGCCTGATGATCGGAAAAATCCTGTTTATGAAACTGCTCCAGGTCCTGGGCGCCAAAATTCAACCCCGGCTGCGCATTCTCGCGGTGTGTGATGAAGAGGGTGAGGCAGCGACGAGGCAGTGGTTTTCCAACAAAACGATGCTGGGCATTCATCTTTGCGATGTGCTGGCCATGGAGACAGACGCGAGCCATGAGTCCTTCCTGGAGCATCGCCTTGAAGAAGCCCTGAAACATGGGCGTCCGAACCTGCTGATCTGGCGCCTGCCGACGGATGCCGCCCGCACGGAGCGAATCCGGGTGATTGCAGAATCGCATGGCACGCACCTGGCGGTGGATCTGCAGCCGATTGTCGGGGACATGGGATCCGTGCAGCTCACGGAATACTCGCAGATGAAGCTCATCAGTCTGCACAAGCATCCTCTGGTCAGCCCTGCGCATCGGTTCCTGAAGCGAGTGCTGGATATTTCCATCAGCCTGCCGGTGGTGGTGCTGGTGCTGCCATTCCTGTGCGCTGGTGTCTGGATCGTGCATCGGTTGTTCTCTCCAGGTCCGCTGTTTTTCAAGCAGTCGCGTTCGGGTGCGGATGGCCAGATGTTTAAGATTTTCAAATTCCGCACGATGACGGTGAACCATGGCAAGGAGAGCGTGCAGGCTCGTGCCAATGACTCGCGCATCTTTACCGGTGGCGGGCTGATGCGGAAGCTGAGCATTGATGAAATGCCGCAGTTCCTGAACGTGCTGCTGGGTGATATGTCCGTGGTGGGACCACGACCGCACATGGCGGAGCACGACGTGCTGTTTGCCATGGAATGCAGCCAGTATGCGATGCGCCACACGGTGAAGCCCGGCGTGACGGGACTTGCCCAGGTGCGTGGTCATCGGGGTCCGGTGGATGATGCCAGCGAGATCAAGCACCGCGTGACTTCGGATATTGAATACTGCCAGAACTGGTCGTTCTACCTGGATCTGGAGATCATCGCCCGGACCTTCCTGCATGTGTTTTCCTTCCATGCCAAGTCCTGCTAAGAGGGCTGGCTGGTGCAAAGAGGCGCAAGGCTGGTGAATGAACCTTCGTTCGATTCCCATGCCTTCCGCCTCTGACTTTTTTGGCTCCCTGATCTTCGGAGCCACTGGGCTGGGGGCCTTGCTGTATGGGAAGTCGGTGGGGTCGGTGGTCAAAATGGGCCTTGGGGCGGCGATGCTGGGCTGCTCCTACCTCGTTACTGAAAGCTGGCTGCTGTGGACCAGCGGTGCGGTGCTGACGCTGCTGCTGATGCGGTGGAAGGAGTAAGCGGTCTGCAAATGGAGAGGCTTGCCCTTTGGTGAATGCAGGGGCAGATAGCCGTGAGCTCCACAATGATTTCCGCCCAAACGCGCAAGCCTGAATACACTGCCCGAGTCGCTGAATGGCATGCGGACAAGGGCTTTGGCTGGCTGCAGTTCGGCGACAAACGACTGTTTCTGCATCGTCGTGATTTTTCCAGGTTTCACCACACGCCGAGAGTGGGTGAGGAGATACGCTTCAACTGGGGGCTGGATGCCCAGTGCCGCCCGTGCGCCCAAAATGCCGTGCAGGTGCGTGAAGTCTCGGATGTCGGTCTGGTGAGGCTATGTCTCCTGGGTGCGTTGCTGGCGCTGCCCGCCTACGCGTGGCGGCAGACGGGCTGGGAAATGTGGATTCTGGCGGCCTATGTCGGTGCCATGTCTCTGATCACCTATGCCGCTTATCGAAGCGACAAGCGCAAGGCGCGCATGGAGGCATGGCGCACGCCTGAGACGCTGCTCCATCTGCTGGAACTTGCCGGCGGCTGGCCGGGCGCGTGGGTGGCTCAGCGCCGGCTGCGGCACAAGTGCTCCAAAATCAGCTACCAGTTCGAGTTCTGGTTGATCATCTGCATCCACCAGTTCGCGGCGTACGACTGGCTTCAACAGTGGAAGTATTCCCACATGTTGAAGCAAGCGCTTTTTGAGGATCACCGAGAACCACGCGGCCGATACAAGCAGCGATGAACTGGATCAAGACACCTTCAGGCCCAGATACGCTTTGGCATTGGGGTAGCAGATGTTCTTCACCATGGTGCCGACGAGGGCGTCATCATTGGGGATGAGGCCGGCTTCCACGTCTGCGCCGAGGAGATTGCAGAGGGTGCGGCGGAAGTATTCGTGGCGGGGGAAGCTCATGAAGCTGCGGCTGTCTGTGAGCATGCCGATGAAGCGGCTGAGGAGGCCGAGATTGCTGAGGGCATTGATCTGCCACTCCATGCCTTCTTTTTGATCAACGAACCACCAGGCGGAGCCGAACTGGACTTTGCCGGGCGTGGTGCCGTCGGCGAAATTGCCGGCCATGGTGCCGAAGACGTAGTTGGCGTTGGGGTTGACGTTGTAGAGGACGGTCTTGGGCAGGGCGTTTTCGGTGTCCAGACGGTCGAGGAAGCGGGAGAGCGTCTCCGCCTGCGGCCAGTCGCCGATGCTGTCGCAGCCGACGTCTGCGCCGATCTCGCGGGCGAGGCGGCTGTTGTTGTTGCGCACGGGGCCGAGGTGGAGCTGCATGGTCCAGCCGCGTGAGGCATTGAGGCGGCCTACGTGGAGCATGATGTTGCTGGCAAACTGATCCTGCTCCTGCGCGCTGGCGGCGGTGCCGCTGCGGGCTTTTTGGAAGATGCGCTCGGCCTCGGCATCGCTGACGAAATTGGCGTGGCAGTAGTTCAGGCCGTGGTCGCTGAGGCGGCCACCGACGCTGTGGAAGAAGTCGTGGCGCTGCTTGAGGGCATCCAGGAGGGCGGCGTAGCTCTTGACTTCGATGCCGCTGGCGGCGCTGAGTTTGTCGCACCAAGAATTCCAGGCTTCGGGCAGGTGGACGGCGAGGGCCTTGTCCGGGCGGAAGGTGGGATACACACCGACTTCAAAGCCATCGGCAGCGCACTTTTGATGATGGGCGAGATCGTCAATGGGATCGTCCGTGGTGCAGAGGGCCTTCACTTTTTGCGTGCGCAGGATGCCGCAGGCGCTCATCTCCGGTTTGGCGAGGGCGGCCTCGGTCTGCTCCCAGATGGCGGGGGCGGTCTTTTCATCCAGCAGGGTGTCGATGCCGAAGTAGCGCTTCAGTTCGAGGTGCGTCCAGTGGTAGAGGGGGTTGCGCAGGGTGTGCGGGACGGTCTTGGCCCAGGCGAGGAATTTGTCGCGGGGGCTGGCCTTGCCGGTGATGAATTCTTCCGGGACGCCGTTGCAGCGCATGGCGCGCCACTTGTAGTGATCGCCTTCGAGCCAGATTTCGAAGATGTTCTTAAACTGACGATTTTCCGCAATGTCCTTAGGCGGCAGGTGATTATGGTAGTCCAGGATCGGTTCGTCCTTGGCAAAGCTGTGGTAGAGATGGCTGGCGGCCTTGGAGGAGAGAAGAAAATCGTCGTGGATGAAGGACATTGCTGTTTGTCGGTTGGTGGTGGCATGTCTACACTGGCAGGATGACGAAAACACGCAACTGGTTCGCATTGCTGCCCCTCCTCTGCTTGTGCGCATGCAGTACGGTGCAGTTTTACACCCAGGCGATCAGCGGACAGACGGAAATCTGGCGCAAATCGCGGCCCAATGCCGAGGCGCTGGCGGATCCGAGCGTGGCGGAGCGCGTCAAACAACGCCTGCAATTGATCGAAGAGCTGCGGGCCTTTGCCGCCAGCGACCTGCATCTGCCGACGAAGAGCTTTGGCAAGTACTGCGACCTCAAGCGGCCCTTCGTGGTGTGGGTGGTGTATGCCGCGCCGGAGTTTTCCACGGAAAGCAAGAAGTGGTGGTACCCGCTGGTGGGCAGCCTGAAGTATCGCGGTTTTTTTGATGAGAAGGATGCCACCGTGGAAGCGGCACGGCTCAAGAGAAAAGGGTATGATGTGTTCGTGGGCGGTGTGGAGGCCTATTCAACGCTGGGCTATCTGGCGGACCCGGTGCTGAACACCTTTCTGCATCGCAGCGATGGCGAACTGGCCGAGCTCATCTTTCATGAACTGACGCATGCCAAGGTGTTCATACCCGGTGACACCGATTTCAATGAAGCCTTTGCCACCGCGAACGGGCAGGAGGGGGTGAGACGATGGATGCGCTCGAAAAAGAATCTCAGCGGGCTGCGCGAGTATGAGGCACATCTGAAGAAGAACCGCGAATCCGTGCATCTGATGCTGCGCACGCGTGAGAAGCTGAAGGCTGTCTATGCCCGCACTTATCGCAGCGTGGAAACGGAGAGGCTGGCCAAAAAGCGGGTCTTTGAAGACATGCTGAAGGAAGCTGCGGACGTCAGTCCCCAAGCCCGGATCAAAATCAATCATGAGCCGAGTTTCTGGAACAATGCACGACTCAACACGGTGGCCACCTACTACACCATGGTGCCCGGCTTTGAACGGCTGCTGAAGGAAAAAGGTGGCGATCTGGAGGCGTTTCATCGTGAAGTTGCCTCGATGCGAAAGCTGACCAATGAGCAGCGCATGAAGATTCTCGGAACCACGGCCAGCCATGAATAACCCACTCTGCTCTCACATTTTTTTCGCCATCCTGCTGCTGCTAGGCTGCAACTTGGCGTCCGCGCAGGACACGTCGAGCTGGACGGAGCCGTTTCCTCCGCACAAGATCGCGGGGAATCTGTATTATGTCGGGTCGCGTGATCTGGCCTCCTATCTGATCACGACTCCGGAGGGGCATGTGCTCATCAACAGCAGCCTGGAGGAATCAGTGCCGCTGATCCGTGCCAGCGTGGAGAAGCTGGGATTTAAATTTACTGACATCCGCATCCTGCTCATCAGCCATGCGCATTCGGATCATTGTGCAGGCAGCGCGGAGATCGTGAAGCAAACGGGGGCGAAGTATTGGGTCATGGAGCAGGATGCCGATGCGGTGGAAAACGGCGGTGCGAAGAAGCCGCGGATCGGGAAGGGAGACTACACGCAGTTTCCGCCTGCCAAGGTGGACCATCGATTGAAGGACGGCGAAGAGGTCAAACTCGGAGACGCGGTGCTGGTGGCGCATCTCACGCCTGGTCACACGCCCGGCTGCACGACGTGGACGATGCAGGTGATGGACAACGGCAAGCCGCTGAATGCGGTGATCATTGGCAGTCCGAATGTGAATCCCGGCTACGTGCTGGTGGGCAACAAGAACTACCCGGGCATCGCGACGGATTATGAGAAGACCTTTCGTGTGCTGAAGGCACTGCCAGTGGATCTGTTTCTAGGAGCCCATGGCGGATACTACGGCATGGAGGCGAAGCATGCACGGCTGGGCAAGAGTGACGTGAATCCGTTCATCGATCCTGCAGGTTATCTCCGCTACGTGGAGGACAGGGAAGCGGCCTTTCTTGCCGAATGGGAGAAACAGAAGAAGGCGAAGTGACCGGCTCCTGTGGGAGGAGCGGATGAAACAAAGCGGAAAGCTTGCGTATGCATGGCGAAACCGTCAATAATCGGTGCTTTCTTTCGTCTCAGCCATGCAACGTTTCTTCGTTTCTTTGATCCTCGCCAGTACGGCAAGTGCCGCACCGCTGCCGCCTGTCACTCCTTTTTTGGAGCAGCACTGCACCGAGTGCCACGATGGCGATGTGAAGAAGGGCGGGCTGGATCTGACAGCGCTCTCGTTCAAGCCGGAGGACCGGAAGAACTTTGACCGGTGGGTGAAGATCTATGATCGCGTGAGCAAAGGGGAGATGCCGCCTGCGAAGAAGGAACGGCCTGAGGCTGGGGCGTTGAAGACCTTTCAGATGGCGCTCAAGACGCCGCTGCGTGACTATGAACTGGGGCAGCAGGCGAAGAACGGACGCACGGTGCTGCGCCGGCTGAACCGCACGGAGTATGAGAATACGGTGCATGACCTGCTGGGCATCTCGCTGCCGCTGAAGCACATCCTGCCAGAGGACACGCCGCTGCATGGTTTTGACACCGTGGCGGAGGGGCTGCGGTTTTCGCAGCTTCAAATCGAGAAGTATCTGGAGGCCGCTGATGCCGCGCTGGATGCCGCCATCGTGCTGAGCAAGAGGCCGGTGGGGATCAACCAGCGCTACAGCTACAAAAACGAGCAGGGGATTCGCAAAAACCTCGACACGCCGCCCGGCACCTTGTCGGACAAGACCAATCCGAAGAGCGGGCACCGTGTGATGTTTCGTGAGAACGACAAGGAGGTCATCATGTTCACCACGGGGGACTACCTGGTGGGCCTGAAGCAGTGCCGCCTGCCCGGTCCGGGCAACTACCGCATCAAGATCTCCGGCAACGCTTTCCAGAGCGAGGGCGAGCCGCTGACGCTCATGATTTACAGCAACAACTACAAGCAGAAGCGCCTGCTGAGTTACTGCGAGCTGCCGGCGGACAAGCCGCGTGAGTTTGAATTCACCACGCGGCTGGATGGCACAGAGCACATCGTGATCAACTGCGACCGTGTGGGCCGCGATAAAAAAGGGCAGAGCATCTACAACGCAGGGGCGGCTGAATTCAAAGGAACCGGGCTGGCCATGCAGTGGATCGAAGTGGAGGGGCCGCTCTCCGCTGAGTGGCCGCCTGCGAGCCTGAAGAAGGCGCTGGGGGATGTGCCGCTGACCGAGCTGGGAGACAAGCGGAAGAAGTTTCGCGATGGCAAGCAACTCGGCTATGAACTTGCGCCTGCGGATGTGAAGCAGGCGATTGCCAGCGGACTGAATGGCTTTGCGGCACGTGCGTTTCGGCGGCCGTTGGAGCAGGATGAAGCGGCACCTTATATCGCGCTGGCCAATCAGTCGGTGGATGCGGGCGGCACCTTTGAAGAGGCGATGCGCGTGGGCTTGCGCGCCATTTTGACGTCACCTGCCTTCCTGCTTTTGGAAGAGCATCCGGGCAGGCTCAGTGATCGCGCTTTGGCCACGCGGCTGGCGTATTTCCTCACGAGCTCGATGCCCGATGATGAGCTGATGCAGGTGGCCGACGCCGGAAAATTGAGTCAACCGGCGGTGCTGAAAGCCCAGACCGAGCGTCTGCTCAAAGGGCCGAAGGCGGCAACGTTCGTGACCAACTTTGTGGGACAATGGCTGGAGCTGCGCAACATTGATGCGACCACACCGGACACGAAGCTGTATCCTGAATACGACATGCTGCTGAAGCTGGGCATGGTCACGGAGACGGAAGCATTTTTTAATGAGCTGCTGACCCAAAACCTGCCGGTGAGCAATCTCATCCACAGTGATTTTGCCATGGTGAACAACCGCTTGGCGGAGCATTACGAGTTGCCGGGCATTGCCGGTGAGCAATTCCGCCGCGTGTCATTGCCGAAGGACAGTGTGCGTGGTGGAGTGCTGACGCAGGCCAGTGTGCTGAAGGTCACGGCGAATGGCACGGTCACATCGCCGGTGATTCGTGGTGCGTGGGTGATGAAGCATCTGCTGGGGCAACCGCCGCCACCACCGCCGGGCAACGTGGCGGGCATCGAGCCAGACACACGCGGCAGCACCACCATCCGCGAACAACTGGCCAAGCACCGTGACAGTGAGAGCTGCGCGTCGTGCCATCGGCAGATAGACCCGCCAGGGTTTGCGCTGGAGAGCTTTGATGTCATTGGCGGTTTCCGTGAAAACTACCGCTCCAATGAGAAAGGGGCGAATGTGAAACGCAAACTTCGCGGCCAGAACATCTGGCAGTACAAGGAAGGCCTGCCGGTGGATGCCAGCGGCGAGCTGGCGGATGGCCGCAAGTTTCAGGGCATCACGGAATTCAAGAAGCTGCTGCTCGATCAGCAGGATCAAGTGATGCGTGCGCTGGCCGGGAATCTGGTCACTTACGGCACGGGCGCGGGTATCCAGTTCGCGGATCGCGACGCGATCGAAGCCATCGCAAAACAGGCCAAAGCTGATGGCTCGGGGCTGCGTTCACTGGTCCATGCCGTCGTGCAGTCTCCGCTGTTTTTGAGCAAGTAAGAGCCATGTTAATCCACCAACCAGTCTTCAAACCGCAGCCCAGGCACCTTGGCAAAGTCCACGGAGTTCTGAGTGAGGAGAAGCGCTTCGTGAGCGATGGCGATGCAGGCTATTTTGAGGTCCATGGTGCCGATACGGATGCCTTGCTTGCGAAACGAGTGGGAGAGGTTCGCTGCATCTTCATCCCAAGACAAAACTGTCCACGCTGCGTAGGCTTCAATGAGACAATAAAATTCACGATAGGCATCAATCTGCTGAAGCGGATCGGGGGTGGAATGGACTTCTTTCAACCAACCTTCGACGCGTTCCTGAACATTTACCACGGTGGTGGTGACTTCCTCGCGTGCGGCATTCAGGCGCTGGGTCAGCCGTTCGGCAGAAGGTCCATCTCGACTCAATGCAGACAGGTGGTTAGTGTCCAATACCACCACGGGCCTCGATCTCCTTTTCGTAGGTTTGGCTGCGGCGATACTCTTCGCCTGCCTTGGTGGCGGCCTCATGCAGCTTGGAGTTATTGGCCCACCCGACAGTTGCCCGCCAGTCCTTCTTCACGGGAGGCGAAGACCAAGTCTGCGCCTGCATTTCTGCAAGTTTTCGCTCAAGGGCTTCGACTCGTTCTTCCAAGGTTGCTGTCATAGCTCATTCCCATTATCCCACCAGATCCGGTCTTTTCAACTCCCATCGCCGCCTCCCATGATCACACGCCCTGCCATTTCCCGCCGCGCTTTTCTGCACGGCTCCGGTGTCTCGCTGGCCCTGCCGTTTCTGGAGGCGATGATGCCGCGACTGTCCAGTGCGGCGGCAGCTACGCCGCCGAAGCGCATGGTCTTTGCCTGTGCTTCGCTGGGCATTTACGGGCCTTCGTTGTTTCCTAAAGAGACGGGGCGTGGCTGCACGCTGACGCCGTATCTGGAAGCGCTGAAAGATCATCGGGATGACTTCACTGTGCTTTCGGGCGTTTGCCATCCGGATCAGGCCGGGGCGGACGGGCATACGTCGGAGATGACGTGGCTGACTTCGGCGCGGGGGCCGGGGCTTGGAGGTTTCCGCAACACGGTGTCGATTGATCAGTTCGTGGCGGAGAAGATCGGCTATGAGACGCGGTATCCTTCGCTGGTGCTGAGTTCGGCGGGGCAGAGCAGCCAGAGCTACACGCGCAGTGGTGTGATGGTGCAGGCGCAGTCGAAGCCCTCGCAGGTTTTCGCCAAGCTCTTCCTCGATGGAACTCCGGGTGAGATCAGCAACCAGATGCGCAAGCTTAAGGAGGGACGCAGCATCATGGACACGGTGCAGGCAGAAGCGAAGCGGTTTGAGAAACGTGTGGGCGCGGCGGACAAGGAGAAGCTGGATGAGTACTACACCTCCGTGCGTGAGATGGAGGAGCGAATGCTCAAGTCTGAAGCGTGGGTGCAGAAGCCCAAGCCCAAGGTGGATGCGAAGCCGCCGACGGATGTGGAAAACGAGGCCGATCTGATCGCGCGCATGAAGCTGCTTTTTGACCTGATCCCACTGGCGCTGCAAACGGACAGCACGCGGGCGATTACGGTGCTGGTGCAGGGCAGGGGGGATGTGCCGCTGATCAATGGGGTGACTATGGCGCACCATAATCTGTCGCATCACGGCCAGGATCCGATGAAGATCGAACAACTGCAGCGCATCGAGCGCGCGGAGTTTGAGGCGTTCAACGGGCTGCTGACTTCGCTGAAGGCGAAGAAGGAGGCCAATGGCAGCCTGCTGGACAACACCATGGTGCTCTTTGGAAGCAATCTGGGAAATGCCAACAGCCATGACTGGCACAACCTGCCGCTGGTGTTTGCGGGGGGTGGGTTCAAGCATGGCCAGCACCTGGCGTTTGATCCGAAGAACAATCAGCCGATGTGCAATCTCTTCGTGCAGATGCTGCAGCGCATGGGGATTGAGACGAATGAGTTTGGATCGAGTACGGGGACGAGTTTGCCGGGGCTGGTGGTTTAGGGTGGCAGGGGTGCGAAAGGCGCGGTACGACAGACACTCCTGTCTGTCGATCAGCGCTACCGCAATCTCCCGGGTCTGCGGGTTGTTCCTGACCGGCAGACCGCTGCAGCAGCGGGGCGAGAGGTGACTCGTGGATTGTTGGTGCTGGCGAAGCGCTGGCCGACAGACAGGAGTGTCTGTCGTACTTCAGCGGCTACTCTTCCACCGCATCAAACACGTCCGGCACCGGCGCGTGTTGGGCCACCCAGGCGAGGGCTTCTTCTTTGGTCTTGAGGGTGCCTTCGAGCTGGAGGGTTTGCAGGGTGGTGAGTAGTTTGCCGAGGGCTTTGCCGGCGTGCCAGCCTTGGGCGATGAGATCGGCGCCGGTGATGATGCGCGGCGGGAGCATGGGTTCGCTGGCGAGTTCTTGGCGCTTGGCGAGGAGGAACTCGTAGTTGTCCAGCCAGCCGTTGGAGCCGAGGCAGTCGACGCGGTGCAGGGCGAGTTCGTCGTCGAAGGAGGGGCGGGCCATGAAGCGGCGCAGCTTGGCGATGCGCATCTTTTTGACGTCCTTGAAGACCATGTGGTTCTCCACGGCAACGACGGTGGGTTCGATCACATCGTTGGGGAATTTCATGCGGCGCATGATCTCACCGGTTTTTTCAGCACCGAGTTTGTCGTGGCCGTTGAAGCGGATGCGGCCGGTGTCGGCGTCGAGTGTTTGTGTGGCGGGCTTGGCGATGTCGTGCAGGAGGACGCTCATCACCAGCGGCAGCGAGACCTTCTCCGGCAGGAGGCTGAGCATGAGGCGGGTGTGGATGAAGACATCACCCTCGGGGTGAAATTGCGGCGGCTGTTCGCAGCCTTGGAGCACGAGGATCTCGGGGAGGAACTGCTCCATGAGGCCGCTGTTGACGAGGAGATCGAAGCCGCGCACGCGATTGGGATGGAGCATTGTTTTGACGAATTCCTCGCGGATGCGCTCGATGCTGACGCTCTTGATTTTGGGGGCGAGGCCGCAGATGGACTCCCAGGTGGCGTGCTCGATGTCGAAGCCGAGCACTGTGGCGAAGCGCACGGCGCGCAGCATGCGGAGGTGGTCTTCTTCAAAGCGGTCTTTGGCGACGCCGATGGCACGCAGCAGGCCCATGCGCAGATCCACCTGGCCGCCGACGTAGTCGATGACCTGGTTTGTGAGGGGATCGAAGAAGAGGCCGTTGATGGTGAAATCGCGGCGCTGGGCATCGAGCTCCGGGGTGGAGTAGGTGACGCTGTCCGGGCGGCGGCCGTCGCTGTAGCTGCCGTCGCTGCGAAAGGTGGCGACCTCGACATGCACATGGTTCAGGCGGACGATGACGACGCCGAAGTGGGCGCCCACGGTTTGGGCGCCGGGGAAAAGCTTCACCACCTGCTCGGGTGTGGCGCTGGTGGCCACGTCAAAGTCTTTGGCCTCGCGCCCCAGCAGCATGTCCCGCACGCAGCCGCCTGCCAGGAGGGCCTTGTGACCGGCCTGGGTGAGTTTTTCGATGATCTGGATGGCGGTGGCGCGCATGCCGGGATGTTCCATGGCCGGGTTGAATGTTCAATGTTGATTCTGCTTTCCGCTGTTCAAATCGGGGACTCGCGTTACAGTCGCTCCCCCTTATATGGACCCGCTCATCGAACTGCTCCGCAATAACTCCAACCGCAGCCCCAAAGAGATCGCTCTCGCACTGGGGCTCGCCGAATCCGAAGTCACCGCCCGCATTGCCGCGGCGGAGGCGGATGGCACGATCCTGGGTTATAGCGCCGTGGTGGACCGCCTGAAGGCGGGGGACCGCCGCGTGACGGCCCTGATCGAGGTGCGCATCTCGCCGGAGCGTGATGGCGGCTTTGACCGTCTGGCACGCCGGATTTCGAAATTTGACCAGGTGCGCGACTGCTTTCTCATGAGCGGCGGCTATGACCTGGCCGTGATCGTGGAGGGCAAGGACCTCCTGGATGTGGCGACTTTTGTGTCCGAAAAACTCAGCACTCTGGGAGGCGTGCTGTCCACGGCCACGCGCTTTGAATTGAAGGCGTACAAGGAAAACGGGTTCCTCGCGAACGGTGGCGGCGATGAAGAGCGCCTGCCAGTGAGTCCATGATCTGAGAGGAACCTGAGGCCATGGAATACGACAACAAAATTTCAAACATCATTCGCGATCTGCCGCGCTCCGGTATCCGCGATTTCTTCGAACTCGTCATTGGTCGTACCGATGTCATTTCGCTCGGCGTCGGTGAACCCGACAAGCCCACCCCGTGGCCGATCCGCGAGGCGGTGATCCGCTCGCTGGAAAAAGGCCAGACGAGCTACACCTCGAACCTCGGTCTCGAATCGCTGCGCATCGGCATCAGCGAGTATGTGACGAAGCACTTCCGCACCACGTATGATCCGAAGACGGAGATTCTGGTGACGGTGGGCGTTTCCGAGGCGCTCGACATCGCCTTTCGTGCGGTGTTGAATCCGGGAGATGAAGTGATCTATCATGAGCCGTGCTACGTGAGCTACTCACCGAGCATCAAGATGGCTTACGGCGTGCCCGTGGTGGTGCAGACTCGTGAGGAGAATGAATTTGCCCTGATGGCGGAGGATGTGGAGAAGGCGATCACGCCGAGGACGAAAGTCATCGCGCTTAACTTCCCGACGAATCCCACAGGTGGCATCATGCCGCATGAAGAGCTGGCAAAGATCGCCGCGCTGGCGGTGAAGCATGACCTGCTGGTCTTCACGGATGAGATCTACAGCGAGCTGCTTTATGACGGACGTCAGCACAAGAGCATCGTTGAGTTTCCGGGCATGCGTGAGCGCACCATTCTGCTGCACGGCTTCAGCAAGGCCTTTGCCATGACTGGCTGGCGCCTGGGCTATGCCTGCGCTCCGGCACCGCTGCGTGAGGCGATGATGAAGATTCATCAGTACTGCATGCTGTGTGCTCCAATCATGAGCCAGATGGCCGGCATCGAAGCGCTCAAGATGGGTGAGACTGCCTATGAGGACATGCGTCAAAGCTACGAGCAGCGCCGCAATCTCATCGTGAGCCGGCTCAACGGCATGGGGCTGCATTGCTTCAATCCGGGGGGCGCGTTCTATGTGTTTCCGGAGATCCGTAGCACGGGGCTGACGAGCAAGGAATTCGCCATTCAGCTGCTGGAGAAGAAGAGTGTGGCCGTCGTCCCTGGCAGTGCTTTCAGCAGTGCGGGTGAGGGCTTTGTGCGCTGCTGCTATGCGACTGCTCCCGAACTCATCGCGAAGGCGATGGATTTGATGGAGGAGTTTGTGAACGAAGTGCGGGCGAAGAAGTAACGCTGCACGTCGTCAAGAGATGTGAGCAAGATACGGCACGGGCCGCATCTAGGTGGTGCTGCGCACGTCAAGAGTCGCGAGAGCGTCTTGGAGTGCGCCGGACCTCCGGCGCTTTTCGCGTGCCTTGGGTATGCGAAAAGCTCCAGAGGACTGGAGCACTCCAAAACGCA